>JAFUMW010000081.1 GCA_017482465.1 Clostridia bacterium
CGGCGGCTCTCTGTCATCGGTAACAAGCCCGAGCTCCGGCCGGACATTTTCCGAATCATATTCGGAAAGCGGAAGCATATCTACCGGAAGCACCGATGTTATGCCGTCGAAAACAGGAACCTCGAGGTTGAACGAATCATAATAGCCTTCCTTTATAACGTCCACATTATATATTGCATAAGGTCTGACACCGCCGTTATCGGGCGACTCCGAGAGCGCGCGTAACGGTGCTTCAAGCGCGATCTTGTCTGTTCGTCCGCTTGCATCGGTAAAGCGGGTGGCGATTATACCGCTCTCACCGTTGTCGGCGTTGTATACGGTGACGATCGCGTCCTCAAGCGGAATAGTCCCGCCCGCCGCGCTCACTCTTACGATAAGATATCCGTTTGCCATATTAAAAACCGATCCTTTTTTCAAAAATATTGCTGTATTTTCATGATATGCCAAAATATTTCAAATGTGAAGATTTACCTGTCCGAGTATAAAAAAAGCACCGTTTTCACGGTGCTTTTTGTGCTTATTGTATTACTGCTTTGCCGCAAGCTCTGCCTTGTGCTTGTCAAGGAGATTATGTATGCGGGTAACAGGGTCCAAAAGCTTACTGATCGTGTAATCGTGGTTGAGCGTGTCGATGATATAAGACACGTACTTACACATATTGACCTCTCCGTACCATTCCTTTGTAAGAAGCTCGGGGGTTCTGTATATGAGGTTAGTCGTAAAGATCTTCGAGATCGTTCCGTCTGCGTACGCCTTGTCAAAAAGGTCAAGTCCGTTACAGAAGAGTCCGAATGTTGCAAACACGAAGATACGCTTTGCGCCCTTGCTCTTGAGCTGAAGCGCAACGTCGAGTATCGATTCGCCCGAGGAGATCATGTCGTCAACGACGATAACGTCCTTGCCCTTGACACTGCGTCCGAGGTATTCGTGTGCCTCGATCGGGTTCTTACCGTTTACAACTACGGTATAGTTACGGCGCTTGTAGAACATACCGAGATCAACTCCGAGTACAGACGAGTAGTACATACATCTTGCCATACCGCCCTCGTCGGGAGAGATCATCATAACATCGTCCTTTTCAAGCGAGATGTCGGGGTAATTCTTGATAAGTGCTTTTATCATCTGATATGTTGCACGCACATCATCAAATCCGCTGAGCGGGATCGCGTTCTGTACTCTCGCGTCATGTGCGTCAAATGTGATGAAGTTCGATACACCCATATTCACAAGCTCTTGAAGTGCAAGCGCACAGTCAAGCGATTCGCGTGAGGAACGCTTGTGCTGTCTGCCCTCGTAAAGCATAGGCATGATCACCGAGATACGGCGCGCCTTTCCGCCGATAGCACCGATAACACGCTTAAGATCCTGGAAATGATCATCGGGGCTCATGGGTACGGTCTGACCGTACATTTCATAGGTTACTCCATAGTTAAAGCAGTCCGAGATGATATAAACATCATGACCTCTGAGAGAAGTGTTAACAAGGCCTTTAGCCTCTCCCGAGCCGAAACGCGGGCACTTTGCTTCAACAACAAAGCTTTCCTCTGTTCTGCGCCATTCTTTGAGGTATCTGTCTACAGATGAAACAAATTCCTCACATCCTCGCATACCTATTACACTGATATCTCCGACAAGTTCTCCGCTCATATTTAAGTCCTCCGTTGTTTTTGGTTTTGTACAAATACATTATACCAATAAATTCACAGAATTGCAATACTAAAAAAACAAATTTCTGCAACATATGACATTTTTATTAAAAAAAGCTCCGTCCTTACAAGTACTTTCGCAGTTATAAGGACGGAGTTGCTATTCAATTACATGCATCAAGCCTTCAAAAATTCAATATATCTCTTCCAGTCGTAGCGGTTCATCGCGTGCGTACCCGGACGAAGATGATACTGAATATTGCCCTCGTGGAACTCCTCTCCCGCCTCGGGGAAACGGTCGGGAGCAACAAAGCCCTTTTGTCCGAGCGCCTCAAAGTATGGGGATGCGGCGCAAGCGCTTAAATATTCACTGTTCGGGTCAGCCCACTGATCCTCGCTTGCCGAGCCGATATAAAGCTTACGTCCTGCCATCGCCGCGAGCAGATAGTGCTGATCAAACGGCATTTTCGCGGTCGCTTCCTCGCCCTTATATTCATAATACTTCTCGCAAAACCAGTGGGGAGCGATACGTGTGCAGATGACCTCGATCTTTTCGCCCACCTTGCCGCGTGTTATAGCCGCACCCGAGCAACCCGAGTCATTCGAAATCACGTGCGTAAAGCGTGTATCCTGCGCGCCGCACCAAAGTGAGGTCTTACCAAGACGCGAGTGTCCGACGATAGCTATCCTGCTCTTGTCATAATGATCGAAGGTGTAAAGATAATCAAGCGCACGGCTTGCCGCCCACGCCCAGTATCCGATCTTTCCCCACGAGCATTCGCCGGACTTGTTACGTCCGAACTTCGCGGCAAGACCGTCGGTTGAGAAGTTGCCGTTGTCGCCGGATATATCCTTGTTGTATATGACCGCGAGAGCGCATCCGTTGTCAACGATCTCCTCATCGGGAAGTCTGAATCGGCACGGGGGAGCTTTCGGGTTACCGTCGCCGAGTACCTGACCGTGAAGAAGTCCGCCGCAGGGATATGCGAAGTTCACGAGAAGGAAAAGCGGAACGGGCTTATCGCTGTTAGGACGGTTTACAAACACGTAAAACTCAAAGTCGCCCTTGGGTGTGGTCACTGTTATCTTGATATCCTCGGTAGTAACACCTCCGCCGTAAGCCGTGTCCGACATTTTGACAACCTCGCCGCGCACCTCGCTTTTGAAGCTCGGTCCGTAGCCGTAGATATGCTCGGACAGTATGTCTACAAGCTTGAGTCTTGTTTCTTCAAAGTTTTCTTTGTTTATCTCGGGAAGCGCCGGTACACCGCGGCGCGCGAGTTCATCTTGAATAAATCCCATGTTATTCCTCCTTATTTGTGACTTATGCCTTCAAAAAATCAATATATCTTTTCCAATCGTAACGGTTCATCGCATGCGAGCCGGGACGGAGATGATACTCGATATCACCCTCATGGAACTCCTCGCCCGCTTCGGGAAATCTGTCGGGAGCTATAAAGCCCTTTCCGCCGAGCGCCTCAAAATAGGGGGACGCCGCATGACAGGAGAGGTACTCACTGTCAGGGTCAGCCCATGTGTCCTCGCTTGCCGAGCCGACGTAAAGCTTACGTCCTGCCATTGCCGCGAGCAGATAGTGCTGGTCAAACGGCATATTCGCTGTTGCTTCCTCGCCCTTGTATTTCTGATAATTTCTGCAGAACCAATGTGATATTCCGCATATATCCGCCGTCTTTTCTCCGACCTTGCCGCGAGTCATAGCCGCACCCGTGCAGCCCGAGTCGTTGGAGATAACGTGAGTAAAGCGCGTGTCCTGTGCGCCCGTCCAGAGCGCAGTCTTACCCATGCGTGAGTGTCCGACAACGCATATGCGGCTCTTGTCGTAGCAGTCGTACGTATACAGGTGATCAAGCACACGGCTTGCCGCCCACGCCCAATAACCGATCTTGCCCCACGAGCATTCGCCGGTCTCGTTACGTCCGAAATTAACGGCGATACCGTCGTCAAAATCGTTCCAGTCTATTGTTACGTCTTTGTTATAAAGCACGGCGATAGCGCAACCGCCGTCCACAATTTCCTCATCGGGTAATCTCATACGACAGGGTCTATTTGGATTGAAATCCACCTGTCCGTTTCTGTAACCGCCGGTAACATATGGGAAATGATGTATCACAAACAGCGGCACCGGTTTATCAGTTTTCGGACGCGTTACAAAGGCGTACAGATCGTACGGGCCCTTCGGTGTGTCGACAGTTATCTTGTGATCCTCAATAATCTTGTCACCGCCGTACGCGCCATCCTGCTTACGTACTATCTCACCGCTTATAACGCCGTATTCGCGTGCAGGACCGTAGCCGTAAACATGCTCGGAGAATATGTCTACGATCTTTTTTCTCGTTTCTTCGAAGTTTTCTTTGTTTATTTCGGGAAGCGCCGGTACACCGCGACGCTCAAGTTCTTCTTTGATAAATCCCATGTCAGCACATCCTTTCGGCAAGCTTTGTTCCACCCAGAATGTGGAAATGCATATGCTTTACTGACTGACAGCCGTCCTCGCCTATATTGGTGATGATACGGTAGCCGTTTGTGAGTCCGGCATCCGCGGCGATCGACGGAATATTCTTAAATATCTCTGCAATTGAAAGAGCGTTGTCCGCGTTTACCTCATCAGCCGATGCGATATGCTCGCGGGGTATCACAAGAAGATGCACCGGCGCTTGGGGATTTAGATCCTTGAAGGCGACGATCTTATCGTTTTCAAACACCTTTGTTGACGGGATCTCACCCGCCGCTATCTTACAGAATATACAATCCATAATAACCTCCGATAATCGGGCATATGCCCTTTTGTGATTCCAGTATAACACACATATTTACAAACTTCAAGATGCAATTTTAAAGAAATATACATTTTTTAAGGATAAAAGAAGAAAAAATGTTGTGCAGCGGCAAAACAAATATTTTCATCAGTTCACAAAATATTATTGACTTATGCAAATAAAACAGGTATAATTATATACGAAATACTTAAGAAAGGATTTTTGTGACATGGAAGTAACAAAGGATTCGATCATAGGCGATGTTCTCGATTTCGACCGCGGCACAGCTCAGTTCTTCCTTGAGATCGGTATGCACTGCCTTGGATGCCCCTCCGCAAGAGGCGAAAGCATCGAAGCTGCCTGCGCCGTTCACGGAACAGACGCTGAAGCACTTGTTGAAAAGATCAACGATTACCTCGCTACAAAGTAAAAGTCTGCATCGGTTTCGATGCGCTTAAATCAAGTCCGTAGGGGCGCTCCTGCGTGACCGCTCTTTACAAATCGGGCGCTCACACAGGAGCGCCCCTACTGATTACTTGCTTATTTAAGGAGAAATTATGATAAAAATAAAGCGCGCGTCTCTTGACGACATCGACGCAATAATGCCTGTTATCAAAAACGCGCAGGAATATCTCGCCGCACAAAATATCGACCAATGGCAGAACGACTTTCCCAACCGCGGCGTTGTTGAAAACGATATAAAGACCGCCGAAGCGTACATACTCGATGATAACGGCAGAGTCGCGGGCTACTTTGTACTGTACGCGCCGCCCGAGCCGGTGTATGATGATCTCGATGGCGGAAGCTGGCTTTACAGCGGCGAAAACTACGGAGCGATGCACCGTGTTGCCATTTCGGGAGACTACAGAGGACAAGGACTTGCTCATATGATATACGACAAGTGCGAAGCACGCTCGCGCGAGCTCGGTTACGCCTCTTTACGTGTAGACACTCATCCTGAGAATAAGATAATGCGCCACATGGCAGAAAGCCACGGCTTTGGCGAGTGCGGATACGTATACTATTACGGAAATATGCAAAGGATCGCTTTTGAAAAGCTGTTAAAATGATGAATACGACAACAGAGCTTGACAGCAGACTGCTCGCGTGCGCCTCGTTTGTAAGAGCGGGCGCGGTCGCCGCCGACATTGGAAGCGATCATGCGTATCTGCCGATATATCTTGTAAAACACGGCATCTGTCCGCGCGCGGTCGCCTCGGACATAAACGAAGGGCCTGTAAAACGGGCAAAGATAAACGTAGCCGTTTCGGGGCTGTCGGACAAGATAGACCTGCTTCTTGCCGACGGACTTGACAAAGCCTCCGCGCTCTCTCCCGATGACATAATCATCGCGGGCATGGGAGGCGAGCTGATCCGCGATATCATAGACGCATCCGAGTACGTAAGAGATCCGCGTATCAGACTGATACTCCAGCCGATGACTATGCCGGAGGTGTTGCGCGCATACCTTGCCGAAAACGGCTTTAACATCATTGACGAAAAGGTCTGTACCGCCGCAGACAAATGTTATCAGATAATATGTGCCGAATACGACGGCGTTGTGCGTGAATACTCGCGCTTTGAGCTCTTGCTCGGGCATATCAACATCGGACGTATTCGCTCGGGTAAAGCAAACGGGGACGAGCTCGAGCTGTTAAGGCGTACACGCATCGCGGCAGGCAGGCGCATTGAAGGAATGAGCCGTGCGGCAAACCCCGATACCGCGGCGATAGAAGCCGACAGACAGCTTTCGGATCTTTGCGAAAAGCTGATGAAAATATAAGGAGGAAGGGCTATGCCTACCAAACGCGAACTTTATGACTATCTTGACGGCATAATGCCGAAAACTCTCTCGTGTGAGTGGGACAATGACGGTCTTATGTGCTGTTCTCACCCCGAGGATGAGGTGAAAAAGATACTTTTTACACTCGATATCACTCCGGAAGCGATCGAATACGCCGTTAACAACGGCTATGACACCGTGATCTCACATCACCCGATAATATTCAAGGGCATCAAAGCTGTCAACACCGATATAGGTGTACCCAAAAGGCTTATAAGGCTTATCGAGTCGCGCATTACGGCAATGTCCTTCCATACACGCTTCGATTCGGTCGCAGGCGGTGTAAACGACGCGCTCGCCGAAGCACTTGAGCTGACCGACACTGAACCGTTCGGCGATATAGAGAACGGTGTGGGCAGAGTCGGTACGCTTCCGCGCGAGATGAGCGTTGACGAGCTTGCGTATCACATTAAGGAAAAGCTCGGCGCGCCGTATGTAAATTACAACGGTGCAGGTGAAAAGATCGCTCGTCTTGCGGTGCTTGGGGGCGCGGGAGACGATTGCATCGGTCTCGCGGTATCTACCGGCGCGCAGGCGTACCTGACGGGCGAGCTTAAATATCATCAGCTTACCGATTCCGCCGACATGGGCATCACGCTTTACGAGGCGGGACATTATCATACCGAATATCCCTCACTTTCAAAGCTTGAACAAACAGTAAAAGCAAAATATCCGGATACAGAAACCGAGATCTACAAAAACTATCTTATCAAAACAGTATAAAAGGAGATAAAATAATGCCGTACATTGCAACAAGAACCAACAAAACGATAGACGAAAAGACCTCGCTTGCGCTCAAAAGCGAGCTTGGCAAGGCGATAGCGACTATCCCCGGAAAATCCGAGGCATGGCTGATGGTCGAGAATATCGGCGACTGCGACCTTTATTTCAAGGGTGAAAACAACGAAACGTTAGTTTTTGCCGAGGTAAAGATCTACGGCAAGGCAAGCGCAAAGGACTTAAACGAGCTTACCTGTGTGCTTACCGACATTTACACCGAAATACTTGATTGCGACCCCGCAAATGTTTACGTGAAATACGAGGAAGTCACCTATTGGGGCTGGAACGCGAGAAATTTATAAAGGTATAAGTTTTCAATCATAACGGAGGGCTATCCATGAACAAAATATTTGAATCGGGTACATTTTTTACCGGCTGTAATTATTGGGCATCAAACGCCGGCCTACATATGTGGACAAACTGGGATGCAAAGGTAGTTGACGACGATTTCAGACGCCTTGCAGAAAACAACATTCGATACATCCGCGTTTTCCCGCTCTGGAGCGAGTTCCAGCCGCTCGTTATGCACCGCAAATGTAAGGGTGAGGAGCGTGAGCTCAGGTTCTGCGAGGACCCGCTTGATAAAAGTACGGCGGCAGGCCGTGCAGGCATGGATATGCTCATGGTAAACCGCTTCGAGGTAATGCTCGATCTTGCAAAAAAGCGCGGCATAAGCGTTATAGTAGGACTTATCACAGGCTGGATGAGCGGAAGATGGTTCGTTCCGCCGGCATTTGAGGGCAAAAACCCGATCTGCGACCCGTTTGTTATCAAGTGGGAGATAAAATACGTTGACTTCCTTGTACGACACTTTAACGACCATCCGGCTATAATTGGCTGGGATCTTGGAAACGAG
>JAFUMW010000012.1 GCA_017482465.1 Clostridia bacterium
GGCAATCACGACGAGGGCACGGGCGTTGCGGTAAACGACGTTGCCGCGGCTCTCATCCTCGCCGACAAGTGCGATGTGCGCCGCAGTCGTGTACGCAACCGCGATTTTTCGACCTTTGATATCCACGACCGCGTAAACTACTCGGTAACAAGCTCCAATCTTTCAATAAACGACGAGCGCACCGAGATAGTTCTCGAGCTTGAGATAGACACCTCGATAAGCCCTGTCATGGACTACTTTGAAATATTTCTCAACCGCATGGTGATGTGCCGCAAGGCGGCGGAAAAATTAGGCCTGCGCTTCAGACTGATAATAAACTCTCAGTCAATAATGTAAATGAGGTAATTGCTTTGAACGAGGCACAGATATATCTGCTTTCGATCCTTCGGCGTCAAATGGGCGTGTCGGACACGATGCCCTTTCCAAAGAATGAACAGCTGAGACGTGATATAGTTGAAGAAAGCATACGTCAAAGCGTGTGCTTAAGCCTTTTTGACTCGCTTTACGAGTCCGAGAGGGACAACGGCGTTGCATACAGGACCTTGAAAAAATACGCTGATGCGACCTACAAAAACAACATAGAAGGCTACGAGCATCACCGCGAGGCGTCCGCTCTTTTGGCAAAGCACGGTATTGACCACGCAATTATTAAGGGCATCGCGTCGGACAGATTTTATAAAAAAAGGTTTATTCGCGCCATCGGTGACGTTGACGTTATCATACACCCGGATACACTTGAGTGTGCAGGCAAAGCGCTTGTTGATGAGGGCTTTAAGCTCATCGAAAACACAGGCGATCATCATCGCGCGTATATAAAGGGCGCGTGCCGTATTGAGCTTCATCATACTGTAGGAAGCCTGCCTGTGCGCCTGCAGGGAGAGCTTGACAATATCATTTTCGGCAAAAACGGAATTATCGAAAGCGCCGATACCTTACGCTACGGCGACACCGACATTCCTGTCGCAAGCGCGTTTTTCCACGGTCTTACCCTGCTTGTACATACAGCAGGACATATTCAAAACGAGGGCATCGGTCTGCGCCATCTTTACGACTGGGCGGCGTTCATGCAAAGCTGTGAGGATCCCGAAGGATCATTTGGCGACACCCCTCACATGCTCGGGCTTATGCACCTTGCAAGGGTACTTACAAAAGCGTGCGAGTATATCGGTCTTACGCCGCGTACGTTTTCTCAAGGTGTACCCGATGACACGGCAAAGGCGCTCATTGAGGATATTTTCGCTGTCGGCAATATGGGAGCAAAAAATACAGACGATCGCTTTTCGAGCGTAAACCGAAACAGTGAGAAAAAGGCAGAGGGAATGCTTCCCTATCTTGTAAAAACACTTAACAATCACGTTTATACTCATATTCCCGCGGCAAAAAAGCACAAGCTTTTACTTGTGCCGGGCTACGCTTACGTGCTTGTGCGCCGACTTTGGCTCAGGCTCACGGGCAAGCGTGCACGTATCAACATAGGCAAAAGCTATGACAGCGCTATCAGGCGCGACAGGCTTATAAGGTCGCTCGAGCTGTACGAGGAGAAAAAATGACACAGAAGCTTTATCTGCCACAAGATATAGAGGCACTTGCCGTTAAAGCCGAAAAGAAAAAGCGCATACGCCTTTGTGTATGCACCGTAATGTTTATCCTTGCCGCGTTATTCGTGATACTGTTACGCGACAGATTATTCAGAAGCGAGAATATCGGCTTCGGCATCTTTCTTACACTTATCGTCCTTGTTCTGCCCTTTATAATCACCGACATACCGTCAAGGCTTAAGGATATAACCTATTGCGGCACTATCGAAGGTGTTGACGTAAAAACGACGGTAAGCTCGGGCAAGGAGATCAATTCACGCAGGCTCACAAGCACAAATCACGTGTATCTGTACATAAAAACCCCCGACGGCATGAAGCTTAAGCATAAGGCATTCAGCGTCGGCGCAGGCTCGGTAGTCTTTGCACACATCCAACGCACGTACAAGCAGGGAAAACAGGTGTTTCACATATGCGGCAGTGAGCTTGTAACGATACTCCCCACCAAGGACGATGCAACGCTTGCCTGCAGTGTATGTGCCGATATGAACGATATATCAAGCACGGTCTGCAGAAGCTGCGGACACACGCTTATAAAAGAGCTTCCGATAAAGCCTGTAAGCCCATACAGCCACATTAATCCCAGGTATTAAAAAACGCGTCATCTGACGCGTTTTTTACATTCCTATTATATCACGTACCACTCTTGACGCGATCATAAGTCCGCCGACAGATGGCACAAAGGATATGCTTCCCGGTGCGTGGCGTCCGTTATCCTTGATAACAGGCGTGCTTCCGTCCTCGCGGCGCACCGGCTCTTCCTCACTGTAAAGCACGGTGAGCTTTTTTATTTTCCGAGCCTTCAGCTCGCGCCTCATGACACGTGCAAGCGGACACACGCTCGTTTTGTATATGTCGGCAAGCTTTAAGCGCTCGGGGTCGAGCTTGTTACCCGTACCCATGGACGATATTATCTTCACGCCGTTATTCTGCGCGGAGACTATCAGCGCAAGCTTCGCGCTTACCGTGTCGATCGCGTCTACGATATAGTCGGGCATATACCTCTTTACCAGCCCGTCCGCGTTTTCGGGCGTGACGAAAATGTCCTCGCCTATAAATTCAAGCTCCGGGTTTATCTTCGTCATACGCTCGCGCGCCGCTTGTGTCTTGCTCTTGCCGACGCTATCCGTGTCTGCGATAAGCTGTCGGTTGATGTTGGTAATGCTGACCGTATCACTGTCAACGGCAATGATACGCCCGACACCTGCGCGTACAAGCCCTTCGAGCACAAAACCGCCTACGCCGCCGATACCGACGACCATAACGCTCGAACCCATGAGCTTTTTTACATTTTCTTCGCCTATTAAAAGCGCTTCCCTTTCAAAAATCCCGGGTATCATAAATAAAACCTCATTACACGATCATTCGACAGGGGGGCGGTACCTCGACATAAGCCCGTGATCCCGCGCTTTCGCACAAACGGGGCGTCGAGGGCGCCGCCCCCTACCGAAAAAAATACTGTATGATAAACTTATACTCTGTTTTTGTTAAAAGCCTTCTTGAGTATCGCCCAGATGTTACCTGCAAGGCATACGGATGAGAAGAGTCCGGCTACTATACCGACGATGATCGGAAGTGCGAACTGCTTGATAGAATCAACGCCGAGAATGTATACAAGACCGATAGTAAAGAGTGTCGTGAGTGTTGTGTTGAGCGAACGGGTAAGTGTCTGCTTGATAGACGCGTCAACATTGTCCTCGAACTTGTCCTTACTGTGAAGCTTTACGTTTTCGCGTATACGGTCGAATACGATGATAGTCGCATTGATCGAATAACCGAGTATGGTAAGAACAGCCGCGATCATCGTGCTGTTGAGCGGTATCTGCAAAAGCGAGTATACTGCAAACATTACGAATATATCATGTGCAAGGCAGATGACAGCCGCAAGACCCGAGAGTATCTCAAAACGTATCGAGATGTAAACAAGCATTAAAGCTATAGCAATGAGAGTTGCGATGACAGCCGCGTTTCTGAGATCGGCGGATACCGAAGCACCAACATTGTTTACTCCCATAAGATCGTTTGTAAGGTCAAGTCCGTACTCAGCCGCCAAAAGATTACAAACAGCGTCACGTGTTACAGTGTCAAGCTCTAAAAGCTTGATAATTACCTGTGTGCCGTCGCCGGCTCTCTGAACGGTGGAGACCTGAGGCTTAACGAGTATCGAGGGAAGCTCTTCGGTCACTTCAACAGCTTCAGACTCGTCGGTAACAGCCTCTGCTTCGGAGGCTTCTGCGTCAACAGCAGCATCTTCCGCGGTGTCGGCTGTTGTGTCTGCTTCTGTGTCAGCAGTTGTATCTGCGGCATCTTCAACCGCTTCGTCGGTCACGTCCTTTGTGACAGTCTCCGAATAATAGAGCTTGTCGGGAGTGTCGCCGACCTCCATCGCC
This sequence comes from Clostridia bacterium, assembly GCA_017482465.1. Classification (GTDB taxonomy): domain Bacteria; phylum Bacillota; class Clostridia; order Oscillospirales; family CAG-272; genus UBA4717. The sequence goes on from JAFUMW010000012.1 coordinate 3,986, forward strand.
GATATCGTTGCCTTGATGCCGTCAAGATCATCGGTAGTGAGCTCTTTGTTCATGTCAAGCTGGATCGTCGTACCGCCGACAAAATCAATATCTACGTTGAATCCGCGTATAATAAACGACGCAATACCAATAACAAGTACTACGGCAACGATAGTGAAGAACGCTTTTCTGCTTTTTACAAAATTAAAATTATTCATTTTCAAGTCCTCCCTTTCTTACGCACCGTAGAATTTCTTATTTACGATCTTCATGCCGATAAGTCTGGCAAGAAGGAAACGTGTGATAAGCACAGCCGAAACAAGCGAGAGCACTACACCGATAAAGAGCGTGATCGCAAAGCCCTTGACAGTACCTGTACCGAAGTACCAGAGTACCGCCGCCGCGATAAGCGTTGTTACGTTTGAGTCGATAACAGCGGTGTACGCACGCTTAAATCCGCCGGTGAACGCCGCACCCACGCTTCTGCCGTTTCTGAGCTCTTCCTTTATTCTCTCGAATATGACCACGTTTGCGTCAACAGCCATACCGATAGAAAGGATGATACCCGCGATACCGGGAAGCGAAAGGTTGATAAAGCTGTTTCCAAGCACGAGTATGATACCCATGATAGCCGAATACGCGATAAGCGCGATCGAAGCTACGATGCCGGGAAGCTTGTAGAAAACGATCATAAAGACCATTACGAATATAAGACCGATAGCACCGGCGATAAGGCTCGTGTTGAGCGCCTTTTCACCGAGAGTAGGACCTACCGACTCAAGCTGTACTTCCTTGAGTGCGAACGGAAGCTGACCCGCGGAGATAAGATCTGCAAGCCATGTGGTCTCATTCTGAGTAAAGCCCTGACCCGAGATGATAACGTCTGCAGCGTTTATCCTCTGTTCAACGCTCGGGTACGAGATTATCTCGTCATCAAGCACGATAAAGAGCACATTGTTACCGTCAGTTCTCGATGAAACTGATTCTGTTGCCGCCGCGAACTTGCTTACCGACTCATCCTTGATACGCAAGGATACATAATGGCTCGGAATACCCGTTTCGTTTGTCGGTCCGTATGCCGCGGTAGCAAAGTCGATGTCGCTTCCCTCAAGCCATACCGTTCCGTCAACGTCGCAGAACATAAGCACAGCCGTCGTGCCGAGCTTCTGTACAGCCTCTTCGGGATTTGTTATGCTGGGTATCTCGATAGAGATACGGTTGTCTCCCGAGAGAGCCACTGTCGCCTCGGTGTATCCGAGAGAGTCAAGTTTGTTACGCATCATGGACTTGAATGTTACCATGTCCTCTGCCGAGGGAGTGCCTTCAATGTCAGCCTCGTATACTATGTACGAGCCGCCGACAAGGTCAAGTCCCTTTGTTACGCCGCCCTCTTCAAAAACGCCGGGCATAAAGTCGCCGATTCCGAATACAGCAACAAAAACGAGTCCGGCAATAATGCACAGAGCAACGATAAACGCAATGACATTTGTTGATTGCTTTTTCATTGTTTTTAGATTCCTTTCATTAATTAAAAGTCTTTACAAGGACTTTTTCATACCAAATTATTATACTACATATAAGATTACTTGTCAACCTTTTTTTCCCTTTGAGGCAATAGAGCGGACTTTTTCATATAAAACGAAAGCAGTCGGCTTATCTGTGCGTTAATATCATAAGCTTGATACCCCACAGATAATTCCGACTGCCGCAAATAACCTTTTCATACATCCCGCAAAACGAACATAGTGAACATATGTAGGCTACTCGAATGCCGTATCACGGTAATACGGCAGTATCTATTATACTTCAAAGTTTGCGATTTGTAAATTATCACTTTTGACGATTTTTGCCTCGAAAATTTGTTATATTTGTGCCTTGACAGAATAATTCCCGATAAATCAAGGATTTTTCAGCACAAGAAAATATTTTTTTCTAAAAAAATTTTTTATTCGACAAATTTTATCTGCCCGCATACACTTATATAGAGGCGTCAAAAGGCCAAAAATTCCCATTCATTGGAAATTTATGAGTTTTGCTCAACTTTCTTTTGTCGAAATTGCATAGACATTTTTGTGAGCATTGTGATCGCCTTAACATTTGTAAAAATGTATTAAAATAACATTTTGAAAGTGGAGATATAAATGGAATCAGATAAGAGACCGCACTACCCTTGCGACTTTTGCGAGGATGAGTTAGACCTTATTGAAAACCTTGTGCGCGGTAATACGCGTACAAACGAGGACAGTATGAGCAACAGAAGCCGCAGAAACGACTGCGGCTGCAACGATAACTGCGATCGTGATAACTGTAACAGCGAAGACGAAAACGCAGCGAGCCGCGACTGTATGTGCAGGTGCGAACATTCAAACAGCATGTCCGACAGATGCTCGGAATGCGAGATGCCCTCGTTCAATACCAATACAGCTCTTGCTATAGTCTATTCACCCGACCATAGTTTTAATGACATGTACGATGCCGAAGAAGGACTTTGCGAAGGTACGCTTTTCAGAAGACTTAACAAACCCTTTGAAGGCGCGACCGTAAGAGGAGGCGGCAGATAATGAATACACACAAAAACAGTTCGCTTCACGCGCTTGCCTTTGCGCTTTATGAGACCGCCCTCTACCTTGACGGACACCCGAATGACCGAAGGGCGATCGAGTATTATGATAAAACAAGAGCTCAGTATGAAAAAGAGCTTGAAAAGTACGAACGTGAAAACGGACCTGTGACGATGAATTCGGACGCGGCAACCAAAAACGGAACATGGCAGTGGGTAAACACACCCTGGCCGTGGCAGAATGAATATCATAAGTCGTAAGCGGAGGAAAGACTATGTGGCAATATGAAAAGAAATTACAGTATCCCGTAAGGATCAAAAATCCGAACCCCGATCTCGCGAGACTTATAATCACACAGCTTGGAGGTCCGGACGGTGAGCTTGGCGCGTCGATGCGTTACCTCAACCAGCGTTATTCCATGCCCTACTCAAAGATAACCGGAATCCTTACAGACGTAGGCACAGAAGAGCTTGCTCACCTTGAGATGGTGGCGGCGATCATATATCAGCTGACGCGTAATCTTTCACCCGATGAAATAGCAAAGAGCGATTTTGCTCCCTACTTCGTCGATCACACCACAGGTGTGTACCCGGTTGCGGCGTCCGGTGTTCCGTTTGACGCGACCTGCTTTGCGTCCAAGGGTGACGTTCTCACAGACATTCACGAGGACCTTGCGGCTGAACAAAAGGCTCGTACGACATACGACAATCTTTTAAGACTTGTTGACGACCCCGATGTTCGCGATCCGCTCAAATTCTTACGTGCGCGAGAGATCGTACACTATCAGCGCTTCGGTGATGCGCTTCGCATTGCTCAAGATCAGCTCGATTGCAGTAACTTCTATATGACAAATCCCGCCTTTGACAAGGGCAGAAACAAGTAAAACAAAAGTGCGGCTGATCCGTAGATCAGCCGCCGTTTTCATTTGCTCTTTACTTCAACCTTGCCCCGTCGCTGAACGCTTTGCCTACCTCCTCACCGAGCTTACGGTAGGTATGGTGTACAGGATCGTACGTGATCGGGTGAAATTTGTCAAGGTCGATCTTACCGTCGCCGCCGAGGATACACTTATCGGCGCATACGTTTACGATCTCGCCGACGAGTCTGCAGGATGCTTCGTCATAGCTTATAAGCTTGCATTCAAGTGCCATAGGCAGTTCATCAAAGAGCGGGGCATCGACAAAATCGCTTTTTATAACATGCCAGCCTGTTTTTTCTATTTTTTCGGGCTCTTTATTTCCCGAAACGATTCCTACATAGTCGCAGGCAACAACATTTTCCGCGTTTGCAACGCTCACCGTAAACGCACCGCGTGCGACGATGTTCTTTGCAGTCCTGTGTCCGTCATCAACACAAATGGATATCTGTGTTTCCTCACTGATACCGCCCCAAGCGGCATTCATTGCATCAGGCTTTCCGTTTTCATCGTACGAGCCGATAATCAATACCGGCATCGGATAAAGAAGCGCTTTCGCTCCGAAATTCTTTCTCATTTTTTATCCTCCTTTTATTCTTTAATCACTATTTATTCACACTTTTCGCATCTCCGCACCGTTTTTGTCACGGACACGGTCTGAAAAACACATCTGACAATATATAGATCATAACACACTAAACATAAAGCTGTCAATATAATTCTTGTTAAATATGTATTCAAAAATCCGGAGGACGCAAACGTCTCGGATCTTTATGTTATTCCCTTCTTGTCATGCCTTTGAAAGCACTACGCGGCGGCACACCCTTTTTGACATGGCGACGCGCGTACCGTACGCTTCTATTATCACGCCGTCGCGTGTGCGAAGCCTTACTCTGACTTTTGCGCCCTTAATAAGCCCGAGCGAGCAAAGCCTTGTACGCTCGCGTCGCGGCAGTATAAGCTTGTTTACAAGATAGCTTTCGCCTATCCTGCAGTTGTAAAGATCTGTCACGCTAACACCTCACCTTTTTACAATTATATGTTAGCGCGACTGTATTATGATCACCTTATTTCATACGTCATCTTATTATAGTCAACAGTGATGACCGTACCGCATGAATAGGTAACTCCAGCGATCTCCTCGTGCTTTTCCATAGTGGACAGATATGTCGGCTTGAGCATTTCGGTATCTCACCTAACCGCTTCAAGAAAGAAGCGCGCTACGTAGTACGTAAAGCTTTTATCACAATTCTCCCTTATAATTCCACAGCTTCAGCCGCCACCTTGAGTCGCTGTATTCAAACATCGACACCGAGCAGTTTTCGCATACAGCGATCTTGCGGTCCACAAAGGCACCGACACACATATCAAGCATCGAGCAGATAAGTCCGCCGTGTGTAAACGCCGCTACGCTCTCATATGGCGAGTCTTCAAGCATCTTGAGGAATTTCCCGACACGCTCGCAAAAAGCGGCGTGATCCTCTCCGCCATACGATCTGAAATCGTATACACCGTAGTCGTTTATGTATTTATCGCCATACTGTGCAATAATGTCGGATCTGTACCTGCCGCCGATATTGCCGACGTTTATCTCGCGCAAAAGTGACGTTTGTTCAGCGTCAATTTCCGGAAGCGCAAGCTTTTGCGTTTCAACAGCACGCAAAAGATCGCTCGTGTACACCTTGTCAAAGCTCATTCCCTCAAGAATTTTTCCCACATTTTGTGCCTGTGTGCGACCAAGCTCTGTAAGCTCTGCCTCCCACCAGCCGCTGTGCCGTCTTTCGAGATTTGCGTTTGTCTGACCGTGCCGTATAAGATATAATTTCATCCGTATTCTCCGTTATATGTGTAGGTTTGTTGATAGCCTCATTTCACCTTGTTATCCTTAAGTTGGATCAGTATACCTGCGATTATGACCGCAAGACCGATGATCGAGTTTAGCTTTATCGTCTCATTTAAGAGGACCGACGTCCAGATAAGCGAAAGAAAAGGCGTTATGTACGCAAGGTTTGATATTTTTTCGGTCTTCCCCTTTTCAAGCGCAACTGCCCACAAAGTATCCGCGATCGCTACCGTAAAAACTCCGCTCCATAACAGACCGGGTATTTGTCCGCCGCGCGGCAGAAAAAGCCCGCCGTTTATCAGATTGACAAGCGTTGAAAGCACGAATGCCGCAAAATAACCTGTCATAAGCGACAAGGACTTATTATAATTCATTTTTTTGTTAAGTGCCGTGAATATACCGTATGACACCGCGCCGAGAATACAAATCGCTCCTCCAAGCAGTATCTGCGCGTTATATTCCTTTGCCGAGCCGCCTATAACGATAATCACGCCCAAAA
>JAFUMW010000082.1 GCA_017482465.1 Clostridia bacterium
CCCGCAAGATACGCCGTTTGAAAATCCACCGCCTGCGAAAAGTCGAACGGCTCAAGCGATTCCATAAGCTCATTTGACATCTTCTCGCTTCCGTCAACAGGCACGTGCTCAAAAGACAGCGTTCCGCCACGCCTTACAAGATAATAGCTTGTTTTTGTGTAATGATAATTACTGTCGCTCCATGTACTTACACGCGTAGCGCGGAATCGCATGCTTGCGTCAGCCTGTGCGTCATAAAGCCAAAACGGAACATATATACCTTTTATCTCGTCAATATGATTTTCATCCTTGAAAACCTTCGGCAAAAGCTTTTTGCCTTTCAGATGCTTTGCAAGTCCCTCTTTCGCCGCTTTTTTATCAAGCTTGAACGGGATTATATAATCCGGCTTGAGCACTCCCGAAAGCTTGCCCGTCATTACGATCGGGTTGTCGCAATACGGACAGCTTGCCGCCGCGGTCGTATCATCGGCGACTATCTCACCGCCGCATGATCTGCAGACGTATACACAAAGCTTATCTGATTCGTTGTCAGCCCATTCGCTTCCGGCAGGTGACTCCCAATTCATGTCGTCTGAACTGTCTTTTTTCAATTCTTCGTCGTATGATCTTAATGTCTCTGGTTCAAATTCAGTATCACAGTAGGGGCACTTAAGCTTTTGCAGGCCCGGATCAAAGCTGATTGCACCGCCGCAACAAGGACACTTGTATTCAAGTAAAGTTGACATCAATATATACCCTTATTTCGCATCAGACTCATCAAAAGCATCTCCGCATTCGGGACAGAATTTCGGAGGATTCTTTGGATCAGCAGGCTCGTAACCGCATTTGTCACAACGGTAAAGCGGCTCACCTGCAGGCTTTTTTGCTCCGCAATTCTGACAGAACTTTCCCTTGTTTGTCTGTCCGCAAGAGCACTTCCATCCGTTTGCGTTCGGTTTGGGCTCGCCGCATTCGGGACAGAACTTGCCCTTTGATACAGCACCGCATCTACACTTCCATGCTCCTGCACCGTTATCATTGTTATGTGCCCCCATAGCATAAAGGCTCTGCGCGTTTATACCGCCCGCCTGACTCGCCATTCCCATTCCCATAAAACCGGTCATAGCGCCTGCCGAATTCTCGGACGCCGACTTCATAGCCTCGGACTGTGCCTCAACTAACGTTGCCGCCGCCATGGTGGGATCGCGCAGTATAGCCGCGTGCTGTGCACGCTTGATAAGCTCCGCGTCCTCCTCATCAAGAGTAACCGAGCCGAGAGCAACAGAAACCACCTTCAGTCCGCGTGTTGCGCCCCACTTTTCCGACAGAGCCGCGTTAAGTGCCGATTCAAGCTCCGAGTTGTGTGCAATTATCTCATTGGGACGCATTTCAAGGGCTGAAAGCTTTGCAAGCGCGGGCTGAAGCGCACTTATAAATTCAGCCTTTAGCTGTGAATCTATCTCATCACGTGTATAGCTCTGCGACACGTTTCCGCATACATTTGTGTAAAACAGTATCGGGTCAGCTATCTTATAAGAATAGATGCCCGAGCAACGAAGCGCAACGTCGATATCCAGTCCTATCTTACTGTCAACAACGCGGAACGGTACAGGGTTCGGTGTGCCGAACTTGTTGTCGATAAGTTCTTTTGTGTTTATGTAGTAGACCCGCTGATCGCGGCCCGTGTCGCCACCGTAGGTAAAGCGTCTGCCGATAGTCCTGAAGGTTTCGATGATGCTCTCACCGAGCTTACCCGTAAATATCGAAGGCTCGCTCTTACAGTCATATGTAAACTCGCCCGGTTCAGCACAAACCTCAACGACCTTTCCCTGCTCGACAATTATCATACACTGTCCGTCTGCAACAGCTATTCCCGAGCCGTCCGAAATGATATTGTCACTTGACTTTGTATTTGATGAACGTCCGCTTAGCTGTTTTTGACCCTTTGTGACCATAACATCCTTGTCCATGGCGTCACAGTAAAAAAATTCTTTCCACTGATCGGCAAGAGTACCGCCAAGTGCTCCGATTCCTGCTTTAATAAGTCCCATTATATAATACCTTCCTTTCAGGTGTACTTTCTATAGATATGTTACCACATTTTTTATCCGGATGCAATAGTTTTAGGTTGACAATATCTTATATATATTGTAAAATATTTTCATAAAGGACGGAAGGCGGATACCATGGATAAAATAGTACAAGACCTGTTTTCGATGCAGGACACGGACTACCGCGATTTTCAAGCGCGGCTGATGCCGGATATCAACCGAGAAAACATCATCGGTGTACGTACGCCCGAGTTGCGGGCATACGCAAAAAAGCTTGCAAAAACAACAGATGCAGATGTTTTTGTAAGCTCTTTGCCGCACAAATATTATGAAGAAAACAATCTTCACGCATTTATCATAGAAAGGATCAACGACTTTGACGCATGTGTTTGTGCTCTCGATACCTTTCTTAACTATGTTGACAACTGGGCGACCTGCGATATGCTTCGTCCAAAGGTGTTTGACAAGTACCCTCAAAGGCTTGCCATGCAAGCAAAAAAATGGATCGCGTCGGATAAGACCTACACGATCCGCTACGGTATAGGAATGTACTTAAAATTACTTGATACAGACTGCTATGACATAGCTCAAGCAGAAGAAGTTGCTTCTGTATGTTCGGATGAGTACTATGTCAACATGATGAGAGCATGGTATTTTGCAACAGCTCTCGCCTTTCATTATGAGGATATATTACACTATATAGACTGCCGTTGCCTCGACCGTTTCACGCATAACAAAACAATACAGAAAGCAATCGAAAGCTACCGTATCACACCCGAACAGAAAGCACATCTGCGTACACTGAAAATAAAATGATCACTGCTTCTGGCGGCGCTCCATCCTTCTCCAGTTGATAAATCCGTACATATCATTGATGAAAAACATCACAAAACAGATCACCATCGGCAGATATGACGGCGTCACGACCGTCGCAAGTACCCAGAGTACGATAAGGACTATGTCGTTTGCGGCATATGCGAGCGCGTAATACGGACTTCTGTAAAGAGTTAGGTATGATGCGGTAAAGCTGGTAGTGACCGACAGTGTACTGAAGATCAGATTCGTGTTTCCGAGCGCGTCGAGAATGAAGTAAAATAACACAGTTATAAGCACTGCGAGAACCCACATAAGCGAAGTCTGTCTGCGCGTAAGTCGGTTTACGATAACCTCTGCCGAGTTCTTGTACGGATGCCTTATCCATGATATCACCGAAGCTACCGCTATCGGCGCGGTCATACAAAGATAGGTTATCATCTCACCGTAATATTTGAAGTAAAAGGATATGATACCGTAAAACACGGCAAAAACGACGGTCAACACCTGCCCGAGCACCATGCCCTTTGCCACAAAGATCAGTGCGGTCACACCGATAAGCGAGGCGATAAGCGTAAGGGCATCATACTCACTTGAAAATATATAAGAGCACGCAACGGTGATAAGCGAGGTTATCCACAGTGCAAGCTCAAATTTTGAAAGCAACGAAAATGAATCACGTAATTTCATCATAAAACCTCAAAAAAAGCACCCGCTCACACATCTTCAAAGACCTAACGATGTGCAAACAGATGCGGCGCATCCACTACCCGGTGGCAGTTTGATTTATTTACAGTATCACTATACCACATTTTTTATAAAAAAGCAATAGAAAAAATAAAAATCTCAGGAGAAAAGCAATGTTCAGAGACCTTACAAGAAAAAACAAACAGATATCGCTTAAGGAATGCACCGACTTACTTAAGAGTGAAACACGCGGTGTGCTTTCGGTTTGCGGTGATGACGGATACCCGTACGGTATGCCTATGAACCATTTTTACAACGACGCTGACGGATGTATATATTTCCACTGCGGAAAAGGAGGTCACAGGCTTGACGCACTGAACAGCTCACCAAAGGTTTCTTTTTGCACATATGACAGCGGATACAGAGAAAAAGGAGAGTGGGCATTAAAGGTAAAAAGTGTTATAGTATTCGGCAAGATCGAGATCATCGACGATATGAACAGGATCATCGACATCACAACAAAATTAAGCCATAAATTCACGCTTGATGACGAGTACATAAAAAAAGAAATAGAGCTGCACGGTGCCAAGACCTTGCTTTTGCGCCTTGAACCCGAGCATATCTGCGGCAAGCTTGTCACCGAATCTTAATATTAAAAACAGCGTACGTCAAACGTACGCTGTTTTTTCGAATAAGCTTTATTATGCAATCGCTTTCTTCTTTGTTAATATCTGGATAAGTGCAACAAGCACAACAAGACCGATACCGAGCGCATCTGTAACAAGTCCGGGATAGATCAGAAGAAGTCCGCCGGCAAGACTCATCAATCTCTGATACCACGGCATTTTCTTGATCATGTATCCCTCAAGCGAGGCAGATACCGCAAAGATACCTATGATGGATGTAATACATATCAAAACTACATCAAGTGCTGTTGTTTCGATAAGTAACATTGCCGGATTGAGCGCAAACACGTATGGTACTATAAACGCACCTATCGCGAGCTTTGTAGCTGTCAAAGCCGTCTTCATCGGATTTGCCTGTGCGATAGCCGCACCCGCATAAGCCGCAAGTGCTACCGGAGGCGTGAGATCTGCAACGATACCGAAGTAGAACACGAAGAAGTGAGCGGCGATCTCGTTAACGCCCATACGTATGAGGATAGGAGCACAAGTAGCCGCCATGATACAATAGTTAGCCGTTGTGGGAACGCCCATACCGAGAACAATACAGCACAGCATCGTCAAGAAAAGTGCTATAATTACATGGTCACCGGCAAGTGCTACGATTCCGTTAAATACCATATTTGCAAGACCGGTCATAGTGATCGTACCTGCTATAATGCCTGCGACACCGCATGCCGCCGCAACAGCGATCATACCCTGACCGCCCGCCGCAAGTGCTTCAAAAATACGCTTGGGAGTAATACGGTCTTCCTTATTGAAGATACCCACTACGATCGCCACTACGATAGCAATAGCCGCTGCATACTGGATCGAACGAGTACTTGTACCTACAAGATATATCAGAACTATAAGCGGTAAAAGAAGATATACCTTTTTAAGTAAGGGGAAAAATTTAGGAAGATCTTTTTTCGGGATTCCGCGAAGACCTTCTTTTTTCGCCTCAAGGTGTACCGAAATAAATACACCGGCGAAATACAGTATAGCCGGTAATATAGCTCTTACAACTATATTACTGTAAGGAACACCGATATAGTCAGCCATCAAAAACGCGGCAGCACCCATGATAGGAGGCATGATCTGTCCGCCTGTTGACGCGGAAGCCTCAGCAGCCGCGGCAAATTCAGGCTTATAGCCTGTCTTCTTCATAAGCGGAATTGTGACCGAGCCTGAACCAACAGTATTAGCAACAGAAGAACCCGAGACCATTCCTTCAAGTGCACTGGCAACTACCGCAACCTTAGCGGGACCGCCTGAGAATCCACCCACGAGTGAATTTGTGATCTTGATAAAGAAGTCCGCTATGCCCGTTCTTTCAAGGAACGCACCGAATATTATGAACACTACAATAAATTTCGAGCAAACATTGATCGGAGTGGATAAGATACCCTCTTTACTGTAGAACAAATAATGAACGATATATGTTATTCTTCCCCAAAACGACGGGTTATGAAGTCCCCATATAATAGCATAAACGATGAAACAGCTTGCTACGATAATGATCGGAAGTCCGACACTGCGTCGGCAGACCTCGGCGATCGAGATTATTCCGATAATACCGATAACGATCTGATACCATTCAAATCTGCTTCCCTGCTGAATTATAGTCATCGCATTTGCCGTAAAGTAAAGGAACGAGCCTGTACCGCAGATCATCAAAACAATATCGTACCACGGCATATAGTTGACCCTTTGGCGGCCTTTTCTGGCAGGATACACAAGGTATCCGATAAAAATAATAAAAGCAACAAATGATGTAAGACGGTACTCTTCAAGCCAGCTTGCAAATAAAGTTACATAAATACAGAACAAAGAAAAGATAGCCAGAATACAGTTTACAAATATCTTAGGCTTTCCCTCCCAGACTCTTGTGTTCGACTCTCGGTCAAACTTTTGCATTACCGCTTCCAAGTCCATTGGCTGTTCATTAGCAGGAGTTCCCTTTTTCTTAAAAAACATCATTAATCCCTCCTAACATTACATTACTAAAACGGCTGCGACGATATCTCGCCGCAGCCGCCAAATCAAGTGACCTTATCAGTCGACTGCTACTGTAACTCCCTTTTCAGCGAAGTACTTTGCAGCACCTGCGTGGAACGGAACAGTCATACCGCTTGTGGCATTGTCAATGCTGAGCTCAGCGCCCTTTGCATTTTCAGATGTGATAGCATCAATGTTATCAAAAATAGCAGCTGTGAGCTTATAAACATCATCCTCGGATGCGTCAGCGTCTACAATAAGTGTAGCCTTAACGGTAACTGTTGTAACATCCTCGGTCTGTCCCTCGTATGTTCCTGCGGGAATGTCATATGTGGTGTAGAAGGGGCATGTAGCCATAAGAGCTTCAGCAACCGCGCCGTCGATCGGAACTAGGTATGCGTCGTTAGTTGTGCAAAGCTCTGTGATAGCGGGAGTGGGTGCGCCTGCTACGATGAAAGCGGCATCGATCTTGCCGTCCTTGAGCGCGTCAGCACTGTCAGCAAAAGACTGGTACTGAGCATTGATGTCTTCCTCTGTAAGACCTGCTGCTGTGAGCACGTCGATTGCATTGAAGTATACGCCCGAACCGGGAGCACCGATAGA
>JAFUMW010000083.1 GCA_017482465.1 Clostridia bacterium
ATAAAATGGTGCTTGATCCAAATGTAGAAAAAATGAACTATCATATAACCAAAACACTTGATCCTTTCCGACCGGTTATTGATGCAAGCGGTGGAGTTCACTATGAAACCGATATGTTTGATGTGCATGATTATGAACAGGATCCGAAAAAGTTAGAGGAATACTTAAAGCCCATGGCAGATGATGACAAATACGTTCATACCTGTGCTCATCGTTATCGCGGCAATGCACCTGCACGTCCGGAAATTTACAACGGTCAACCATATTGGATAAGCGAATGCGGCGGAACATTTTATTCTCAAAATAAAGATGAAATGGGATGGGGATACGGCGACGCACCGGCTGATGAGGAAGAATTTATTAATCGATATGAGGGATTAATTAAAGTTATGGTATCGCACCCTCGTGTTTGCGGATTTTGTTATACTCAATTAACTGATATCGAACAAGAACAGAACGGACTGTATTACTATGACAGAACACCCAAATTCTCAACTCAGACATACGAAAGGATTCGTGTTGCTAATCAGTCAATAGCAGAAATTGAAAAATAATATTTGCTATATTTCGTGTATTCATCCAAAAGGATTTTGCATAATACAATAGCCATTTTGTTGACTTTCAGCTATAATCCGCAATTTATTTTAATATAAATGCAAACATGGCTTGTGAATTTGTCATTTTTAAAGAATATTGTTGTCCCCTATTGACATCAACAGTGAGCGGCAGCCCGATACTGCAGGACGGCAAGCTTATCGGCGCGGTCACGCATGTACTCGTGAGCGCCCCCGCGAGAGGGTACGGGATATTCATCGAGAATATGATGGAAGCAGCGCAAATCCCGATGGCAAAAGCATCGTAAAAAACAAAGGCAATATCACTGCGAAACGGTGATATTGCCTTCTTCTTTCTATTTATGCTTCATTTTGCAAAATCCAATCGAGCAGCTCCTGATATTTCATTTCCCCTGCCGCGACGGCAAGACCGACGCGAGCGACCTCCGCGTTGGTGGGACGGAGCCTGATTCCGTTGGTTTCAAGGAACGTGAGAAGAACGTACATTCCAATTCGCTTGTTCCCGTCAACAAATGCGTGGTTGGAGATGAGCGCAAAGCCGAGTCGCGCGCCCTTTTCCTGCTTTGTAGGGTATAATTCCTTTCCGTCAAACGTGGCAAACGCCGATTCGAGCGCACTGTTGAGCAGGTCAATATCGCGCACGTTAGGATCGCCACCCGTTTCCTCTGTGATGAGCCTATGCAATAAAAGCACTTTTTCTTGACTGAACTTGATCATTTTGCAAGCTCCTCAAACGCAGGGCGGTAAAGCTTCAAAATACGCGCCGCCACAAAGTCGATCTTCTCGTCGTCGGTCATTTCTATCGTGGTATCTTGCTCGATATCAACAAGCTTATATTTGGGTTTGTTGTTCTTGAAAATATAGAGTTCGCCGTGCTTGTCGATCATTCTCGCCACACGGGAAAAATTCTGATTTGCCTCAGAAATTGAAACGATTTGATTGGTATTCAAACGCATTTTTATACCTCCTTTTGGGATTACAATATTATTATACACAAATTTTAGGATATTGTCAACCTAAAACTAAATATTTTTATAAATAATCAGTAAAAAACGTTGTCTCTACACCCACGTACTCGTGAGCGGCTCGCAAGAGGGTACGGGATATTTACTCGGAATATAAAGCCTTCTCCGTCGGAGAAGGCTATACGTACGCTTTCATCCGCTTCACACAGTGTGAGGACGTAAAAATTCATCAAGCCCATATTCACAAAGGTTTTTGAAGGGGAGCGCGAGGGGGGACTTTTTGCCTAAAAAGTCCCCCCTCGCAAAAATCCCCACCCCCACTACACACGGTCGCGGTATTTGCTGGGGGAGAAGCCGGTGAGGCGTTTGAATTTTTTAGAGAAATAGACGTAATCGAGGTATCCGCAGCGCTCGGCTATCTGTTCAAGCGGCATAACACCGCCGTATATATCGATAAGCGAGCAGGCGCGGTCGATACGCACCTTTGCAAGAAACGCGCCGGGGGTCATGCCTGTGATCTGCTTAAAGCAGGCACGGATATAATCCTCGGCGTAGCCGCTTGACGCAAGCAGGTCGGACAGGCTCAAATCATGCCCGTACGCCCGTTCGGTGATCTGCGAGACAAGCTCGGAGACTGCGCGTGCGACCGTGTTCTCTTTTTGTATGCTTTGTACAAGAAAGAGCGCGTACGCCGAGCAAAGCGCGGCAAGGTACTCGCCGCTTGAATACCTGTTCTCATAAATGAGCGTGGCGAGCGCCCTGCCCTCGCCAGAGTCACTGTCATGTAACACGCAGGGCTTGTCAAAGCAGAACAGATGCTCAAAGCCGTCGCAGACCGAAATGTTTTCAAAGCCCTCGTCCGAGCTTGAGCCGTGTACGACTCCGGGCGGCATAATTATTATAGTTCCGGGCGAAAAGGGGTAGCTTTTTTCCTGCGTACGCATACTTCCCTCTCCCGAAAGATACAGCATTATCTCATAGTGCCTGTGCTTGTGCAACGGGTAGGTTTTTGTACCCGGCGCGGTACGTGTCACCACTGCAGACATATCATCACCTCGCTTCAAGTATAGCATAAATCTATCTTTTGTACAAGTACATCTATGAAATTTCATACCACAAGAGCAAATTTTGTGCTATAATCAAGATGAAAGGTACAGGTAACTATGGCTACACTTATAAATATATCGCTATTAGTGTTAAGCATCGTGCTTGCGACGGGGCGCAACCTGCTCAACACGCATTTAGCCTCGGTGCTTGACAGCGCCGTGTTCTACCCCACGCTGAACATCGGCATGATACTCTTGTCGCTCGCGATGAGCATAATTATATTTAAGGAAAGCTTTACGCGGCGTCACGCATTTGTGCTTGCGTTCGCGTTCTCGGGCATGATCCTTGTAAATCTGCCCTCATAAAAGGAGGTAACTATGAAAAAGATCGAACGTTTTTCAAAAGGAATGGGCATCGGAGGCTGGCTTACCAACTATAAGCGCTTCAAGGTGCTTCCCGAAAACAAGCGCATGGACATAACCATCGGCGACCTTGAGCATTTCGAAAGCTACATAACCGAAAGGGACATAAGCTACATCGCCTCGCTCAGACTTGACCACGTCCGCCTCGGCTTTGACCAGATCGTGCTTGAGGAAACGCCGTACAAGTACCGCGACTGCATCATCGGACATCTTAAGAATTTCGTGTCCTGGTGCGAAAAGTACAAAATGCGTCCCGTGCTTAACCTGCACAAGGCGCTCGGCAACTACTGCGACGTCGCATCTGCCATCGGGCTTTTTGACTCGCAGGACTACATGGACCGCTTTGTTGCGCTTTGGGTAAAGCTTGAAGAGGTGTTCCACGACGACAGTGAGGTAATGTTCGAGCTTTTAAACGAGGTAGTCGACATCACTTCCACAAGATGGAATCCGCTCGCAAAGCGCACGCTTGACGCGATCCGCGCGCTCAATCCCGACAGATACGTCATCATCGGCTGCGGTCATTGGGGAAGCCCTCCCGGCCTTGACACGCTCGACGTGTACGATGACGAAAGGGTCATCTACACCTTCCACACCTACAACCCGTTCGAGTTCACGCATCAGCGCGGACTGCTGCAGGAAGGACCGCTTTACTATAACCGCGAGATGCCCTGGCCGTGCGACGACATCGAGCGCTACAGGCTCTGCTTTGAGATAAACGGGCATCTTGACGAGTTCGACGACAACTATTTCGGCATGGATAAGCTTGACATAAGCTTTATAAGGAAGGCGCTTGAGCCTGCCGTGAGATTTATAGAAAGATACCCGGATAAGATACTCTGGTGCGGCGAGTTCGGTACTATCAGGCACGCAAGAACAGAGTGGCGCGAAAATTGGATGCGCGACGTTATTACCGTTATCAAGGAAAACGACATGCCCTACATCGTATGGAAGTACCTCAGCACACACAACGACGGCAACCGCTTCAGCCTCGTCGATGACGACAGGCGCGAGATCGTCAGTGAAGAAATGGCGAAGATAATATTAGGTAATGTGTGAATATAAGATCGTGAAGGGGTGTGGAAGTTGATTGCACCAAAGCCTTCTCCGCCGGAGAAGGCTATACGTACGCTTTCATCCGCTTCACAAGTGTGAGGACGTAAAAATTCATCAAGCCCATATTCACAAAGGTTTTTGAAGGGGAGCGCGAGGGGGGACTTTTTGCCTAAAAAGTCCCCCCTCGCAAAAAAACACCCATCACACCCGCAAAAAAACACAAACACCCCACAAAAAGCAGCATACCTATTGCATATTTTTACATTTTGTGATATCATAATAATATGAAAAACTGTAAAAACGTGCAGAGAGGTGCGTATGTACGAGCTTGGACACATCAAAAGCTACATAATATATCTTAAGGAAAAATGCGGACTTTCGGTGACGCTTCACCCGATCGGCGACGAAAAGCTCATTATCCCAAGCGAGCTTATCACCTTCAATATCCACGACAACCCGTACTGCGTATACGTCAAGTCCTCGCCCGAGGCACGCCGGCACTGCGTCGCGCGGCAGAGGAAGGTCTTTGAAAAAGCACGCCTCGGCTCGTTCTGCGGCAACTGCTACGCAGGCGTACGCGAGTACGTTTACCCTGTACGGCACGAGGGTTTGCTTACCTGCTTTATCTGCGTAAGCGGATACGCCTGCGAGGGTGCGGAAAGCTACATCGAGCGCACAGCGCAGAGCTATGCTCTTTCGCGTGACGGACTGACCGACGCATACGCGGCGCTCAAGCGCGAGATGCCGCCCCAAAGCGAGATCGACACGCTTATCCTGCCGCTATGCGCCATGCTCGAGCTTGCGTACATAAAAAACGCCGAAAGCACGCCTGTTAAAGCAACTCTGTTTGACTCGGTCGAGCGCTATATCAAGCAGTTCAGGTGCGACCCTATATCGCTTGATGATATCTGCAGGCATTTCTCGTGCAGCCGCTCGTACATAAGCCACGGATTTAAGGCGTATACGGGTCTTACGGTGCGAGAGTACCTCACGCGTGCGCGCATAGAGGACGCAAAAACGCTGTTGCTTCATTCAAAGCTCACAGTGACCGAGATCGCCTTCTCGGTCGGCTTCTGCGACTCGAATTATTTTTCAAACGTGTTCAAAAAAAAGGTCGGCGTGACGCCGCTTTCCTTCAGGTCAGCATCACGGACACAATAAGCTCAAGGCTCTCCTGAAACAAAAAAACAACTTTCGCCTACTTTTTCTTTAAAACCCCTTGACAAAATTACATATATGTGGTATCATTACTTTGTCACTTTATCACGGTAAAGTATACCGCGGTAATATTAATCATTTTAAAAGGAGAAAAACAATGAAAAAGTTTCTTTCAATCTTACTCGCTATCTTGATGCTCACAATGACATTCGCGCTCGCTTCCTGCGGCGGAGATGAAGTTGTATCCGACTCCGACTCCGAATCCGTAAGCGATACGGTCGCTGACGATTCCGTAACAGACGACACAAATGCCGCTGACACCGAATCCGACGCCGCTTACATCGAAGGTAACGGCGAAATGATCATCGGTATCACTTACTTTGAACCCATGAACTACTTTGACGAAAACAATGAGCTTGTCGGCTTCGAAACAGAATTTGCAACAGCAGTTTGCGAAAAGCTCGGCGTTACACCTAAGTTCCAGGAGATCGACTGGGGCTCCAAGGAGATCGAGCTCAATGCAAAGGGCATCGACTGCATCTGGAACGGTATGACCATCACAGAGGAAAGAGCCGCTAATATGGCGATCTCCTCTCCCTACATGAGCAACGAGCAGGTAATCATCACAAAGGCTGACGTTGCCGCAAACTACGCAACAGCAGGCTCGCTCGACGGTAAGATCGTCGTTGCCGAAGCAGGCTCGGCAGGCGAAGAGCTCGCAACAACAAACGAATACTTCGCAGGCGCTGAATTTATCCCCGTTGACACTATGGCAAAAGCTATCATGGAAGTTGCGGCAGGCACAGCTGACGCGTGCGTCGTTGACTACATCACAGCACTCGGTATGATCGGCGAAGGCACTGACTACGCTGACCTTGCTAAGGTAGACGGCGTTGAATTCGCTAAGGAAGAATACGGTATCGCGTTCAGAAAGGGCAGCGACATGGTTGAAAAGGTAAATGCCGCTATCGCAGAGCTCTACGCTGACGGAACACTCGCTGACATCGCCGAATGGTACAACCTCGGCACACAGCTCATCGAGCAGTAATCACATAGCTACAAAATCCGCGAAAGGATTCGGGCTAATACCCGAATCCTTTTGTATGCAAAGCAAAGGTAGAGGATACATATGTTAAATCCTTCTTTTATGACCGTAACGATCAATCTGCTTGAATCCTTCGGGCAGAATCTGCTCTTGTTTATAAGTACTCTCGTTCTGGCACTGCCGCTCGGACTTATAATATGCTTCGGCTCGATGTCAAAGTTCAAGCCGTTTGCATTCTTACTCAGACTGAACATAGCATCGGCAAAAAGTGAAAACAGCGAGAAGCCGAGCCTTATAACCGGGCTTGTGCTGATACTCGGAAACTTCAAGCCGATCGCGGCGGTATCCCGCCTGTTTGTTTGGGTCATACGCGGCACTCCCCTGCTCTTACAGCTTTACGTCGTGTTCTACGTACCCGGTCTTGTCTTTGATATTCCGATACGAACACGTATGACGGCGGCGCTTATCGCCTTCGTTATCAACTACGCGGCGTACTTCTCCGAGATATACCGCGGCGGTATCGAAAGCATGGCGCGCGGTCAGTACGAGGCGGCGCAGGTGCTCGGCATGACAAAAACGCAGGTATTCTTCAAGGTAATACTCATGCAGGTGGTCAAGCGTATCGTACCGCCGATGAGTAACGAGATAATCACGCTGGTCAAGGATACCTCTCTTGCACGTGTTATCGCTGTGCCCGAGATACTCAAAGCCGCCGAGCGTTACTCGTCAAACGGCCTTGTGTGGCCGCTGTTCTACACCGGTCTTTTCTTCTTGATCTTCAACGGTATCGTCACGATAGTGCTTGAAAAGGTCGAAAAAGCGTTCGGATACTATAAGAACTGACGGGAGGACATGGTATGCTTGAGGTATATGATATAAGAAAAAGCTTCGGCAAGACCGAAGTGTTAAAAGGTATTGATTTTAAGCTTAATGACGGCGAGGTGCTCGTAATAATCGGCTCGTCGGGAAGCGGCAAGACGACACTTTTGCGTTCGCTCAACTTTCTCGAAACGCCCGACTGCGGAAAGATAGTCGTTGACGGAGACACGATATTCGACGCGTCCGCGCCCGAGCTTACAGACGCGCAGAAACGCATAAACAGGCTCAAATTCGGACTTGTTTTCCAGTCGTTCAACCTGTTTCCGCAGTACACGGTGCTTCGCAACGTGACGCTTGCCGACGAGCTGTTACAGCTCGAACAGCGAAAGGAGCAAAAGCACGGTAAGCTTTCGCGTGCCGAAAAGGCGGAGATCGCAAAAGCATGCGAGGAAAAAGCGCGCACGCTTCTTACTCGCGTGGGTCTCTCCGAAAAGATGAACAGCTACCCGTTCGAGCTTTCGGGCGGTCAACAGCAGCGTGCGGCTATCGCGCGTGCGCTCGCACTCTCGCCCAGCGTGCTCTGCTTCGACGAGCCGACCTCGGCTCTCGACCCCGAGCTTACGCAAGAGGTGCTCAAGGTCATCCGCTCGCTCAAGGACGAGCGCAGAACGATGATCGTCGTTACTCATGAGATGGAATTCGCGGCAGGCGTCGCCGACCGCGTCATCTTCATGGCTGACGGCGTTATTAAAGAACAGGGCACACCCGCCGAAGTCTTCAACGCTCCCCAAAGCTCCGCCCTTAAAGCGTTTTTGGCTCATAGTAAGTAAGTGTGAGTTTTTGCGAGGGGGACACTTTTTGAAAAAAGTGTCCCCCTCGCGCTCCCCCATCAAAAACTTTTATAAATTCGGGCTTGGCGAAACCGTTAGTTCAAACAACTGCGAAAATTAAAAAAAACCAATGCATTTTATGCTTCGGTATTGACAACTTAAAAATTTCGTTATATAATATAGGCGTAGGGTAAGATGACCTTAGCGGTTGTCTCTTATGTCAAGTTAGAAAAAGTAACCGGACTTTGCAAGAGGGCGGTTACTTTTTTCTAGTGTTGTATTTCAAGATTAAAATAGCAAGTATCAACGTTAA
>JAFUMW010000084.1 GCA_017482465.1 Clostridia bacterium
CTGTAAAAGTAATGATAAAGGAAGGCTGGTACGGTGGATAACTTTCTAAGCGACAAGATCGGATTTGTCGGACAGCTATCGGTTTAGAGGTTACTGATTTTATTGTCTGTTTTACGAGGATGTTCATTTTTGAAACAGCATCAATAATTAACAAAGAGCCGAAGGAATTTCCTTCGGCTCTTTGCTGTTATATAAGCTTCTTGAATTTGTCGTAGTCAGATTCGACGGTATCTTCCGCATCATTATTACTTTCGGGATTTTCTTCGGTATAGGAATCGCCGTCAACGATCACCTCATCAATTGTTTCACTGTCGGAATTTTCGTCTTTATCGTTTCCTGAGATCTCGTCTTCGGTGAGCTCGATGGTCTCATAGAATGGCTTGATAAAATCTTCTATAATGTCGATCTCGTTGTATTTTTCAAGAAGAGAAAGCTCGGAAGCGAGTACCTGTGCGTTTGCGATGACAGATAAGTAGTATTCGCTGGTTATGTAGCCCTGTAAGATATCTGCTGTATTTGCAAGAACATATTCTTCGTCCTTGGGCAGACGACGGATTATGTGATATCCGTAATCCGACTCTACTATTCCGGAGGTCTCGTTCTCATTGAGGGAATAGACTGCATTTTCAAAAGACTCGACCATTTGGCCCGGCGTGAAGTAGTAACCGTCAGCGTTGCCTGCCATTCCCGGATCAGTTCCGATCTCGGTAGCAAGTCTGACAAACTCCTCGTCGCTCGCATTCTGTGCTTCTTCAAGGAGTCCTTCGGCAACAGTAATGTCTTCTACAAGAATGTGAGCCGCTCTTACGAGTGTTTCACTTTCCATCAGCATTTTGACCTGTTCTTCGGCAGAAAGCGTGGATGCTTCTGCATAGAAACTGTTTAACATAGCGGTGTTGAATGTTGTGGAAACAAGAAGATTCTTGAATACATCCGGCGTCATATAGGATTCGGAAAGAACGGTTTCAAAAGCGTCGCCGTACTGAGATATGTATGTTGCGAGTGCTGAGTCTACCGCTTCGGCAAACGCAGGGTCGTAGGGAGTGTATCCGACAGTTACTGCAAGGTCGTTGATCGAATAATCGTTTATAATAGTTTCGAGAACGAGCGCCTTGAACGATTCTGTGAGCGCGGGATCTGCTTCAAGTATAGCAGGATCGGGTAAATAGCTTAATATCAAAGAGTTGCAGTAATATGCGTATGTATCATAATCAACAGGGAAGTCTCCGATCATCATTACGGTATCATCGGTTACATTTGTGATGATAGCCGTGCGTGTTTCTGCTTCCCAGTCAACAACAGCTCCGAGCGCCTCGGAAACAGCTCTTGCCGGAACGAGAGTGCGGGATTCACCGTTTTCTTCGATTATGACAGGAAGAACATCCATTGTGTAAACAAGCTCATCGTTTTTGTAAAGCTCGGGCTCACCGATCGTCAGCTTTACAGTATCATCGCCGCGAAATGCAGTGACTTCTTTTGTTTCGCCGTTATATTCAACGGTTGCTCCGAGCGATTCGAATATTGTGCGAACAGGAACCATGGTACGTCCTTCGATAAGTCTGCCGGGTACGTCAAAAACAAGCCTGTATCCGTCAAGCGTAACATTGACTTCATTTTCAACTGCAAAAGCACTGACAGTCATCGAAGACATAATAATTATGATTGCGAGCAAAAGTGTGATAAATCTTTTCATTTTTGTATCCTTTCGATTTGTGATCTGTGTAACAATTGTATCATGGTGATCAGACTATTGCAATAGCTTATACGAACAATTCATAAAAAATTCAATCCGCGGTCAAACCGCGGATCGAAATCTTAAAGTATTGATTGCAAAAATTGTTTGAGTTTTGGGTGGTTCGGATTGGTAAAAAACTGCTCAGGCGTGCCTTCCTCACATATAAGTCCGTCGCTCATAAATATGATCCTGTCAGCGACCTTGCGTGCAAAATTCATTTCATGAGTTACGATGACCATAGTCATCCCATCGTCTGCAAGCGACTTCATAAGATCGAGCACCTCACCGACCATCTCCGGGTCAAGAGCCGAGGTCGGCTCGTCAAAAAGAATAACGTCAGGATCCATTGCCATTGCGCGCACGATGGCGATACGCTGCTTCTGTCCGCCCGAAAGCTGAGAGGGATAGGACTCCGCACGGTCGGCAAGTCCGACGCGTGAAAGAAGCTCCATAGCTCTTGCTTCTGCTTCCTCCTGAGATTTTTTCAGCACCTTCATGGGGGCGAGCGTGATGTTCTTCATAACGGTCATATGAGGGAAGAGGTTGAAGTGCTGGAACACCATGCCCATTTTCTGTCTGCAAAGGTTTATATCAACCTTTTTGTCGGTTATTACCTTACCTTCAAAGGTTATACTGCCCTCGGTAGGTATCTCAAGAAGATTCAGAGAGCGTAAAAAGGTGGATTTTCCCGAACCGGACGGACCTATAAGCACAACGACCTCGCCGCGTTTTATATCGTTTGAAACACCGTCAAGCGCCTTTATCTTGTGTCCTCTGTAATGCTTTTTTAGATCTCGGACACTTATAAGTACATCATTATTAACGTTCACTGTTCTTAAACCTCCTTTCGAGAAGGTCTACAAGCCATGTAAAGAACATGACCATTCCGAGATATATCGCCGCGATCGCAAACAGCGGCCAGAAGCTCTGGTAAGTGATACCTCTGATGATGTTGGCGCCTCGTGTGATATCGGTAACTCCCACGTAACCTGCGATAGATGTTTCCTTTAAGAGAGTGATGAACTCGTTTGCAAGAGAGGGAAGTATGTTCTTGAAAGCCTGCGGCAAAACTATGTACGCCATTGTCTGAACATAGCTAAGTCCGAGAGATCTGCCGGCTTCTGTCTGGCCAGGGTCGATACTCATAATACCGCCGCGTATGATCTCGGCAACATAAGCCGCAGAGTTAAGACCGAACGCTATAACGCCGCAAAGCATCTTGTTACGCGAGCTTGCCATGATAACGAAAAATATGATAAGTATCTGTACCATGACCGGCGTGCCGCGGAAGATCGTAAGATAGCATCTGCAGAATCCGTTTGCAAATTTCAGAAGACTTTTTCCTATACCCGGATGCATCTCGTCTATCTGCTTGTCGTGCGTTGCGCGAATAGCAGCGATTATTATACCGATAACGACACCGAGTATAAGTGAAAGAAATGTAAGCAACAGCGTACTGCCTATACCGGAGACGATGTATTTCCAACGGTCATCTACTATAAATGCGATCTCGAACTGGCGTGCGAGATCAATAACGAATTCGCTGATATTGGTGTATAGATCCGAAAACGTGTTCTTGATCTGTTCGGCAAGAGTGTTAAACCAATTCAATGTTAAGACTCCTTTATCAAAATAATAATTAAGAGAGGCTCTTTGGTAAAGCGCCTCTCTTAAATCAAAGCCCTAAACTTATTCAGCGTCTGCGGGAATGTACTTGTCGATGATAGTCTGTACAGTACCGTCGGCGATAAGCTCGGTGAGAGCTGTTTCGACCTTTGTCATAAGCTCGGTGTTCTCCTTTGCGATAGCGATCGCATAATCCTCTGTGATATATTCTGTGTCGAGGATCTTAAGGCCGGGGTTGTTTTCAACGAATACCTTTGCAGGCTCGTTGTCGATAACAACACAGTCAACCTTGTCGGATACAAGAGCCATAACAGCATCAGCACCCTTGTTGTAACGCTCAATAGTACCGAGACCTTCGTCTTCGATGTCCCATGTGCAGTAGAGGTCGCCTGTTGTAGCGAGCTGTACGCCGATCTTGTGGTCAGCACCTTCTGCGAAGAGGTCATCAACAGAAGTGATAGCAGAATCTTCCTTAACGATTACTACCTGAACACCGGTAGCGTAAGAGGTAGTGAAGTCAACGAGCTCCTTACGTTCGTCTGTTACGGTAAGACCTGCCATAGCGAAGTCGTACTTACCGGACTGAACGCCGGGGATGATTGAGTCGAAGTCGACATGCTCGATGGTGAGTTCGGCACCGATCTTGTCGGCGATAGCCTTAGCGATCTCAGCATCAATACCTACGATAACTTCATCTTCGAAGTATTCGTAAGGCGGGAACTCTGCGTTTGTAGCCATAACGATCGCGTCCTTTTCGCCGCCGCAAGCTGCGAGAGCAAGAACAGACATTACAACTACGAGGATGAGTGCAATAATCTTTTTCATTGTGGTTTTCTCCTTAAATATAAAATATTTACTATCATATTTTACTCTCCCGAGACAAAAAAGTCAATAGATTTTGAGAAAAATGTGAATAAATCCGCTTTTTATACAATCGAATGAGGATATTTTGAGCACATTTGTGCATAAGAGCGCATAAATAACCGCCGCACATGTATGCGGCGGTCATTCTTACTTTCCGGTGATATCGTATACAGCTTTTATAAACTCATCAATTTCGTCCTCGGTGTTAGTGTAGCCGACCGAGATCCTGACAGCACCGCCTACGGGAGTTGATGCGCGCTTGTGTGCGAGCGGAGCACAATGATACCCTGCGCGGACACATATCCCTCGGCTGTCAAGCTCAGCCGCCGTGTCCTCGCTGTCTTTGCCTGCTACATTAAAAAGCAGTATCGGAGAATGCGGCTCATATGAATATATTTCAAGCTTTTTGTTAAAGCAAAGCGACATATATGCTTTTTGGATAAGAGAAGAATCATGCTCGGCGATCCTGTTTATACCAAGATCGCTTACATATTTCAGTGCGACACCAAGTCCCATTATGCCGGGTACTCCGAGCGTTCCGCTCTCAAGCTTTTCGGGGAGAGCCTCCGGCATGTTCACGTCAAGCGATGAAACGCCGTTGCCTCCTTCGATAAATGAGCCGATGCGCTCTGATAATACAGCGCTTGTTGAGAAGATCATCATTCCAGTGCCGCTCGGACCGTACAGCCCCTTGTGCCCGGGAACGCACAGCACGTCGATATTGTCACGTTCGATATTGATATCGTCATATCCGGCACTTTGTGCACCGTCTACGATAAAAAACAAACCGTTCTCGCGGCAGTACCTGCCGATCTCGCGTATCGGCATGGGTGTACCTGTAACATTGGAGCGCGCAGTGCAGATCAAAGTCCGTGTAAGCGGACGCATTTTTGATCTGATGGATGATATGATCGCGTGAGTACGCTCTTCACCTTTTAATTCAAGTGCCGAATCGAACATGCTGTAAGACGCGAATGAATTTCCTGTGACCGCTGCTGTGGGACGTAAAACCGAATTGTGTTCAAGATCGCTTATAAGTACATGGGTGCCGTAGATGTATGATGATTTTAAAGCATTATTGATCGCATAAGTGGTGTTGTAGGTAAAAACTATATTTTCGGGACGCGCTCCGAATAGTTCGGCGGCTCGTTCGCGTGTAACGTAGACCTCGCCGGCAGCTGCAAGCGCAAGCTTGTGAGCGCTTCTGCCGGGGTTTCCGCCGACTGTATACATGGCGTCGGCAACGGCTTTTATAACGCTTTCGGGGTTTGGAAAGCTTGTAGCCGCGTTATCAAGATATATCATAGATAAACCTGCCTTTCGGGCAATATGTTTATTCACGGTAAAAGAATAGGGTGTTATATCGGATAAACGCTTCGGGAAAATGATCAGGCGTTGGGTATGCGTATGCATCATCCTCCCGAAACGCTGTGTGACTGTTATTTTATTTCTTTGAACGATATACCCGCACCGGTGAGTACACGGGCGGCTTTTTTCATATCATTACAGTCGGTTTCGACTCCGTAAGCACAGCCTCTTTTGCTCTCACGAGCAGCAAGCTTAACAAGCCTTGAGCGTATGCCGCGGCGTGAAAGAGCGTTCACAGCCGCTTGTGCGTACGTCACCGAACCGAGTCCGAATCTGCACGCCATCAATGAGTTAGCCTTCCTTTACCATAACAGTTATTGCGGAATTCCGCAATAATAATATATGTACATTTTGACGAAATGTCACAAGAATTTTGGTGAATTAAGACGAAAAAGGGGGTCTGAATTGTCAATATGAGTATAAATGACATTATTTTTGACCGATTTAATTATAAATTGCATAAAAAATAAAAAAATTTGCAAAAAGGGTAGATATTTTGGAAATAATATGTTATAATTATACGCGCGGGAGACTCGCACTTCTACAGTCATGCCCGCAAAAGTATGTTTTAAATTAAATTATTATACAAACGGAGGTCAAAACTCAATGAGCACAAAGAAGTATTGTTATCTTTTCTCCGAGGGTAACGCAGACATGCGTGAGATCCTTGGCGGTAAGGGCGCAAACCTCGC
>JAFUMW010000085.1 GCA_017482465.1 Clostridia bacterium
TATCAGATTTCTTTTGCACGGCGGCGTGCATAAGGTTATTACGATGAGCTACGATGACGGCAATTACGACGGTGACAAGAAGCTTATCGGAATTTTCAATAAGTACGGTATCAAGGGCTCGTTCCACCTTAACGGACGCAATTACGTTGAGGGCGGATGGGCTTACGATAAGATAGATGAGTTAAGAGAGCTTTATAGTGGACACGAGGTATCGATGCACGGATTTACGCATCCCTTTCTTGAGCGTTTGCCCAAGGCTGAGGTGATAGATGAGATGCAGCGTGACCGTGCGTCGCTTGAAAGCTTTGCAGGATATCCCGTACGCGGTATGTCATATCCTTTCGGTACGCACAACAAAACGGTGCGTGACGTGCTCGAAATGCTTGATATAAAGTATTCGAGGACCACTCGTGCGACCAATGGTTTCTCGTTCCCCGAAAATTTTCTTGAATGGCATCCGACCTGCCACCACAACGGAAATATACTTGAAAAATTAGAGCAGTTTAAGAAGTATTATAACGGCGAAATATCCATGCTTTATGTATGGGGACATTCGTATGAGTTCAACCGTGAGGATCCTGCGTTTACATGGGAAGGCATGGAAGAATTCTGTGAAAAGGCAAGCAAGCTTGAGGATACATGGCTTGCCACAAACATAGAGATCTACGATTATGTCACTGCTATGAATCGTATAGAGATCTCTGCTGACAGAAAAATGTTCTATAATCCGAGCGCGATCTCGGTATGGATAGACGTAAACGGAGAAAAGGTGGAGCTTAAGCCGGGTGTAACCAAGATCTGAATTAAAGCACTATAATAAAATACAACAAATGAGCGTGAGATTTTCTCACGCTCATTTCCATTCAAATATTCTGTTAAACTCGAACAGCTTTATTGCAAGCTCGTAAAGCTTGTCGCGCGTTTGCTTGTCGACGTGGTTGAAGGATTTTATGATGTTGCCGAGATTTTTAAGCTTTCCTGCATTCAAATCGGACAGCGTTTTCGCACCGGTGGACTCGAGAATCTCAAAAAGAACATCGGTCGCATGACGCCTTTGCTCGGGTGTCATTGACGCTATCCAGTCGGTAAGCACCTTGTCTGTGCGCTTGCTGAAGCTTGACAGCTCATCGGCTTTTATAAATTCGCGCCCCCTTATCACCCACGAGAACGGGTCATGCTGCCAAAGGGTGTTTTGTGAGCTTTTGACTATCATGTATGACTCAGTATGCTCAAGCAGCATCCCAACGACCGATGATTCGGGTACGAATGTAAAAAGTCTGTCGGCGATGGCTGTATATTCATCCCGCTCGGTGATCCTTTCTTCAAATCCCGGGCCGTCGTTGTTGTAAGCGGCTATTATACGCCTCTGTATACGTATCGGAGCGTTGACTGCCGCCCATATTGCGAGGTTGCCGCCCTTGGAGTGACCGCCCACACGTATTTTCGCGCGTCGCGTCATCGCTATATCGACAAGATAGTCGACCGCGCTTACCTGAGCGGGGACAGGCGAGGCAAAGCTCATATTGAAGTTTTCCTTCCAGCCGATAAGTGTGTCATCGGTTCCGCGGAAAGCTATAAAAATAGTTTTATCCGGCAGCCCGAAGGTTATGGCAGAGAACTGCATCCCGAGATCTGCGTCGATCTTGTCGACATATGAGTACAAAAGTATCTCGGAATAGCGCTTTGTATGAGCCGCACGCTTCATGAAATCACAGGTCTGATCCGGTATGATAAGACCGAGATCCTGACGGTCACGCTCAAGCTCGGTAAGCCGCTTTTCGGCATCGGCAAGTGTGATGCCGCCGTTATTAGGCTCGGGTGAGACGATGTTGCTGAAGTCGATGTATGATATCACCGAAAGGATCAGATTGTCGACCTCGTTGAAACCGTCCATATCAAAGGTGAGGTCTCCGCGCCAGTCAAGATAGTCAAAGATATTGTTCATAGATAGCTCCGTATATCGGTCGTTTATACTTACAGTATACGCGATGAATGTGAATTATCTACAGTAATTTGATAAATTTTATTCGATCGGCTCCAAAACTACCGCTGAACGTGGCGGAACTTCGAAGCTGTTTGTGTTGACCGTACGGCTCTTGAAGTGTACCTTTCCGCCGAATTCGGGCTCTGCGGTGTTGATTATCAGCTTGTATTTTGCTTCCTTGCCGGGGTAGGCGAGTTCTTGTGTCTTCCAGCCGTGGAAGTTGAACAGGAATATAAGTCCGCCGCGCTTATACGCGAGAAGCTTGTCATCGTTGTGGATCTTTATAAGCTCGGATACCCCCGAAAGTATCGGATATTTTGTCAAAAGCTTTATCATTGAGTTGTCGAATTTGTTTAGGTACTGATATTTGAGTCCGGGATTATCGACAAGACTCCATTGACGGCGGGCATATTTGCCCGAGTCACCGTTACCCTCCCTGGGGAAGTCGATCCATTCGGGGTGACCGAATTCATTACCCATGAAGTTAAGGTAGCCTTCGCCAGCAAGCGTGGAGGTGACCAGCCTGAACAGCTTGTGATAGTCCATCGCACGCTCGATTATCGGACTGTCGTTGTCCTTGTTCATGCAGGTGTACATTTCCTTGTCGGCAAGACGGAACATTATCGTTTTATCGCCGACAAGTGCCTGGTCGTGCGATTCCGAGTAGCCGATGTTCTTTTCCATCGGGCGGCGGGTAGTGAGCTCGTACCAGAGAGCGTCCATGCTCCATTCCTCATCGCGCTGTGTCTTGAGCATTTTTATAAAGTGGTCGGGTACACCCATAGAGAGACGGTAATCAAATCCGATGCCGCCCTCGTCTATCGGTATGCACATTCCGGGCATACCGCTCATATCCTCGGCTATTGTTATAGCCATGGGATTTACGCTGTGTATCAGCTCGTTTGCAAGCTGAAGATA
>JAFUMW010000013.1 GCA_017482465.1 Clostridia bacterium
GTTCATCCGTTCAATCTGCAAAACAAGGGGGAGAAAAAATATTCCGAATGGGAGTTTGAACGCGGTGCGGACACGCTCAAGCATTATGTAGGAACAAGCTGTACGCGCGACGAGGATGATATGCTTAAAGGCAAGCATATACTCGATGTCGGTGCAGGAGCGTGCGGCAAATCGGTCTACTATCTCACGCGCGGCGCGGCACATGTAAGTGCTATCGACGTTATAGCCGAATACAAGGACGAAGCTGAGGAGCTTGCCGAACGCTTCGGTGTACGAGGACGGTTTGATTATACAACGGGCGACGCGGCTGATATGCCGTTTGATAATAACACCTTTGACGCGGTGATAATGAATGACGCCATGGAGCACGTACAAAAGCCCGAGCGTGTACTTGACGAGATATACCGTGTACTGAAGCCAAGCGGCAGGCTGTATATCAACTTCCCGCCGTATCTGCACCCTTACGGTGCTCACCTTACAGACACCATAGCGATACCGTGGGTTCATCTTTTTTGCAAGGAAGAGACACTTATAAACGCGTACAAGTCGCTCGTAAGCGCGCTTCCCGACCGAGATGCGCGTATAAGCTTTCGTATCTCAAAAAACACCGACGGCAAAGAATATTTTTCATATATAAACAAGATGACAGTGAAAAGGTTCAATACGATCTGTAAGGGCACAAAGCTCAAGCGCGTATATTACCGCGAAATACCTCTTCGGACATTTTTGACACCGCTTGCAAAATTCACACCAACCAAAGAAGCGTTCGTACGCTGTGTCGTGTGCGTGCTTGAAAAATAACATCAAACCTCGTAAAAAACGGAGGTGTCGAATGACACCTCCGTATATTTTACTTCTGTGCTTTTTGTGCAAGCTTCGGGCAGACAACACTGACGACCACTGCGACGGCAACACCGACCGCCAGGCATACAAGTGCAAGCAATCCCTGCGTGACCGATTCGAATTTATAAGGTATGATCGGTATCGTTGTAGCGATCACTATGCCGATTATAATGTGACTCGCCACCGAGTGATGGCGCTCGTAAAGTCTGCTGACTCCGCGGGACAAGAGTATTATCGTAAGAACTATACCGATAAGTATCGGAAGCAAAACGTCAGCCCTAAGATCGGACACTCCGTCTACCATAGGCTGATAAAGTCCTAAAAAGATCAGCGTTGACGATGAGCTAAGTCCTGGAACGACAATGCTTATGCCCCAGATAACGCCGCACAGAAAGTACCAGAATATATTCGGTTCTATGTTGATACTGCGTCCGAGCTTGAGGTACATAAACAGGCTCAAAAAGATAACCGTTGTAAGTATCAGCGCACTCCATGACGCTTTTGTTCGCGGACTTTTGCCCGCGTCCTTCCACATATCGGGAAGCGTTCCTATTATAAGTCCCGCAAAAACACAGGTAGCAAGCGTACTGTTTGATTCCATCACGCCAGCCACGAGCTTTGCAAGGCAGAGAAAACCCGCCGCAGAGCCGAGTGCAAGCGGTAAAATCAGATCAAGATTGGGTACAAGTCTGTGAACAGGATCGGACAGCGTATCTACAAGCGGCTTATAAAACCCGAAGATCACACAAAGCACACCGCCGCTGATACCCGGCAGTATACCTCCGACTCCTATGAGCATTGCCTCAAAAAAAACAATTAAAAAGTATGCGATCGAGAACTTCTTTTTACTTTCCATTTGCAGAAAATTCCTTTTTTTACATTACTCGGTAAGTTTACACCCACGGTATAAACTGCTCAAAAATAAATATTTAACTTTTGGTAAACACCGTTTTCTTCAGCTCGGTTGTTTTCAACAAATGAGCTCATATCACCGCGCGAAAAGATCAGAAGCTCACCGTCTGCGACCGATATCACGGCTTCGGTATCCGCAAACTCATTGCTCACGCCGAGCGGAAATCCCGCTTCAAGCTCCGCATTTTCAAGCGTGTACTTAAGCCCTGCTTCGCACACGCCTGCCGATTTATCCGAAAGAGAGAATACAGAAAGAGTCTGCCCCATCCTTCCGTGAAGTCTCACTTCCCTGTTTTTTATTACCGTGAGCGCCTCTGTGCCGTTAACAAGATACCCTACAGAACCCGCACGGGCTATGTAAGTCAGCATCTGTATATTTGCAAGCGTATGGTCAAGCCTGCCGCCGAGGCCTCCGAGAATGAATATCTTTTGAGCTCCTGCTTCAAGCGCGCACTTTACCGCATAAGCGGTATCGGTATCATCCTTTTCTACCGGCAAAACGGTCAGCGCGTCATGCTCGGGAACAGAGCCGAGCGAGTCAAAATCGCCGATAACACGGTCACAGACAACACCTATCGCCTGCGCCGAAAGATACCCTTTATCCGCGGCGATAACAAGGTCGCTTTCATGGCATATATATTTGACATTTCCTATTTCGCCCGCCGCGATTATCACGGCATTGTGCTTTTGGCTCATTTGTTTTCCCTTTCAGCTGTTTTTTACCTTTCCAAGTATAGCACATCGGGCAGACCTTCGTCAAGGTCTGCCCGTGATTTTTATTATTTCGCACGTTTCATCGGACGCAGTGTAGCAGGATCAACAGCTATACACAGTACAACGATAAGCACGGCTGTAAGAACAGCGTTGGGAATCATATAGCTTGCGTTGTATGTAAACGAGTATACCCACACATTCATGCCCTCAGGTGCGTACGAGCCCCAAAGCAGGACACCCGACAAAAAGCTGCACACAAAGCGTATAAGGGTCACTGCCAGCGCGCCGACCGCGTAGCCTGCCAAGCGAAGCTTTTGTCCGAACAGTTTGGCGATGACATCAGCAGCGCCGAGAAGAGCGAATGCCAGTACATAATCGAGAAGCACGCACATAATTGTCGCTCCTATCGTACCGGCGGGGGGCGCGTACCATCCATGCATCATCTGCACAGCGGCGTGTATCAGGCCTGCCAAAAGCCCCCACTTTGCACCTCTGCGGTAGGAATAGTAGATGATCGGGATCATGGCGACGGTAATAGATCCGCCCTGCGGCCATGACGGCAGGGGAAGCAGATCAAGCACCACGGTAAGCGCGACCATAAGCGCGCCCTCGACCATGGCAAGTAAACGGTTTTTACTTTTGTTTCTCATACTAAAGAAACCTCCTCAGATAAAAAATCAACCGCACGAAAACTCCGTGCGGTTTGATGAATCTGAAGCTGCAGTCCTCAAAAAATCTCCCTACGCCGGCATTATCCGTATCAGGTTTAGAGTCCGGGAGAGCATCACTCCCATCTCAGCCAACTGCCGTCAGCACCCCTGTTTTTATGCGGTTGTTCGCCCGAGCTACGGGCTATCCGACATTATCGGACACGCATATCATATCACATCGCCTTGATTTTGTCAAGAGAAAAGGAAAAAAATCTTTTACATATCAATACTCTTGACTAAATCCGTCGCATATGTTAAAATAACCATATAAGCAAAATTCACCCCGGAGAAGCTATGAAAGACTTAAATCTTACAATATCCAAAAATATAGCCGCGCTTCGGCGCACGGCAAAGCTTACACAAGCCGAGCTTGCCGAAAAGCTCGGATATTCGGACAAGGCCGTATCAAAATGGGAACGCGGAGACGGTATTCCGGATGTTCCGACGCTTGTCGCGATCGCCGAGCTGTTCGGAACTACACTTGATTACATAGTACGCGACCACGAGAATGACAGTCTGCCCGCTCCTGCGTCTATGACGCGCAAGGCTCACATCGTTATTACGCTTTTAAGCGTACTTTGCGTTTGGTTTTTAGCGGTGTTCGTGTGCGTAGGTGTTGAAATGTCACAGATGGCGGCAAGACCGTGGTTGGTATTTATCGCGGCGATCCCCGTTTCGTTCATAGTCTTGCTCGTTTTCAACTCGATATGGGGCAAGATGGGGCGTAATTTCCCTATCATGTCGGCGCTTATATGGACGATACTTACTTATGTATTCTTTCTTATACCGAGTGTGCACGCGTGGATGGTATTCCTTATCGGCATACCGCTTCAGGTCGGCGTTTTTCTATGGTATGTACTGATACTTCCCGTACGCATGAAAAGAAAAAAAGAAAAAGAAGCTTGAATCAAACAGGACACGGACGAAATGTCACGGTGTCCTGTTTTTTCTGTCTCTTTCGCCTTGACAAACTCTTTTCGGGGGTATATAATATAAAATAGAAAATTATTGCATAAAAGGTCGTACGATCATGAAAAAAAGAAATATTTTCCTGTCCTTTTGGGCGTTTGTCGTATACGCGCTGGTTATTTTTGCCGTACTGACATTCGTTCTCATGGGCAGGTTAAATACCTACCTTGAGGAATATGAATATTACCAGCCTACAACACTTTCCGACAGCGTTCTTGAGCTGTTCTCGCAAAAGGATGCCGAAGCGCTCTCCGCTCTCAACAATCCCGGAGACAAGCTTGAGGGCGAAGTATTCGAGGCTTACCTTGATCGCTTTGTGAACCCGGGTACGCTTTTCTGTTACAAGGCATCAAGCTTTGATGATAAGCTCATATACGATTACATAAGCGACAACCGCAAGCTCGCTTCACTCACTCTTGCGCTGACAGGCGAAAAAAGCCCGCAGGGCTTTGACATATATGAGATAGATTCGCTTGTATGGTATCCTCTTATGAGATACTCGATCACTGCGCCCGAGGATTGTACTGTCTATATCAACGGCACAGATATTTCAAAAACCAAGGCACAGGCGATCGCGGCTTCCCGCGACACCTCCTACGAGGACTTTGACGGATATGTGTTCTCAACCGTAAAATACACGATCGAGCATCTTGAATATATCACCGATATCAAAGCAAGCGGCGACGGTCAGGCGGAGATCATCATAGAAAAAACAGAAAGCGAAGACGGACTCACTGTTGACTACACCGTATCACGCAAGATCCCCGAGGACATGGTCTCACAGCTCGATGTGCAGGCGCGAGACGCGGTAAAGGCTTATATTTACTATACCACGCTCCACTCGATCCCGGTATCGACCGTGCTTCCCTACATTCACAAAGACGCCGCACTTTACAGTTACGTTCAGCGTTTTGACAACACCTGGAGCAACAGCAAGGTAAGCGATGAGTTCCCGAAATTTGAGGTCAGCGATTTCGTTTATTATACAGACAAACGGGAATCATGCCGCACAAGCGTGATCTACAGACTGCACAAGTACTCATTCTCTCGTGACTACGACTTTGATTTCAAGCTCTTCTTTATTAAGGATAACGAAAAATGGTACCTCACATCAATGGAAAGAGTAGTTGAAGAAAAATGAAGAAGATATCATTACCCGCGTTAATACTGCTCATTGC
Source organism: Clostridia bacterium (assembly GCA_017482465.1). GTDB lineage: Bacteria > Bacillota > Clostridia > Oscillospirales > CAG-272 > UBA4717. Next base: position 5,327 of record JAFUMW010000013.1, read on the forward strand.
GTTCGTACTTCTTTTGTCAGTATCCGCGGACACCTCCAAAAAGCTCGCATTTTCATACGAGATAGAAACACCGAGTGAAATAACATCTCCGCTTGCAGGTATACAGGACGGAAAATACACCTCCAAGCTTACACTTGAAGCAGGCAATATACTGCGAATGAAAACAGAAAATGCCGCGTGGATAAATATCAAATTCTACGGAAGTGCACCGACAAGCTACACGCTCGCTGTAATAAACGACGGAGATGCGGAGAACGCACAGACGCTTGAGCCGGGCGGTACCGGATTTTTACACGAGGTAACAAAGCTTCCCGTCTGCGACGAGATAATGCTGACAAGCAACGAGCGGATGATGATCGCCGAGATCGAGCTTTATTCGGACGGTACTCTGCCGAGCACTGTACAGCAATGGGAAAAAAGCTTATCCAAATGCGATATTCTTGTAATATCGACACATTCCGATGACGACACGCTCTTTTTCGGCGCGCTTACAGCCGAACAAGCGGCAAAAGGCAGGCTCATACAGACCGCCTTTATATGCAGTCACTCGGAAGAACTACACAGGCTTAACGAAATGCTTGACGGACAGTGGACGCTCGGTGTCACGGCATATCCTATAGTCGGAACCTTTTACGATCACTATTCGACCTCGCTTGCCGGTGCTGAAAAGCAGTTTGACTCACAGGCTATGTCCGAATATATCGTAGAATGCATACGCCGTACACGTCCGCAGGTGCTTGTTACACACGATATTAACGGCGAATACGGTCACGGCGCGCACAGGCTGACATCAAAGCTTACGCGTGAAGCACTCGATATATGTGCAGATTCAAGCGTGTATCCCGAGTCTGCGGAAAAATACGGTGTTCACGAGCCGCTCAAGACTTATATTCATCTCTATAAGCAAAATGAAATTATACTCAATGTACGTGCAAGTCTTGACGAGCTTGGCAATGCTACTCCGTTTTCGGTGGCAGAAGACGCATATGACTGCCATGTATCACAGCAAAAATGGGATTTTGCGGTAACGACACGCGGCACAAATGACTGCCGTCGGTTCGGGCTTTTCAAAACGCTTGTCGACTGTGATGTGACCGACACGGATATAATGAACGGTGTCACCCCTGTGTTCCCTCCCGTGTCTGCAACAAGCAGCATGAATTCGGACAACACTGTACGTAATATCTCCTCCCGCTCCACGCTTATGCACACAGACAGCAACGTGTTTGAGCCCTTCTCTTTTTTCTCTCATGACGGCAACGGCCATGAAACGAAAGTCCCGAAAAGCTCGGTAGCGATATGCTTTGTAATACTTATGGTTCTCGCCGCGAGTGCATTGGCAGTATCAATAAGAAATTTAATTCGAAACAAGAGGTCATAAAATTGGAACAGAATAAGATCGACAGAATAAACGAGCTCGCACGCGCGTCACGCGAGCGTAAGCTTACCGATGAAGAACTGGCTGAGCAAAAGGCTCTGCGTGAGGAATATATCCGCGGCTTCCGCGCTTCAATGACGGGTATACTTGACAATACCGTTATAAAGCGTCCCGACGGTTCGGTAGAACACCTGTCGGACAAGCGTGCGGACAAATAGGTATAAAGATGACACAGAAATACGTAGCGACCTGCCTTTTCGGACTTGAAAAACTGCTTGGAAACGAGATCGACTCGTTAGGATACAAGCGCATCGAAACCATGGACGGACGCATCACCTTTGAGGGGGATGAAGCCGCTGTCGCACGCGCTAACATCAATCTGCGCTTCGCCGAACGTGTTTTTATTCTCGTAGGCGAGTTTCCGGCACGCTCTTTTACCGAACTGTTTGACAACACCGCTTTGCTCCCGTGGGAATGCTATATAGGTAAGAGCGACGCGTTTCCCGTTAAGGGTCACGCAATAAAGAGCACTCTTTTTTCGGTCCCCGACTGCCAGAGCATAGTAAAAAAAGCGATAGTCGGCAGGCTGTCGTCAAGATACGGCATCAAATGGTTCGAAGAGACCGGTGTAAAGTATCAGATCGAATTTTTTATATTCAAGGATATCGCACACCTGATGATCGACACATCGGGTACTGCTCTGCACAAACGCGGATACAGACCTGCTTCTGGTGCCGCTCCGCTTCGTGAAACGCTTGCCGCGGCTGTTGCCGCGACCGCGCGACCGCGTGAAGATGTTCTTCTCTGGGATCCGTTCTGCGGCTCGGGTACTATCGCGATAGAAGCGGCTATGATGATGACAAACCGCGCTCCGGGTATCGGACGTACGTTTGCCGCGCAGGACTTTCCCTCCCCGTCACCGGATATATGGAAGAAGGCAAGAGATGAAGCGGTGTCATATATCCGTGAGACCGAATTTGAAGCATGGGGCTCGGATATCGACAGGAACGTACTTGAAATAGCAAAAGAAAACGCCCGCCGTGCCGGTGTTGACAAGCTTATACACTTTTTCGAGTGCGATGCAAGAAAGCTTGAACGTCCCGACAGGCGCGGTACGATCGTGTGCAACCCGCCTTACGGTGAACGACTTATGGAGATAAATGATGTAGAAGATCTGTACAGGAGTATCGGCGAGGTGTTCCGCGCCATGTCTCCATGGCAGGTATACGTACTTACCTCGCACGAGGGCTTTGAACGTCTCTACGGCAAACGCGCCGACAAGATACGCAAGCTATACAACGGTATGATCCCCTGCAATCTATATCAGTACTTCCTTAATCCAAAGGACACTAAGAAAAAGAAATGACAGACAAAGCCTACGTTGAAATAACCAACATCTGTAACTTAAGATGCTCGTTCTGTGCGGGACACAAGCGCAAATTCGAGTACATGGAGCCCGATCGGTTCAAAAAGGTGCTTGAAAGGCTTGACGGCAGGGTAAAATACCTGTATCTGCATCTTATGGGTGAGCCGCTGACACATCCAAAGCTCAAAGCGATACTCGATATCGCCGACAGTTTTGATTTCCGTGTAATGCTGACGACCAACGGCACACTTCTTGACAAGTGCTCGGATATATTGCTTGAGTGCAAAAAACTTTTTAAGATAAGCATAAGTATACATGCTTATGAGGGAAACGGATTTTCGAAAAGCGAGCTTGACGACTGCATAAACAGAGCGCTCGCTTTTGCCGAAAAAAGCTCCGCACGCGGTATAATAACCGTTTTCAGACTTTGGAACAGCGGCGGAAAAGAGTTCTACAACTCACATATAATATCGCGTTTGCATGCGTACAGCGAAAGCACAGGCTTTTCTCCCACTCCCAACCGAAGCGGTGAAAGGCTCAAAGACAAGCTGTTTATCGAGTGGGGCGAGAGATTCGAATGGCCGGACCCTGACGCGGCAGAAAAGCTGCATGATGACGCCGCAAAAGCCGACCGTTTTTGCTTTGCGTTGCGCGATCAATTCGGCATACTCGTTGACGGCACGGTAGTTCCCTGCTGTCTTGACCACGAGGGAATGCTCGCACTTGGAAATATTCTGACAGATGAGCTTGATACTATATTGCAAAGTCCCCGTGCACGCGCTATATACGACGGCTTTACACGCCACCGTGCAGTGGAAAAATACTGTCAGACATGCGAGCGAGTAAGACCCGGATCGCGAGATCAACACAAATGAAAGGATAATCACGATGAAAAGATCAACCGTATATTTTTCAAAAACCATAACGCCCGAAAAGGTGGCAGAGCTTTACAAGCTTAATGGCAAAAATCTTTCCGGCAGAGTTGCAGTTAAGCTTCACTCGGGAGAAAAGGGAAACCAAAACTTTCTCGGTCCCGAATTCTGGCGTCCGATAGTAGATCTTGTAAACGGAACCGTGGTTGAATGTAATACCGCGTACTCCGGAGAGCGCAACACGACCGACAAGCACAAAAAGCTCATGAGCTACCACGGCTGGGACAAATATTTCGGCGTTGACATTCTTGATTCCGAAGGACCAGACAAGGAACTTGACGTGCCAAACGGAAAAAGGATAAAGAAAAACTATGTCGGCAAAAACATTGAAAAATACGACTCGATGCTCGTACTCTCACACTTCAAGGGTCATCCTATGGGCGGTTACGGCGGTGCGATCAAGCAGCTATCCATCGGTGTTGCGTCATCATTCGGCAAGGCATACATCCACGTCGCAGGTGAGCCTGAAAAGATATGGACTGCCGATCACGATTCTTTCCTTGAATCAATGGCAGATGCCGCGGGCTCGGTCATCGAGCATTTTAAGGGTGATCTCGTTTATATAAATGTAATGAAGAACATGTCGGTAGACTGTGACTGCTGTGCGGTAGCCGAAGACCCGTGTATGGCTGATATAGGCATACTCGTATCCGACGACCCGATCGCTATCGACCGAGCTTGTCTCGATCTTGTATATGCTTCAAACGATCCCGGACGCGATCATCTTATAGAGCGTATCGAGTCTCTTAACGGAGTTCATACAATTGAAGCGGCGGCGGCACTCGGGTACGGCAGTACTGACTACGAGCTTATATGCGTTCAATAATGGTTCGAACGGCGAATGTGATGATCATGTTCGCCGTAATATTTTCGGTGTTTTCTCAAAAAAAAAAAAAAAAAAAC
>JAFUMW010000086.1 GCA_017482465.1 Clostridia bacterium
CCCAAACACATGCTCGGGTATGTATGTGAGCATATCCATGAATCTTCTCCGTTTACAAAAATGCACATTTACTTGCATACAATGTATTATATCACATATATTAATCTAATTCAATAGAAAATCAAAACTTTTACCGGTCACTTCGATCTTCACACATCAATTATAGGAGCAAACAGATAATGTGTCAATACGGAGATATCGTGTGTGCAGACAAATGAAGAAGAAAATTGCTTTTACACGCTTGATGCGCCTGCATTGTTAACAAAATGTGAACTTTTGCGAGTTTTATTGAAAGAAGAAGAAAAATGTGATAGAATAACCGTATATGTGTAAAAAAGGCAATAACGGAGCCGGCGGACGGACAAACGCGTACACAGAGAGGGGGAACACGGTTGAGATTCCTCTTGCGCGCACCGCGAGCATTTCACTCTACCAGCCCGAGGCGTAAACGCTGTTAAGCCAAGCGCTTCGCGGGTGACCGCCGTTAAAAGGTCTCAAAGCGTCCGCGTAAGCGGAAACAAAGGTGGTACCGCGGAGGTGTTTTTGCCGTTCGTCCTTTTCGGATGAAGGGCGATTTTTTTGTTTTACAAAGAAAACAAAAGAGATTAGAGATAAAAGATGACATATGAGAAAAAATGCAGGACCGCAAGCGGTTTTGTTCATTCGTGATTGTCTTTTATACTTTGGAAAGGTATGGTCATAAAAATGAGAACTAAGCTTGAAGAAATCAAACTTGCGGCTAAAGCCGCGCTCGAGTGCGACGGTTGTGACCCCGAAGAGGTAAGAATAAAGTACCTCGGCAAAAAGGGTGAGCTTACGGCAGTTCTTCGCTCGATGGGACAGCTTTCGCCCGAAGAACGTCCTGTAATGGGACAGCTTGCCAACGATGTACGCGCTTACATCGAGGAGGCTATCGCACAGAAAAAGGAAGAGGCGGGTGCTGCCGCTCTCGAAAAGAAGCTCGCACAAGAGCGTATCGACGTTACGATGCCCTCAAAGCGTCCGTCTGTCGGTGCACGCCACCCTCTCGCGCTCACACAGCGTAAGCTTGAGCACATATTCCAGACAATGGGCTTTGATATCGTACACGGCCCCGAGGTCGAGTACGACTACTATAACTTCCAGGCTCTGAACATTCCCGAAAACCACCCTGCGCGCGACACACAGGACACCTTCTACATCACCGACAAGATCCTGCTTCGCTCACAGACCTCCCCCGTTCAGGCGCGCGTTATGGAAAAGCAGAAGCCCCCGATAAGAATAATCTCCCCCGGACGCGTTTACCGTTCGGATGCAGTTGACGCTACTCACTCGCCGATGTTCCATCAGCTCGAGGGTCTCGTTATCGACAAAAATATCACGATGAGCGACCTCAAGGGTACGCTTGACACATTCGCAAAGACAATGTTCGGCGAAGAAACAAAGGTACGCTTCCGTCCCCACCACTTCCCGTTCACAGAGCCCTCCGCCGAGGTAGACGTGTCCTGCTTCGTATGCGGCGGAAAGGGATGCCGTCTGTGTAAGGGCGAGGGCTGGATCGAAATACTCGGAGCCGGTATGGTACACCCGAATGTGCTTCGTATCTGCGGTATAGATCCCGAAGAGTACAGCGGCTTTGCGTTCGGTATGGGTATCGAGCGTATCGTTATGATAAAGTACGGCATCGACGACATGCGCTATCTGTACGAAAACGATATCCGCTTCTTAAAGCAGTTCTCGTAAGTTAAGGAGGTCCGAAAAAAATGAAATTATCACTTAAATGGGCAAACGATTACGTTGATCTTTCGTCTATGCCCTCTCTAAAGGATTATTCGGACAGGCTGACCTATATCGGTCAGAAGGTCGAAGGATATGAAACTCTCGGCGAGGATATCGAAAATGTCCGCGTCGGTAAGATCGTAAGCATAGAAAAGCACCCCGACTCCGACCACATGGTCATCTGCCAGATGGATTGCGGTAAGGAAGCCTTCGCCAGATCGTAACAGGCGCGCAGAACGTATTCGAGGGCGCGCTCGTTCCCGCGGCTATCCCTCCGGCAAAGCTTCCGGGCGGTGTGACCATCAAGGACGGCAAGCTTCACGGTGTTGAGTCCCACGGTATGCTCTGCTCGATCGCCGAGCTTGGACTAACAACTCACGACGTCCCCTACGCCATCGAGGACGGTATACTTATAATCGAAGAAGATTGCAAACCGGGCGATGACATCAAGGACGTTTATATGTTAAAGGATGACGTAGTTGAGTTCGAGATCACCTCGAACCGTCCCGACTGTCTCTCTGTTATCGGTCTTGCAAGAGAGTCCGCCGTATGCTACGGCACAAAGCTCATCGAGCGCACACCCAAGGTAAATTTCACAAAGGGCGACAAGAATATAAACGACTATATCTCGGTCGAGATCAGCAATGAGGCAAAATGCCCGAGATACACGGCAAGAGTAGTAAGAAACGTAAAGATCGCTCCCTCCCCGCTCTGGCTCAGAATGAGACTCCGTGCGTCGGGCGTGCGTCCGATCAACAATATCGTTGACATCACAAACTACGTAATGCTCGAATACGGTCAGCCTATGCACGCGTTCGACTACAGCTGTCTTGAGGGCAGTCACATCAACGTAAGAGACGCGGCAGACGGCGAAAAGTTCATCTCGCTTGACGATAATGCTCATACACTTGACAAGGACACCCTTGTTATCGCCGACGAAAAGAAGGCGGTCGCACTCGCAGGTATCATGGGCGGTCTCAACAGTGAGATCAAGGACAATACCGAAACGGTAGTATTCGAAAGCGCGTGCTTTGAGGGAAGCACGGTAAGAATTTCGGCAAAGGCACAGGGTATGCGTACCGAAAGCTCGTCGAGATTTGAAAAGGGACTTGACCCCGAAAACACTCTCCCCGCTATCGACCGCGCGTGCGAGCTTGTTGAGCTTTTGGGCGCAGGTGAGGTAGTAGAGGGTACTATCGACGTTTATCCCGGCAAGAAAGAGCCTGTAAAGCTTCCTCTCGAAGTAAAGAAGATAAACGAATTTTTAGGTCTTGACGTTGACGCTGACTATATGAAGAACGCTCTTGAAACGATCGGCTTCAAGGTCGACGGCGACATTGTGACCTCCCCCAGCTTCAGAATCGACATCGGATGCATGAACGATCTCGCAGAAGAAGTGCTTCGCATCTACGGCTATGATACGATCGAGGCTACAAAGTTCAAGGCTGAGGTAACTCCCGGCAGGATCGACGACGATTACGCGTTCGAGCTTCTCTGTCACGACACTCTCGTGTCCGCGGGACTTTACGAATCGGCGACCTTCTCGTTCATCAGCCCGAAAAACTACGATAAGATCGCTCTTCCCGAGGACAGTGAGCTTCGTAATTCGGTGGTTATCACAAATCCGCTCGGCGAAGATACAAGCGTCATGAGAACGACGGCAGTTCCGTCAATGCTCGAAGTACTTGCACGTAACTGCAACTACCACGATGCAGGCGTTTCAATGTACGAAATGGCAACAGTGTACCTGCCCGATAATGACAGTACACAGCTTCCGCGCGAGCCCAAGCAGATAGTTATCGGTAAGCTTCGCGACGGCGACTTTTACGACCTCAAGGGCGTAGTGGACGTTCTTCTTGAAAAGGCAGGAGTCAGCGCCGAATACGTGGCTAATCAAAATTGCCCGACATACCATCCCGGCAGATGCGCCGACGTTGTAGCCGCAGACGGTACGGTCCTCGGTACGCTCGGCGAGGTACACCCGAAGGTGCTCGGCATATACGACATCAACACTCCCGCTTATATAGCTGATATCTCGTTTGACAAGCTCTTTGAGCTTTCAAATACAGAGCATAGCTTCAAGGCTCTGCCCAAGTACCCCGCAGCGGTACGCGACCTCGCGTTCGTATGCGACGACGCACTTGAGGTGGGCGCGATCGAAAAGGTCATCAAAAAGGCTGACCGCAAGACGATCGAAAGCGTCGAGCTGTTCGACGTGTACCGCGGACACCAGCTCGGCGATGATAAGAAGAGCGTGGCGTTCAAGGTAACAATGAGAAGTGCCGACCATACTCTCACCGTCGAGGAAGCCGATAAGATCCTCAAAAAGATCCTCACGCTCCTTGAGCGCGAGCTTGGTATTACGTTGAGGAAATAATATAGTGTTTGTTTTTTGCGAGAGGGGTGCTTTTTATAAAAAGCACCCCTCTGACTTTGCTTGCAAAGTCGTGCGCTCTCCCCGCAAAAACTTTGAGGGCTTGGGTTCAATAAATTTCTACGTCCTCACCATGTGTGAAGCGGATGAAAGCGTTTATTTTGCATCAAATCCGCGCTCTGCTACAACTTTATTCTATCCGCGCGGCTTACTCGGATAGCAAGCGTTCCGCAGGAACGCGTATAATCACGAGCGCCGCACCTACATGAAATTTTAAGTAACAAACGTATCCACCATAAGGTGGTCTCGGACGAACGAATTTAGTCCAAATTTCCGAAAACGAACGTATCCACCGCAAGGTGGTGCTGAGCGAACGAATTTCATCCCATAGAAAGGGATACACAAGGGAAAAGCCTTTCCCTTGTGCGCGTCTTTGGTCACTTTCTGCGCGTGCAGAAAGCGACTCCCCCGGAAGGGCAACAAACAATTTCAACAAA
>JAFUMW010000087.1 GCA_017482465.1 Clostridia bacterium
CGAACAATTCATTCCCTGCGAAAACAGCTTTCGCAGATATACCGAGCTGATATTTAAATGCTTCGCCGTCCTTTCAACCGAAAAACAAGGGTCGGTGAAATGCTTGTTTATGTATTCTATCGCAAGAGACAGGTATTTGTTAGGCTTGTGTGTCTCGGCAAACGTGAGCTCTTCCTCAAGCAGGCATACGAGTTTGAAAAACAACGACTTGCATTTATACTTGTAGCCGGGCTTTTTTTCTCTGTAAGCCGCATGCATTTTCGTGAATATGCCGTGTATATACTGCGGATCGGAGGGCGAAAGCTTTTTTATTTTAGACGCTATCATGTCTTCGCACAAAAAATGGATGACATAAAGCTTTTCTTCGCCGTTGGTGAGAAAATAGTCGGACGAGGGCGGTACGAGTACAATGTCGCCGTCATGCGCTGTCATACTCTCGCCTGCTTCGGTAAAAACACCGTCACCCTTTACTCTGTATGAGAGGGCATAATGTGCTCTGTTTGACGAGCGGTCGCTCTTTTTGCATCTGTCGATGTAAAAGACCGATATTATATCAATATTAAAGTTATCATTTTCAAAAAACATTGTGTTGCTCTCACTTTGATTTGATGCCGATGCTTCGGTATAATCTCATTTTATCACAAAGATATCCGCAAGTCAATATGTTTCGAAAATCACAAATTTAATATCGAAACTGACATTGTCCGCACTTATCCGGCGTGATACAATATCCGTGTAAACAAAAATCGGGAGATAAGCTATGGAATTTAAGATTATTAAGCCTTCTTACGGCGAGATCGGTTACGAAAGAGCGGTAGACGCATTTGTTGCCATGTATAAAAGTGTATGTGCCCGTGACATCGGGGTGATCGATGCCGATGACGGCGAGAGCGAGCTCATAGTTATCGGTACGGACGCTGTAAATGATTTTCTCGCCGAAAAAATGCTTGACGGAGAAATAAAAGCACTCGGCATACGTTACGGCACTGATGATTATCTGATCCGCATATTGAAAAAGGACGAACGCAGAATAGTTATCCTCGCGGGCGGACGTGTACGCTCGACTATATACGCGGTATACGACTTTTTCGAGACCTTCGCGTCCTGTCACTATTTTTGGGACGGCGATGTTATACCCAAACTTGAAAAGTTAGAGCTGCCGGACGAATACGATAGGGTAGAAGTGCCCCGTTTTTTCTACCGCGGACTCAGATATTTTGCTCATCGCGGACTCAAACGCTATCAGGCGGAACACTGGTCATTTGAAGACTGGAAACGAGAGATGGACTGGATGCTGAAAAAACGGCTTAATATGTTCATGCTGCGTATAGGTATGGACGATATCTTTCAGCGTGTGTTCCCGGATGATGCGGCGTATCCCGTGGTTGAAAAAGAGGCACTTAGAGACGGTTTCCACGACAGACGTTGTTTCTGGCCGCTCGAATACAGGGGTGTACTGCGCGAGCGTATAATCAAGTATGCTACAGAGCATGATATCATGCATCCGGAGGATTGCGGTACGATGACGCACTGGTATTCACCTACACCGGTCGATTTCATTGAAAAACGCAAGCCCGATTTCATGGAGGAGGCAAACTCCTATTACTCGGAGCATAATAATTGCTGTGTGTGGGATATCCGAAAAAAGGAAAACCTCGATAATTACCTCAAGCTGACCGAGGGATTCGTAAACGAATATCACCCCGGAGCCGACCTTTTTCACACTATCGGTCTCGGTGAGAGACATATATACGACGACAGGGCGAAAAATCACCGAATGAAGCTATTTACCTACAGAAAGATCATGCAGTCACTGCGCGAGCGCTATCCGTCCTCAAAGCTTCTTGTCGCAAGCTGGGACTTTATAGGCGGAAGATGGACTCCCGAACAGGTACGTGAGCTTGTTGGAGAGCTTGACCCCGAGCGCACGGTAATACTCGATTATACCTCCGATCACGACGATCCCGGCGATACATACGTGAATTGGGGTGTTATCAATAAATTCCCGTGGATATTCGGTATCTTCCACGCATACGAGAATGAGAGTACGATGCGCGGTCCGTACGATCGTCTTGCCGAGCGTATCGAAAAGATCAAGGACGATCCTATGTGCAAAGGACTTATAATATGGCCCGAGCTTTCGCACAGCGACACTCTTATGCTCGAATATTTCTGCGAAAACGCGTGGTCGCCCTGTGAAAATACTGTTGAAGAGCTTGCAGAGCGCATGTCACAAAGGCGTTACGGAGAGCTCGGCGGTGATATGAACGGTCTGTGGCAGACTGCTCTCCCGCTTATCAAAACACTCGATTGGGGCGGTCACACAACAAGAGCCGAGAGCGATCCCGAATTCGATAAGTACAACGCCACCGAGTGGATCAGGAGAGGCATATGGCAAAAGATGGTCTGGTTACCGGATACTATATTCAACGAAAGACGCCGCCGCAGATGCCTTGCTTACGAACTGCCGAGATATATAGAGCAAATGCCTCTATGTGCCGATATCTTAAGAGCTGCCTCGCTTATATCCGAAAAGGCGCTTGAAGATCGGTTCGCGCGCCGCGACATTATTGATATAGTACGCATGGTAATTGAAAATGTACTCGACCGTATCGTCGCGAAGGTGATAACCTCTGTTGACAGGGGAGAAACGGCGGAACAGAAATACGCGGACCAATATATGAAGCTTATAAAGCTGTATGCCGATTTCCTTGAGCATAACCGTGATTGCTCGCTTTATGAAACTCTTTGTGAGCTTAATAAGACCTGCGCCGTACCTCCCGAATTTGAGTACACGCTCAAGGATAATTTTCTTAACGGTTACTGTAAGCAGGCGTCGTTCGAAGCGGTGAAGTACCTTTACATCGCGGAATCCGAGAATGCGTTCAAGTGCTTTATGATGCCGAACGAAAAACGAAAAGCCGTGTCGTGCGAAAAAATGTCTGCACCCTTGCTTAAAAAGTTTATGGACACGCCTCTTTATGAAATGAGACCGTCGGAAAAGCCTGAACGAGCGCTTCGCGATATTATTTCCGATATGTGCGCTCTTGTCGAAACGGTAGATCTGTCTTTCTGACACAAAAAACTTTTGCCGAAAACAGGTGTAAAATGCTTGTTTTCGGCGTTTTGTGCCGTTTGTGCAAAAATTACGGCAAATTTTAGATAGCGCCGAAAGTTTTGGCTTTTTTGACAAAAATGCAAACATCTTTTGTGTTAATATTGACAAATAAACGTCGATTGTGATAAAATAATGGCGATGTGGGAAACAGACGGCATATAATTATATGTGTGGTAATGATTTCTCACAAATCTACCTATTTTGCGGCACTGCCGCATTCTGAAAGGAAAGGTCATACATATGAGCTTTAAAAACCAGTACCTCGCAGATCTTATGCAGCGTGTTGAAAAGAGAAACGCAGGCGAGCCCGAGTTCCATCAGGCAGTCCGTGAAGTTCTCGAATCCATCGAACCTGTTATCGAACAGCGTCCCGAGCTTATAGAAAAGGGTGTCATCGAGTCGATCGTAGAACCTGAAAGAATCATTAAGTTCAGAGTACCGTGGACAGACGATAACGGAAAGGTTCATGTCAACCGCGGCTTCAGAGTTCAGTTTAACAGCGCTATCGGTCCGTATAAGGGCGGTATCCGCTTCCATCCTTCTGTTTATGAAGGTATCATCAAGTTCCTTGGATTCGAGCAGACATTCAGGAACTCGCTTACAGGTCTGCCCATGGGCGGCGGTAAGGGCGGCTCCGACTTCGACCCCCGCGGCAAGTCCGATGCAGAGGTAATGCGTTTCTGCCAGAGCTTTATGACAGAACTTTCCAAGTACATAGGCGCAGACACAGACGTTCCCGCGGGTGACCTCGGCGTAGGCGCACGTGAGATCGGATATATGTTCGGTCAGTATAAGAGACTCCGCAATGAATTTACCGGCGTTCTTACCGGTAAGGGTATTCCTTACGGCGGTTCGCTCATCCGTCCCGAGGCTACAGGCTACGGCGCGGTATATTACGCAGTTGAGATGCTCAAGTCGTTCGGTGAGGACATCAAGGGCAAGACGATCGCTGTTTCCGGCTTCGGCAACGTAGCATGGGGTACAGTAAAGAAGGCTACCGAGCTTGGCGCTAAGGTAGTTGCTATCTCCGGTCCTGACGGATATGTATACGATGAAGCAGGTATCAATACCGAAGAAAAGATCAATTATATGCTTGAAATGCGAGCTTCCGGACGCGATAAGGTTCAGGATTACGCTGATAAGTTCGGTGCGAAGTTCTACGCAGGCGAGCGTCCTTGGGGAACAAAGGTCGATCTTGTTATGCCTTGTGCTACACAGAACGAGGTTGGTATCGAGGATGCGAAGAAGATCGTTGCCAACGGCGTTAAGTACTATGTTGAAGTTTCCAACATGCCTACAACAGAAGAGGCTATGGCATACCTTAAGGAGAACAAGGTCGTTATCGCTCCCTCCAAGGCTGTTAACGCAGGCGGCGTTTCGGTATCCGGTCTTGAAATGAGCCAGAATTCCATGCGTTATTCATGGACAGCAGAAGAGGTTGACGCAAAGCTTCAGCAGATCATGAAGAACATCTTCAAGAACTCGTACGATGCGGCTAAGAAGTACGGTATGGACGGCGACCTCGTAGCAGGTGCAAACATTGCCGGCTTTGAAAAGGTCGCGGAAGCAATGCTCGCGCAGGGTGTGGTCTGATCTACAAGAATATTCCAATGCCGCCCTTTGACGGGCGGCATTGTATTTAGACAAGAAAAAGATAAGGAGGATCCTTGAAAGCATTCTTTTGAGGATCTGGGGAGTATGTTTAGAATAGTTACTAAAAAAAGTCTTAACCCAACGGTCACTCTTATGGAGATAGAAGCTCCCGCTGTCGCAAAAAAGGCTCAGCCGGGACAGTTTATCATACTCCGTGTCGATGATGCGGGTGAGAGAATTCCTCTTACGGTTGCCGATTATGACCGCGTTCGCGGTACGGTCACGATCATATTTCAGATCGTGGGCGCGACAACCGAAAAGCTCAATCGTTTAAGCGAGGGAGACTCGCTTCACGATTTTGTCGGTCCGCTCGGACGTCCGACCGAAACGGAGGGCAAGAAAAAGGTTGCTGTTGTCGGCGGAGGTGTCGGATGCGCTATCGCGTATCCGGTTGCGAAGAAATTTTTTGAGCAGGGAACAGAAGTACACTCGATCATCGGCTTCAGAAGCTCCGATCTTGTTATACTTGAGGATGAGTTCAGAGCCGCAAGCAATAAACTCGTAGTCATGTCCGATGACGGCTCCGCGGGAAAAAAGGGACTTGTCACAGACGCGTTAAAGGAGCTTATAGAGTCGGGCGAAAAGTATGACGAGGTCATCACGATCGGTCCGCTTATCATGATGAAGTTTGTGTGCGAGCTTACCAAAAAGTACGGCATAAAGACTGTTGCAAGCATGAACCCGATAATGATCGACGGCACCGGAATGTGCGGTGGATGCCGTCTTACCGTCGGCGGTAAGACAAAATTTGCATGTGTTGACGGTCCGGAGTTTGACGGACACGAAATAGACTTTGACGAGGCTATGGCACGCGCGTCAATGTATAAGGGCTTTGAGAGACACCGTCACGAAGAAACGTGCAATCTTTATAAAATATAAGTGAGAAAAGAAAAGGTAATATCATGGCTGATATGTCACCTAAAAAGCACGTGATGCCATCACAGGCACCGGACGTGCGAGGTAAAAATTTCAAAGAGGTCGCGCTTGGATACACTGCCGAGATCGCTGTGGCTGAAGCGGCGCGATGCCTCAATTGTAAAAATCCGCTTTGCGTAAGCGGATGCCCGGTAAATATCAATATTCCAGGTTTTATTACAAGGATAGCAAGCGGAGATTTCGAAGGCGCTTATTCGGTGATCGCCGAATCAAGCTCGCTCCCCGCTGTCTGCGGACGTGTATGTCCGCAGGAGAGCCAGTGCGAGGGCAGATGTGTACGCGGCATCAAGCACGAGCCTGTCGCTATAGGCAGACTTGAACGCTTTGCTGCCGACTATCATAATGAGCACTCGCATGGCAAAAACGAAAAGCCTCTGTCCAACGGACATAAGGTCGCCGTTATCGGCTCCGGTCCCTCGGGGCTTACCTGTGCGGGCGATCTTGCAAAACTCGGTTACAGCGTGACCGTTTTCGAAGCGCTCCATACACCCGGCGGCGTGCTTGTCTACGGTATTCCCGAATTCAGACTTCCCAAGGATATCGTTGCGCGAGAGATAGACG
>JAFUMW010000088.1 GCA_017482465.1 Clostridia bacterium
AGGGAGATTGCCTTCTTGATCATGTCAGCGGGGATACCGGTACCGCCGTGGAGAACGAGGGGCATCTTGCCGACCTTTTCGGAAACGGCTTCGAGGGTCTCAAAGGACAGACCTGCCCAGTTTGCGGGGTACTTGCCGTGGATATTGCCGATGCCGGCAGCGAGCATGGTGACACCGAGGTCTGCGATCATCTTGCACTCGTTAACGTCAGCAACCTCACCGCCGCCGACTACGCCGTCTTCCTCACCGCCGATAGAGCCGACCTCTGCTTCAACAGAGATGCCCTTGTCGTGAGCGTACTTGATGATCTCCTTGGTTTTTTCAATGTTTTCGTCGATCGCATAGTGCGAGCCGTCGAACATAACAGACGAGAAGCCTGCGTCGATTACCTTGAAAGCGTGCTCATAGCTTCCGTGGTCAAGGTGAAGAGCTACGGGAACTGTAATGTTAAGCTCCTCGAGCATACCGTTTACCATGCCAACGATGGTCTTATAGCCGCACATATACTTACCTGCGCCCTCAGACACACCGAGAATTACGGGGGACTTGCATTCTTCGGCTGTGAGAAGTATAGACTTTGTCCATTCAAGATTGTTGATATTGAACTGACCTACAGCGTACTTTCCTTCCTTAGCCTTGAGTAACATTTCCTTTGCAGATACTAACATTGTTTTCCTCCTGATCTTTACATATATCAATATGTTTTTACTTCCACACAATATTATACATTTTCTTACAGCTTTTGTCAAGTTTATAGCAAATATTCATCTGAAAATATTGTATAAAAATATAAAAAAAATATTACCTGTATTTGTTGACAAAACAGACAAATCAATGTATACTTACTGTAAATAAGATGCGGAGGTAAGAATAATGGAGGCTAAAATACATATTATTCCGACATTTCATCACGATATTGCATACCTGCGTCCCGAGTCATGGTACAGGGACAGGGCGTTTACAATACTTGACAAGGCTGTGTCTATCATGGAAGAGGATAAAAGCTATACCTACACCGTTGAGCAGGTGTACTTTTTCCGCGACTACTACAATAATCGTCCCGAGCTTCGCGAAAAAATAAAAAACTTCATCCAAAACGGTCAGCTTCATTTCGCTCCCGGATATTGGGTCGTACCCGATATGTCTATGCCGTCGGGTGAGAGCCTTTATATGCAGGCAATACTCGGCAGAAAATACCTTTCGGAACAATTTGGCTATACTCCGCGTTCAGCGTTTATTGCCGATTGCTGGGGACACCATGCACAGCTTCCGCAGATCATATCTCAAAGCGGATACGACTACTACGTTTTCAGCAGATGTATGTACGAAAGCTTTGATATTGAAAATTATACCTGGCGCGGACTTGACGGCACATTATTGCCCACGCATTGGATGTCAAGCGCGTATGCTGGAATAGCATTCCCGGACAATGTTGCCGCCGTAAACGCACAGGAGCTTCACTGGGAGCAGGCGTCAAGGGAAGGCTTTATGAAACTGTACGAGCATAACCGCGCTCACTGCGGCGGCGAGCTGCAGATAATACCTGCAGGCGGCGACATGAGAATGCCGGCAGCTTCCGCCCCCGCGATAGTCCGTCAGCTCCAGAGCGAGTCTGACATGGTACCTCTTGAATTTTCAAACTTTGACCGTGCTCTTGACAGGATCGACTTTACATCAAAGCCGGAGTATGCAGGTGAGTTTATAAGCACCTTCCAAGGCAGCTTTGTAACAAACATCGACATCAAAATACGAAACAAACAGCTTGAAAACATGATTTACTCGCTTGAGCTTCTGTCTGTTCTTCGCGGTGCAAAAACCGATTTTACACCTCAATGGGAAACGGTGCTGAAAAATCAGTTCCACGACATAATATGCGGTACTGTATGCGATGAAGCGCTCGATCAGGCAAGGGCTGAAAACACAGAAGTCCTTGAAACTCTTGATAATATCCGCAGAAAACTTTCCGTAGGCGGCAGGGCGGCTTATTTCAACCCCAACAACTTTGCCGTAAGCGAAATTGTTGATATCGACGGCAAGGCGTACAAGCTTGAAGCCGATGCCTTTGGTATTGCAGACAAGAAAGAACTTGCAGAAGTGCCTGCAACGCTTCCGTGTACTTATGAAAACAAATACTACAGTGTAAAGATCAATCAGCGCGGATACATCGCCTCACTTATTGAAAAAAGTAGCGGCAACGAGCTTGTCGGCACATCCGACATACCGTTCGGAAGCCTGCAGATGCAGGCGGACAACGGAGATAACTGGTGTGAGTTCGAGTATCCCTGCGAAAAAGATCCGCAGATATACGCCATCAACAATCCCGATCCGTACGACCGTGCCGCTCTGCCGACGCATCCTAAAGCAATGATATCTGCCGACGGTGTAAGAGCAGCCAAAGCATATAAGCTTGGAGATAATTGCCTTCGTATCGTCCAAAGCGGTGTGCTCAATTATTGGGCAAGCAACATTCCTTTTACGGTAACGCTAACATTGAACAGTGACTCGCCGCGCATTGAATACCATACCGAGATAGACTGTCAGACAACGCGCGTTCGTGTTCGTGCCGCTTTCCCCTCGTTCAAGGACGGATGTATACGGCACCAGATACCTTACGGTATCATCGAAAGAGGCGAAGGAGCACAGCCGGCACAGATGTTTATGGATAATTCGATGTCAAACGCAGGACTTGCGCTTATGAACCGCGGACTGCCGCACAATAATACCGAAGACGGCATTATGATGCTGGCGCTTTTCCGTTCGGTAGCTATGGAATACAAGTGTCAGAGTGTTAAATCCTATTGCCTCGGAGAGCATTTTGCATTTGACTATGCGATCTGTCCGCACGGCAAAGACGCAGACAAGCTATTGTGGGAGCAGGCGCTGTCGTTCAATCGACCGCTCATCGAAAGCTCGGATACACCGCTTCAAAGCTTCAAGATCGACGGCGCGTATATTTCAGCGTTGAGATATACGGACATCGGCATATTCCTCCGTGTCTTCAACGGTACAGATGAAGCATCTGAATGTCAAATATGTGTGCCTGATGGATATACACGCTATGCTTTGACAGACGGTTGCATGACACCGGTTCATGAATTTGATGATATCCCGTCTGACGTACTGAAGCTTACGCTTAAGCCGTATGCCGTGCAAGGCATCATGTTTATATAATTACACAAAAAACGCCCGCTGACTGTTATGTCAGCGGGCTGATTTTTATGGTCTTACGCTTGTGTATCCACTACTTCCTTTTCGGTTCTGTTGAATGTGAATACGATCTCGTTTTCATTTGATACCGTAGCTTCGTTCACAACAACTTTTTCGCCGTCAACCTCGGCATCCCATGTTTCATCATAAATAGGAGTGATCTTTGCAAGGTAATCGTCAACGCTCTGGATAGCTGTGCCGTCCTCAGACTCGCTGTACTCAAGACCACTTCTCTTAAGCGCGTCAAGAGCTACATCAAGTACTGTGTCTCCCGCGTCAAATACCACTACCGTATCCTTAACAATGACCTTATCCTCTGCTTCAAATCTTACGGTTACGTAATCGCCTGTAGGAATAAATGTATAGTTGTAGATAACTACGTCGCCGTCGGCAACAACATTTTCAGCAGCTCTGCCCTCGGGCTCCTTGCCGTTGAGCATAAAGCTCCAGTAATAGCTGAGCTTGTTCTTTTCTGTTTCCTTATAGTCTCCGAGCTGAACTACCGATATCGGTAATCCGTTCTCGTCGTTTTCATATTCGATTCCGATCTCTCCGTCAACATTTCCGTCGCCGTCTTTGTCCATTGTGCTTGAGCAGAAGGTTGTGATAGCATCAAGAACAGAAGAACCCTCGGCAAGTCCTACAGCACCCTCGGCAAGTACGCCATAGTCATCTGTGCTGATCTTTACCGTTACGTTAACATCACCTGTAGGAATGCTGACCTCGTTATCATCGCCTCCGCAGGAATAAAGCGAAAGTGTTGCAAGGATCGCAAGAAGGATCGCTGCAATAATTTTTGTTGTTTTCATGTAGACCTCCGTTCCGCATAGCGGTTTTCTTTTTCTAAAACTTGGTTTGAACGCAGTTATTTCACCACTGCTTTCACGTCCTGTCAAAAGTATACTATTTTTTTTATGATTTGTCAATATCTTTGACCGTAATTTACGAGTTTAGAAACAAAATAGCAAGATTTAAGTATGCCGCAAACAAAAGCCACAGCCAATATATAAAAATTATTGCCGCGCTTACAAAGCTGATATTACTGTAACACAACAGGACAAAAAAGGTCAGCACTATCATCGCACATATGATAACAAATCCGACAAAAAACAAGCCGCATCCGAAAAACACGGGCGCCCATATCAGATTTAACGCAAACATCACCGCGAAATATAATAACCCGCGCTTTTTTTGCACATCAAAGCATTTGTCATGCGAAGCGATCACGATCCCGGTCGCCGCTCCGATAAGAAGATACAAAACACTCCATATTATCGGAAAGATAAAGGCAGGGGGCGCTGACGCCGGAAGATATATTTGTCCGTACATATCAAATCCGCCGGCGGCAAAAGCAGAAAGTATACCGAGGATAAGACATATAACAGCGCTTACGATCACGACCCGCAGGTCAATTGCTCCAAGCTCGCTTCGCACTCTGTTTTTAAGCGTGCTTTTAACCCGTTTTGACATAAAAATCACCTCACACTATCGTATGAGGTGATCTTCGGATTTATTCTTACAGTCCGAGCCACGGCGGAGCAGTTTCTTCTTCGGTGTCAGCCGTTGTCTGCTCTTCGTTTGTTACCTCTTCGGTATCTTCCGCCTCGGTATCAGAGCTTTCACTTTCCGCGGTGTCTGCCGAGCTGTCCTCGGTCTCGCCCGTTTCATCCTCGAATTTTTCATTATCGGGATCCGGAACTATCACGTCGCTCGTATCATCTGTTACATCGGTGTCTTCGGTCTCATCGGTGTCTTTTTCATCCTCTGCAGGCACATCGGTATAGTGCTCGTAGCACGCCGAATTGAACTGTCTGCCGCCCTTGAGGTTTGTAAGTCCGACAAAAGTATCCTCGGGTATGATAT
>JAFUMW010000089.1 GCA_017482465.1 Clostridia bacterium
ACTAATACGGACAACGCTTATTGGAATACCGTTGCTGAGTCTGATCCGATAGCAATGACTCTTCCTGCCGGTAAGGTGACTCTGCGTGTTACAGGTGCATATTCTGTACCGCAGTTTGATGCGCTCATCTTTAAGGCAGCCGGCTTTGAAATAAGCCTCGACAGCGACTTATCGTATGCCGAAAGCGAAGCACCGCTCTCCTTTATCGATGTTTATAACGGCGATATCACAATGGACGAGTTCCTTGAAAGCATGACTAATATCGACCTTATAAAGCTCGCAGGAGGAAGCGCAGGTGCTGTATCGAGAAGTGCCGCGTCCTTCGGCCGTCTCGTTGAATATGAAATACCTCAGGTGACGGTAAGCGACGGCGGTGCAGGACTCAGACTTGAACCGGATATCGGCGCAACGTGTTTGCCTTGTGCAACGCTTCTTGCATGCACGTGGAATACAGAGCTTATCCGCGAAATGGGTCGTGTTGCCGGCAGAGACGGTATGTCAACAAACAGTGACGGATGGCTTGCTCCCGGCATGAACATTCACAGAAATCCGCTTTGCGGACGCAACTTTGAATACTACTCCGAGGATCCCCTTGTAACCGGTATTTCGGCGGCAATGGTAATACTCGGTGCGAAAGACGAAGGCGTAAATGCCGTTCCGAAGCATTTTGCGCTCAATAATAAGGAAAACGGCAGAACTGTAAGCGACAGCCGTATTTCCGAAAGAGCAATGCGTGAGATCTATCTTGAGGGCTACAGAATAATGTTTGAGATGACCGATCACAAGTATCTCATGAGCTCATACAACAAGATCAACGGCGTTGAAGTAGCTGAGAACTATGATATTCTTACCGGAATACTCAGAGATGAGTGGGGCTTTGACGGTATCGTTATGACCGACTGGGCTAACGACTCAAACAATCTCAAAGAGGTCAAGGCGGGCAATAATCTTAAAATGCCCAAGGGTGATATAAATGCATTTGTAGACGCCCTTTCCGACGGATCGATAACACGAAGCGACCTCAAGCTCAACGCAAAGAGCATACTTAATGCGGTTCTTGCGTCTAACTCTATGGCAAATGCCGCAAACTACACTAAGGTAAGCGCTGAAAAGTCTGTGGTGATACACGCTAAAGACTTCAATTTCATACAAGATAATCACACAGGCATAAATGCCAACGGTTACTATGTTCAGGCTCAATCGTGGAATTTCATTGTTAACACGATGGACAAGACCGACGTATACGCACCTCTCACCTCTGATATTGAGTCGGACGGTGTTGATTATCCGGACACAAGCATATTTGCGGATTATTATATTGAAGTCCTTGATGACGGCGAGTATGCGCTTGATCTTCTTGTGTGCAATGACTACAGCACAGGCGTGGTTGACGTTGAGCTTGACGGCGAGCTTGTGGGAAGCGTTGAGACAAAGGAGTCCGATATAGCACGTACGCATACCGAAACACTTGTTTTGGCTCTCGAAGCAGGCAAGCATAAAATACGTCTTTCGAGAAATGATGCTTCTGCCAGCGATCCCGTAAAGCTTAACAGAGTTGTAGTATCCCCTTATCTCGGTGCTGAGCTCGAGGCACAAGCTTACATCAACGGAAATATTACAGTTGTTGATTCAACAGGTGTTGAATGTGAATACCCCTGCAACTGCAGTGCAAGTATAACCCTTTTGGAAGGCGGTAGTGCAAAGGCAGTTATAAGAGAATACGATGCAATACCTGTCAGCACAGAAAACGGAAATACGGTTTTAAACTACTCATTAGGAGTACCTGCCGGAACATATACTGTAAGAGTAGAAAAGCCGGGTTATACGGCTGCAGAGTGCGAAATTACAGTTTCGGATGGCGTTGACCTTGCTACAGTTCCGATGCTTACACTCAAGAGAGAAGATTGTACGTCAGGTGTAACATGTACCGAGTGCGGCAGAGGATCAACGGCAGCTGATGATCACAGCTTTGAATTCGTATATAACAATGATTACCACTATCTCGAGTGCGCGCACTGTTCGGCGGTAAGCGGCGAAAAGTCGGCGCATGAACCGGACGAAAACGGTAAGTGTACAGTATGTACTTACGACGCAAGCAATGCAGATAACGCTATATTCAGTGTAAATGTAAGCACTAACGGAAACGGTATGGTTTCATATGATGATACCGATCCTGCCGAAAGTTTTACGGCTGAGGTTGAAGCTTCCTCTAATATAACGCTTACAGCTGTTACGAATGAGGGCTTCCCCTTTAAGGGATGGTATATCAAGAACGGCGCGAAGATAAGCGATAATCTCAGCATCACATTTGCCGTTCTCGGCGACATATCGCTCGAAGCTAAATTTGCTCCGTCATATGTCATCTTCACACCCGAAACCGGACTCTCGGGAAATAATGCCAGAAATAATCATGTTATAGCAACAAAGGTTTCGGCAAGAGGAACACTTCCCTCCTATATCAACTTTAATGTTCCGGCGGCAGAAACAGCAGAAGATCTTTCGCGCTTTGAGATAGAGCTTGATACAAATTACTACCCCGAAGGCTATTCTTCAAGCACATATCCGTACATGAAGATATGCTACAGAACAAGCGAATATACAAGCTCGGAAGAAATCAATATTGCAACACCGTCAGGAGCAAGAGCGTGGGGCGGAGAAAACTTCGCACTAAACAACAACGGTAGCTTCAATACGGTTGTATATGATCTTGCAAAGACCTCAACCGGTGAGGATAACTGGAGTGACGGTAACGACAGCCTTATTAAGGAAGCCCCCATTTTCGCCAACAACTTCACCGAAAACAAGCTTTCTCAGATCATCCTTCGTGCAGCAGGTAAACAGGGCTCGACTTTGACGATAGGAGATCTCGATATCGCATATGTTGCCTTCTTTGCAAGCAAAACCGAGGCAGAGGAGTTTGAAATTCCGCGCGATGTTATTTACGGCGACGTAAATAACGACGGATCTGTCGATCCGGTAGACGTAACACACCTTGCGAGATATATGGCAAACTGGAACGGATACGAAAATATCGACGCGAAGAATTCGGACATTGACGAAAGCGGCAGCGTTACTACGATCGATAATGTCATACTGTCAAGACACATTGCAAATTGGTTAGGATATGATATCTTACCGATAAAGTAATAAAATACACCGAAAAGAGAGAGGCTGCGTAAGCGGTCTCTCTTTTTTGATCGATCTATTTTTCTGTATCAGTAAAAATACTATAATTTTTACAAATCGCCTTGTAATTTTTGGAACGCTATGGTATAATACTTTTAAAAGTGCCTTGCGGTACACGTTAAGTAAATACATCATCCCCGATCGGAGGTCAAAATGAAAAAAGTCACTTGCAAACAGCTTGCCAACGGTATTTTCAGAATAACAGATACCGACTACGCAGGCAAGCTAACTCTAACAGAAAGATATTCGATCCTCACCCCTGTAAGTGAGGACTGCACGGACGGTGCGAGCTACGACGCCGAAAGTACCACACTGAATGTCGGAAAGCTTAAGCTGAAGCTTGCGTTCCGCCCTGACAGCGATGACAAATTCTGGGGTGACGCGTCTTCTTACCTGCTTGACAAATTCAAGGACAGGCACTTAAACCACGTTGTTGCAGAGGGAAACCCCAACACAGAGATCGATCTTCCGGATGATGATAACGCCGCTATGCTCATATCGAGCGACGTTCACTTCGGTGTCAGCATCGAGGTCGGTGAAAAAGAACGCTTCTACGGTCTCGGTGAGGCTTCGCGTGATAAGCTTGAGCTTCGCGGCCGTGCTTATCAGAATTGGACTTATTACCAGTATAACGAGATCCCCACTCCCTTCTTTATGAGCTCTGCCGGCTGGGGTATGCTCATAAATGCTAACGGCAGACACTTTGTTGATCTTTGCGAGCAGTATGATGATAAGGCTATCGTATGCGGCGAGCACGATCATCTTGATGTTTTTATCCTTTACGGTACAATGCCCGAAATGCTCAGATCCTACATGAAGCTGACTGGCAAGTCAATGCTTCTTCCCGGCTGGGCGTACGGTCTTACATACATCGCACCGATCCACGCAAATCAGTTTGAGGTCATGAGCGATGCCGAACGCTTCAGAAAAGAAAAGATACCGGTCGATATGTTCAGCCTTGAGCCCGGTTGGATGACAAAGTTCTACGACTATTCCACCAACACCGAATGGGATCTCAAAAAATTTCATATGCCCCCGTGGCACAAGAGCCGTGAATGCCCCGACACCTTTGTGGCGGCGCTCAAGCGCATGGGTATACACCTCTCGCTTTGGTTCTGCGACAGATACGACCTCACAGACGAGGCTGAGCGTCAATACAGAGGCGATGATAACAATAAGTTTGAGCCGTGGTACAAGCATCTCGGCGAACAGACCGAATTCGGTGTCGATGGTTTTAAGCTCGACCCTGCAGACTTCGTATGGAAGTGTGAGCCTAATCTCATCTACTCTAACGGCGTTCCGCAAATGCAGATGCACAACTTAAATCAGGTACTTCTGACCAAGCAGACATATGAGGGCTTCAAAAACCAGACAGGTCTTCGCCCCATGCACCACTATTGCGGCGGTTATATGGGAAGCCAGAAGTGGAGCGCATCTACCACCGGTGACAACGGCGGTGAGCACGGTGCAATGATATGGCTTCTCACTCTTGCCATGTCCGGCTTTTCAAATACCACTATCGACATGCATATATTCAAACCCGAGAGCCTGCACTTCGGATTCCTCGTGCCGTGGGCGCATCTGAACGCGTGGTCGGGAGTTCGCCAGCCTTGGTGGGCGGGTGAAGAAAACTATAAGCTCTTCAAGTTCTATGCAAAGCTTCGCTACAGACTCTTCCCTTATATATACTCTGCGGCGATAGAAGCGCATGAGGACGCGATCCCGATGGTACGTCCGCTCCCGCTCATGTTCCCCGAGTTTGAAGACGGCTTTGACAATGTATGCCAGTATATGTTCGGACCGTCTCTTATGGTATGCGCGTATACGGATACTGTAAGCCTTCCCGAAGGCAAGTGGGAGGACTATTGGACAGGAAAGATATACGAAGGACCTGTTACGATGAAGGTCGATGTTACCGCTGACCGCGGCGGCGCGCTCTTTGTTAAGCGCGGTTCGATCATACCCGCGTCTGCCACAGAGCTTGCCTGTATTCGTGACTACGATAAAAGTGTTATCGAGCTTGACGTTTATCCCGAGGGTGAGAGCGAATACATCTTACGCGAGGACGATATGACCACTCCCGAATATGAGACAAAGGAGTCGTGTCACACTCTCATTACATGCAAGGCGACCGATGAGAATACAGTTATTACTATCGGAGCGCCTTACGGAGACTATAACGGCAAGCCGGAAAGCAGACGCTTCAAGATAAATGTATACGGCGGCAGCAAAAATATCACCGTAAAAGCAGAGGCAGACGGTGACACGTGCACCGTAAATTACACCGTCAGAAAGTGAAAGGAACAGTACTATGAAATGCCCCGGTTGCGGACACACAGAAAGCAAGGTAATAGACTCACGCTCAATGGATGAAAGAAATTCCATCCGACGCAGACGCGAATGTCTTAATTGCCAACAAAGATTCACCACCTATGAATGTATAGAAAACATGCCCGTGATGGTCGTAAAAAAGAATGAGATCCGAGAACCGTTTGACAGGACAAAGATACTGAACGGTATCAGACGCGCCTGTGAAAAGAGACCGGTCAGCGTGGATCAGATGGAAAGGATAGTAAGCGATATTGAAAACGAGCTTTTAAATTCCTTCAAGAACGAAGTCCACGTCAGCCAGATCGGTAACATGGTAATGGACAGGCTCAAAGAGATAGACGCTGTATCGTATGTACGCTTTGCGTCGGTCTACCGCGAATTCAAGGATGTCGAGACCTTTATGCACGAGATAGAGGATATACTCAAAAAGAAACAGTAACAAATTTTTCTTCATATTAAAAGCCCGAAACGCAACCGTTTCGGGCTTTTAAATTTTCTCATATCATTCTTCGCAAAAATCAATACACGATCTTGTTTCGGTAAAGGGTCTCACCTTTGTGTCAGCGACCTTTACGTGCTCGGGGTGTACGGCATAGCCTCTCAGCGCGTCCTCGCTCTCAAAAATAGAATACAGCATCACGTCCGCGTTTGACGATGCGAGCTTTTCTGTCTGTACCTTTATTTCAATAAGTCCGGGGATCACGCCGAGAAGTCCCTCAAGACCCTCTTTGATACCGCGCTTTACGTCTTCGTTATTGTGTTCTTCTTTAAGTTTCCATAAAATAATATGCTTTACCATTTTTACTTCCTTTCGTCGGCTGTGCTTTTCATCTGATACGTTTGCTTGCCGTGCTATGGTTATTGTATCATATTCAGAGCGTTTTTTCAATACCTTCATCATATTTGACAGTATTATCCGTTATACTCTATTCAAACAGAAAAACAGGCGATGCATGATTGCACCGCCTGCGGCTATATCAGATTCAGGATCAACGGGATAGTCGCGATCGCACAAAGATTTGATACGAACGCAAGCTTTGCCCCTATCATACAGTTCTCGTCGATCAAACGCGGGAACACGATAGTATTAAGTCCGCACGGCATTGAGTAAAACAACACCGCAGTTCTTGTAAGCTCAGGCATTCCGAGCGGTTTGAGCACAAGCATTACTGCAAACGGTATCACTGCAAGTCTGAGCAGTGCCGCTATGTATGTTTTTTTTTCGTTTATAAGACTCTTTATATCGAATTCTGATATCGTGAGTCCGGCAAGCAGCATACTTATAGGTGCCATACATCCCGAGCCCTTACTCAACAGCTCGGTTACGATATCCGGCACCTTTATACCCGTCAGTCCGAACACCGCGCCCAAAGCAAGTGCGACCATAATCGGATTGAGTAGCTTTTTCAGTGACAGCTCGCGCTTGGTCAGCATGCTGTAGCCAACAGTATATGTATAGACAGACACAGGAAGCGAGAACACGATAAAATTAAGCAGTCCCGCCGCTCCGTACAATCCTTCGGCAAGCGCGTAGCCCATATAGCCGTAGTTCGGAACTATAAGCGAATATCTGTAAATCGCTCGCTCGTAATCAGATCTCGAAAAAAGCTTACTTGCGAAATGCGCTATTATAACAAGTATTATCACTACAACAGCAGACGCTATCACAAACGGATAATATGCCGCAAGATATTCCGCAGTAAAGTTGCTTGAAAACGACTTAAACACCGTACAGGGCACAAAAATATTTACCGCAAATGCCGAAAGTATTTTTGTATGTGCGGTATCGACTATCTTCAGTTTTCCAAGGATATAACCGACAAGCATAAAGCTGAATAAAAGAAACAGCTGTTCAAGTATTATTATCATTTGATTTACCTCAAATTAAGGCGGACGCTTTACGTCCGCCTATATAAGCTTAATCCTTTTCGACTTCCTGCATCTCGTATGCTTCGAGGATATCGCCGACCTTTATGTCGTTAAACTTCTCAAGTCCGATACCGCATTCAAAGCCCTGAAGAACTTCCTTCGCGTCATCCTTGAAACGCTTGAGTGAGGATATCTTATCTTCAAAGATAACGATACCGTCGCGTACTACGCGTATCTCGGCGTTTCTTGTGACCTTACCATCCTGTACATACGAGCCCGCAATCGTGCCGACATTGGGGACATGGATAGTCTGACGCACTTCTGCGTGTCCGAGCACGACCTCCTTGAAGGTAGGCGCGAGAATACCCTTCATAG
>JAFUMW010000090.1 GCA_017482465.1 Clostridia bacterium
CAACGCCAAATTCATCTATCGCACGGCGAAGCATACCGTATCTGAATATGCCGTATCCCGACAGATCGAGGTAATAGTTCTCACTCATCTTCATGCGCTCTACATGGCGCATAAACGAGCTGTACTCTCCCGGATGCGCCGCGACAAAAATAACGTCCTTATGGCGCTTGACCATCGCGTCCATTTCATCTTCCTCCTGCGAGTGGAAGCTGACGATCATGTTATTCTTTCCCGCTTCATCAAGTATAGCAGAGAAACCGTCATTTGCGTAGTTTTTCCAACCGTCCATGTACGGTACGAGCTCACCGATAAGGTTTACACCCAACTTTTTCATACGGTGCATCTCGGCTATGGATTCATCGACAAAATCTGAGTGTACGTGAAAGCCCGGAATATAAAAATCGCCGTACCTCTCTCTTAACTTGAGCGCCGTATCATTGTTTCTCTTTATTCTGTCCCAGCTTGTTTCGTTTTCATCCTTGTGACCGCTGATAACTGAGCCGCATATTTTGGAAACTCCGAGCTTTCCGAACACCTCAAGGGTGTTATCGGCGCTCATACCGCATACCTGCTTGTGTGAGCAGATATTGTTTTCCTCCTCAATAAAGGGGTGTGTGTGAAAATCTATAATTTCAAAGTTCATTATCATTCTCCTTATATCTCTGTTACGTAATATGCGTCATCCTTTTCGCACATGGCGGGAAAGGTCGTGTATCGTATACCGTTTAACCGTGAGTCATGTCCCTCATGGTAGTGTCCCTCAAATACGGCGCGCACCTTTTTGCTTTCTTCGAGCACAGCGCGTATTTCGGCGTCATTATACAGTCTGTGGTCTGCTCTGATCTCAGGGTCGATCACCTGATGTAAAAACACATACGCATCACCCTGCACACGTGCAAGTCTTGCGCGCAGATCGTCTGTATGGGGATAATATGTATCGGTCCAATCACTGTCACCGCGCTTATAGTGCTCTCCCGTTTTGAAGTGGCATGCGTCTATGAATATAAGCGCTGTATTTTCGGTGAATAGGTCAACGGGGATATACTTTTCACCCAGCACCGAGAAAAACTCGTCAACATCAAACGCAAATGCATCGTGATTGCCCATTACAACAGAAATCCTCATGTCATATTCCGAAAACACCCGCGAGACCGACTTAAGATTTTCGATCTCTTTTTCGTGCGAGTCCTCTTTGTCTATCAGATCGCCGAGGCATATGACATGATCGCATTTTTGTTCGCTGAAATATTCAAAAGCTTCTTTTATCTTACAGAGCGATCTGCTGTTGTATCTGACATTGCAGGTCACATCTTTGGAGCTGTAATGAGAGTCCGTAAATATTCCCAAACGCATTACAAGTCTTACTCAACCTTCCGTAAAATTAAATGCCCGCGCGTTATATACGACAACAGGTATATTTTTGTTGTTATTGAACACAACAATATAAAAGGTATCTCCCGGTGCGGAGTATTTAAGCAGCTCTTTTTCACAATCCGAGACGATGTAACGCTTATACGGCGAATAATACAATACATCAACTCGCTTTGCTTTTGCGATAAGCTTATTTATAAAATAGATGGACTTTTTTGCCTCAAGCTCTCCGATATCGGAAAGCACTGCGCTGACTATACTGAAATCACCTTTTTTTATAATATACATTTCCGATAATGACCTGCATATCCCGCGCTGAAGAAAAAACACGGGTATAAGCACAGGCACAGCGAAAATAACCCACGGTACACGCCCGTTTCGGCTTGCAAAAAAGATGAGAAGGTCAACAGCGGCAACAAAAGCAA
Organism: Clostridia bacterium; assembly: GCA_017482465.1. Classification (GTDB taxonomy): domain Bacteria; phylum Bacillota; class Clostridia; order Oscillospirales; family CAG-272; genus UBA4717. Next base: position 1,797 of record JAFUMW010000090.1, read on the forward strand.
GCAAATAAATAAAATGCAAAAAGGTACAGAAAAGCTTGCGCTTTACCATATAGCGCAGATCTTCCCCGCACCTTTTTACGGTCAATAGCTGTTTTGTCATACACTTACTTTATAAGTCCCGATTTATAATCAATGTCCGTACCGACAAATCCGACAGTCTTAAAATCATTATAATTACGGCGTACTATATAGTCGATATACGAATCTATCATTTTTGCTGTGAGTATATATCCGCTCGGATTCATATGGCCGAACATGTAAAATTTTTCCTTGAACGCATCATCGTAAACAGGTCCGTACTTATAAAGATCAATAACATATGAGTTTTCAAAATACTCGGAAAGCAAGTAGAGCGCTTTTATCATTTCCTGCGCTTTTTCATCGCGTTCGGCATTGCCGTGCTTAGGGAATGTCACAAAGAAAAATTTAGCGTCGGGGCTTATCTCCTTGTAACGGCTCACTATAGCCGCGTAATATCCCAAAAACGTAGGCTTATTTTTACGGTGATCGTCAGCGTCGATATCATCTACACTGCCGACCTCCATTTTGCGTCCGCAAAGATCATTTACGCCAAGAGCGATCACATACGCTTGAGCGGCAAGCTCTTTTTTCCAAAAGCCTTTTTGCTCTGCAAAGCTTTCGATATACTCTACAGCCGTCATTCCGCCGCGTGAAAAGTTATATGCTTTAAGCCCGTTCTTTCGTGCTATGTATTGTCCCCATGAATATTCAAACAGGTCATGATAACCGGGCTTGCCCTCTGCATCACGGGTCTCAAACTCGCCCGAGGACAGGCTGTCTCCGACGAATGCTATCGTGCGGAAGACAGATGTGTGGCTGTAGCCGTCGACCAGACGGTCAAGCGGCTTTTCTTCATTGTTATAGAGCTCGTTATTCCAATCCATGGCTCTTTCTCCTGTTCAAGCGATCACAAACTTATCGTCTTCTGTAAGCCCGAGCAGATCAACCGCACGCTCAAATACAGCCTTCGCACTATCAAGGCCCGCAGGATGATGCGCGTCGCTTCCGCAATAGAATTTGCATCCGCATGCCTTGGCGATCTTAAAGGGACGCAAAACAAGCTCAGCATTCTCATCGGTAAAGCTCATATCGCTCTTATTCAGCTCGATACCGACGCCGAGCTTTGCCGCCTTTGTAAACAGGCGTGTCATCTCGCTTTCATCCAAAAGCTTAAGCATATCAACGTATCCTTCCTTGGGCGACATAAGCGAGCAGACAAGATGCGCGATACCTACCTTGTGAAACGGCAGATCCATGTTAAGAACAGCCTCAAAATGCTCGTACCAAGCCTTCACTCTGCCCTGTAAGCTTGCCGCATCCTCCTCATAAATTGTATAACCTCTCATGTGGAAGTGTGTGGTAGGTATTACGATAAAATCAAACTCGTCAAAGCGTTCCTTGGAAACGCCGAGCGTAAGAAAGCGGTTAAGCTCGGTCTCGCATCCGAATAAGAAGCGCACACCTTCAGCCTGAGGCAGAGGCTTTGCCTGTGAAATGTGAGCAAAATTCTGTTTTTCATACCAGTCCGACGCACCCTCTACCGTCTCGTCCCAGAAATGATCGGCAAGGCATATTGTCTTTATTCCGTTATCGATCGCGTACTTGAGTATCCTTTCGGTCGTCTGCTCGGGATCGTTCGAGCATAATGATAATTTTGAATGGATATGAAGATCGTTGTCAACTATGTATTTCATTTTTATCACCTCTGTTAAGAGTATATCACACTTTTTTACCAAAGTAAAGAGTAACCACAAAAAATGTCTGCAAGATTTACTCTTGCAGACATTTTGGGATTACAAAGTTTTTTTAATACTGTATCTTTGCCATTCTATGTGGCAGTATGTCAATATCAAGCACAGCCTTGGTAAATTTCTTGATATCTGCAAGTGTGAAGAACTGTCCGCCCGAGCCTGCCGAAGTTTGCATTACGCGAATATTCTCGTCGTCCCAGGGACAAGGCAATCCGTCCACGTGTTCGGAACGATAGCAAATAGCAGCATTTTCTTCATCGACCCGAATATTAAATCTGCTTCTGCCATATTCAAGTTTTTTTCAGACGCTCTACGAAAAGCTTCTCAAGAGAATTTCCGTATATTTTTTCCAAAATAAAGCCCAATAAGACTATGCCGGAACAAGAATATCGATAATCGGCTCCGATTTCGTATGCCAATGGTCGGGAAAGGATCTCGTCTGCCAGAAGATCGCGTGTAGAATTGAGGTACTGATGACGAACTATACCGGTAGAAGTTGCAAATCCAAGACCATAAGATTCTAGAAAAAGTGCAATGGTGAAGAAAGGTTGTTCTTTCCTCAAAAAACACGAAAAGCTTTTGAAAATCAAGGACTTTCGGCTGGAGTTGTCAAATTGACATACAAAGATGGGCTCCCCCTGCCCGACCTTGAACAACAGATGCAAGCATCAATCCGCCCCCCTGTGATTAACAAGACGTTGCGCCAAGGCGCAAGTCCGGCAACATTGACTTGCGGTCTGAAAGACCGCATTTGCAAAGCAAATCGTCAAAGCTTGCCGTCAGTTGC
>JAFUMW010000091.1 GCA_017482465.1 Clostridia bacterium
CAGACACCGACGTTCTCGTATCGTTTAATAAACTTGAGCAGGAGTTCAAGAGCTATCAGGTATTCGACTACCAGTATTGGGAGCCCGGCTACACACAATATGACAAGCTCTACCTGCGTAACGAGGGCAATCTCCACTTCAAGTACGAGCTTCGGATCACACCCACAGGCAGACTTACCGATCTTGCAAAAGTGATCGACGTATACTCCGTACATGCGGCGACAATTCCCGACATATCCGACAGAACATATCTTGACGACACCTCTGTGATGACATACGCGGGCACACTTGCCGAGATCATAAACGAGCGCGATGGTGTTATCCACCACGGTACGTCTACCGAGCTCGGTATGGGAGCGACTCCCCCCACTATCGGCACATTCTATGAGATCGGTATCGCATTCAAGATGCAGGAGGATGCCGGAAACGAGTATCAGGATATGATGCTCTGCGAGGGACACCGAGGCTTCAATATCGGACTTTACGCGACCCAGTGGACAGCCGAGTCCGACAGCTTCAACTACTATTACGATGAGAACGCGACCTTCGATTTCACCGGCGTATCCGACACAGACGGCCTTGAAGATAACACGGACGCGGACGAAAAGCTTGTCGAGATCTACACTGCTGAACAGCTTTTAGCATTTGCCGACAATGTAAACAGCGGCGCGAATACATATTCGGGCTACACGGTGAAGCTTATGAACGATATCACGCTGGGCGGCTACTACTGGGAGCCTATCGGTAACGATGATATCCCTGCGTTCGGCTCGGCGTTCTCGGGAACCTTTGACGGAAACAACAAGACTATATCTAACGTAAACATCAATACGGCAAGCAACGCAGGTCTCTTCGGTGTCGTAAACGGCGACATCATGAATCTGAATGTTGAAATGATCCAGATCAAGACCACACACCGCGCCGGCGGTATAGCGGCATACATCTACGGAGATATCACGAACTGCTCGGTCAAGAGCGGAACCATCTACTGTACCGATGGCTCGGGCTCGGCAGATCCCGACGGCGACAAGGTCGGCGGTATAGCGGGCTGGATCGGCGCTGAGGGCGCAGACTCCACTGTAAGCGGCAATACTGTTTCAAACCTCAGAATATTTGCAGACCGTGACGCAGGTCAGGTGGTCGGCTGTATGTATGAGACCGGCACAAGTGTTGAGAACAACACAGTAAATGACGTAAAGGTCGCCCATACAGGTACAGGCTCGGGCGAAAACATCGGACTTTACCTTGACGGTCAGGTCGGAAGAGTGATAAAGTAAAAACACAAACGCGTACCCATTAAAACAGGAGGATACCAATGAACAGAACGGCTTCAAGGCGTGCGATCGTCTTTGCGGCAATATCTATAGTCTTAAGCATCACGATACTTGCCGGCTCGACATACGCGTGGTTTACCGACCGCGCCGAGGTCACGGCTAACCGCATCATTGCCGGAACGCTCGATGTCGAGATGCAATATACGAATAACGCGCTCGGCGGCGTGTGGGAGGATGTTGAAAACATCTCTGAAGATGAATATGCCCCTTTCTTTGTTGACGCTGACGGTCAGCCGATAAAATGGGAGCCGGGTGTTGTTTCATATGCTAATTTCAGAATAGCAAACGCCGGAGACCGTGCGCTTAAGTATGAGCTTTCGACCTTTGCGGCACACTTCAATACCGCTCTTGACGATGCGGGAGAGGATACAGGCAAGAGCCTTACGGATGTTGTAAGGGTAGGCGCTGTAACATATGCGGATGAAAGCGATGTAAAGCTTTATGATGATCGCGACACACTTCTTTCCGCGGTCAACGAATGGAATCACCTTGATGAGGTATCAAGCGAAATCTCTTTCTTCCCGCAGGAGAAGCGGACTGTATCACGCTTGTGCTTTACTGGACGCCTACAGGCTCGGATAACGATTACAACCTCAAGAACGGTAAGCTTTCATCGGACGGAGAGCCGCTGTTCCTTGACGCGGATATTACTCTTGTAGCAACACAGGCGGTCCATGAAAAGGACAGCTTTGACGAAAAGTACGATGAGAACGCAGACTATGCTTTCTCGGGCAATTCGGACAGCACAGGACTGGAAAATAACACAGACACCGCGGCGATGACGGTCGAGATCGCGTCTGCCGAGCAGTTGCTTGCCTTTGCACAGGCGGTAAATTCGGGCAACACATATGAAGGTTACACAGTAAAACTTACGTCGGACGTAGGTCTCGGCGGATATGACTGGCAGCCGATCGGAGCTGACACGGGCGCAAATGTGTTCGCGGGTAGCTTTGACGGAAACGGACACACGGTAAGAGGACTTACGGTAGATGTTGAAGAAAACGCGGGTCTGTTCGGATGCGTGATCGGAGATATAGCAAACGTAAATGTTGACGGTGCGTACATAAAATCGCAGAGCCGTGCAGGCGGTATAGTTGCTTTTGTTTACGGTGACGTTACAGGCTGCAGTGTGACAAATACGATTATCGAAGCTATAGATGAAAGCGGTGCAAGCGGCGGAAATGCAGGCTCGATAGTAGGTGAATCGGGCGACGGAGTATTCGCGATCACAGGCAACACCGCGCAAAAGGTAAGGCTTACGGCTAACCGCGACTGCGGCGTTATCGCAGGCTCTGTGTCAGCTGACACGAGCGCGGCTATGGCGGACAATACAGCAGACAACGTAGGTGTAAAATGGAGCGGATACGGAGCAGAGGGTGAGAATATCGGCCCGAACCCCGAAAACGCACACGTTGGTGTTGTAAGGTAATAATTTTCGGTAATAATTCCATGGTGAAGTTATTATAAATTTATTTTTGGAGGAAGACAAAATGTCAAACACAAAACGCGCCTTGTTTTTAAGTGCTGTTTCGATGCTTCTGTGCATTGTTATGCTCGCGGGCACAACATTCGCATGGTTTACCGACAGCGTTGAATCAACAGGCAACATCATCAAGACGGGTACACTTAAGGTGGACCTTATCCACGCAAATTATCCCGGAAATACCGGCTCACCCACAAAGACCTCACTCAAGGATAACCCTGATCATGTGATTTTCGATTACGAGCTCTGGGAGCCCGGATATACACAGATCGAGTATTTCCAGGTGATCAATCAGGGTAATCTGAATTTTGAATACGAATTCAAGATCAAACCCAACGGCACACTCACAAAGCTTGCCGATGTTATCGACGTATATTACTCGTATCCCACAGTTTCATATAATAAGAACAGAGCTGATGCACTTGCAAGCATGAAAAGGCTCGGTACGCTTGCCGACATCGTAAACAACGAGGACGGCACGCTCTTAATGGGTAACACGGGCGGACTTATTAAAGATACTGACCTTACGACACAAGAGCCTGTGCTCGCGTTTGCAATAGCTCTTCATATGCAGGAATCCGCAAACAACGATTACCAGACGCTTCCGCTTGTTGAAGGCGGCGCGGGTGCATTCAACGTAGGTCTTTATGCAAGACAGATGGAGCAGGAACGCGACAGCTTCGGCTCTGATTACGACAGATATTCCGAATACGATTACGGCAACGGCACGACCGATCCCGATGCAACACCCGATACAGCGACCGTTAAAGTAACCCCTGCCGATATAGATACAATAGATTTCAAACAGGATGGCAAGGTATATAAGTTTGAAGGTACATTCGACAGCGACGTTATAATCGCATCCACGTCAGGACTTACACAGACATTCGACGGTTCTGCGGCTACAGTTAACGGCAGAGTAGAGCTTCTCGCTCCCGGTGTTCTCGGTTCTTACGGCTCGCTCACAGGCACAAAGTCGGGCGATTACACTGTAACAGGCTTTAGTGCAGAGCAGATAAATGTATTTGCTTACGATACTACCGTAAACATTGAAGACAACAAAACTGAATTTATTCACGTTAACGGCGGAAATGTTGCTATGAATATCACAGGCAACACGGTCGATGCTAACTTCACAAATCACAACCCGGTAAGCAATAAATTACAAAATGACAGCGAGTACGGTGTATACCTTGCGGTAGTTGACTATACTCTCAAGTTTGATGGCAACACTATAACCGATGCCAACAGCCATGCCTTTGGTATCAACGGATGTGAAAGCGATCACGGCGAGGGTGTAGCTAACACAAACGCGATCACATCCTTCTCGGGCAATGATATCACTGTAAACGGACCTGAAAACAATAGAGTAGCGATCAAGATTTGGGATGATGAAACATATGCTCCCGCAGGTCTTACGGCTATCAACACAAATGCACAGGCTCTTGTTGATATCATCAACGCCGGCGGAAATACCGTAACACCCGGTACAGGCGAATACACCTATTATCTCTATGATTTCTACACTATTAAGCCCGCAACACCACTCAACTAATAATAAAAAACTATTGACAAAATTGCTTTGATAGTATATAATGTCATTAAAGCGGCAAAGGCGGCTGTGCAGGCTGCCTTTGCCTTGTTTAATTTCCGCTACAGCTTATTTACACGGAGGTAAATATGAACAGTATACCCGAATATTTCGGCGAGCTTGTGTTCGGCGACAGCGCGATGCAGGAGAGATTGCCGAAAGATACATATATGGCGATAAAAAAGACGATAGACGAGGGCAAAAGCCTCGATCTCACCGTCGCTAATGTTGTCGCCGACGCAATGAAGGATTGGGCGATAGAGAAGGGCGCTACGCATTACACGCACTGGTTCCAGCCCATGACGGGTATCACTGCCGAAAAGCACGACAGCTTTATTTCGCCTGTCGGCGACGGCAAGGTCATAATGGAATTTTCAGGCAAGGAGCTTATCGTCGGCGAGTCGGACGCGTCCAGCTTCCCATCGGGCGGACTTCGCGCCACCTTTGAAGCGCGCGGCTACACTGCGTGGGACCCTACCTCGTACGCATTCATCAAGGGTAAGACCCTTTGCATTCCGACCGCGTTCTGCTCATACGGCGGCGAGTCGCTTGACAAGAAAACTCCCCTTTTGCGCTCAATGCAGGCGATCAACAAGCAGGCGCTTCGCGTGCTCAAGCTGTTCGGAAACGAGAATGTAACATCTGTAAAAACGACGGTCGGACCGGAGCAGGAGTATTTCCTTATCCCGAACGATATGTACGAAAAGCGCAAGGACCTGATCTTTACGGGAAGAACGCTGTTCGGCGCAAAGCCTCCCAAGGGACAGGAGCTTGACGACCACTATTTCGGTACGATAAAGCCGAGCGTCTCCGCTTTCATGACCGAGCTCAACGAGGAGCTCTGGAAGCTCGGCATTCTTGCCAAGACACAGCATAACGAGGCAGCTCCCGCACAGCATGAGCTTGCTCCGATATTCACGACCACGAATATAGCGACCGACCACAACCAGCTTACAATGGAGATCATGCAGAAGGTCGCGCGTAAGCATGGGCTTGTGTGCTTGCTGCACGAAAAGCCTTTTGCCGGAGTAAACGGCTCGGGCAAGCACAACAACTGGTCGCTTTCCACAAACACAGGAGTAAATCTGCTTACACCCGGCGAAACGCCGTTTGAAAACGCGCAGTTTTTACTTTTCCTGTGTGCGGTGATCGAGGCTGTAGACAACTACCAGGATCTTTTAAGACTGACGATCGCTTCCGCGGGTAACGATCACAGACTCGGTGCGGCAGAAGCGCCACCCGCGGTCGTGTCAATGTTCCTTGGCGACGAGCTTACAGCGATACTTGACGCTATTGAAAACGGAAGCGCGTACAATGCCGCGGAAAAGGTGCAGTTCAGAATGGGCGTACACGTACTTCCCAAGTTCCCGAAGGATACCACCGACCGAAACAGAACCTCTCCGTTTGCGTTTACGGGCAACAAGTTCGAGTTCCGTATGCTCGGCTCTTCGAACTCTATTGCGGGCTGTAACATCGCGCTCAACACGGCTGTAGCCGAGTCTCTCTGCCGTTACGCCGACATACTTGAAAACGCGTCGGACTTTACCGAGGAGCTGCACACTCTCATTCAGAGCATAATCAAGGAGCACAAGCGCATCATATTCAACGGCAACGGTTACGATGACGCGTGGATAAAGGAAGCGACCGAGGTAAGGGGACTTTCCAATCTCCGCACGACTCCCGAGGCTGTCGAGCGCTACACCGACCCCAAGAACATCGAGCTTTTCAAGAAGCATAAGATATTTACCGAGGCAGAGGTATACTCAAGACGTGAGATCAAGCTTGAGGCTTACTGCAAGACTATAAACATCGAAGCGCTTACCATGATCGAAATGGTACGCAAGGAGATACTTCCCGCGATCGAGGCGTACACGCTCCGTATCGCAAACACGGGCAACTCGAAGCGTGCGCTTATGCCCGATGCCGACTGCTCATACGAGAAAAAGACGGTCAAAAAGCTTACCTCTCTCGTGCTCACTATAGACGAGCGTTGCAACGCGCTCGAGGATGCGCTTGCAAGCGTAAGATCGGTCAAGGACATCGTAGCGCGTGCGTACGCGTACAAGGACGAGGTCGTTACGGTAATGGCGCAGATACGTGAAGCCGCCGACGAGGGCGAGAGCCTTACGGCGAAGAAATACTGGCCGTACCCCGTATACGAGGACTTACTTTTCGGCGTAAAACAGTAACAGACCCGGGCGGGTAGCACCCGCTGGCAAAAAGCGCATTTTCTCTGATAAAATTTAAAGTCACAAGCCCATACCCCAACATTTCATGAATTTTACAGGAACGAACGCATCCGCCGCGAGGCGGTTTACGACATTGAATTTAGTCCAAATCCCCACCGACGAACGTATCCGCCGCGAGGCGGTGTTGAGCGAACGAATTTCGCCGCAGAGGAAGGGATACGTAAGGGAAACCGCGAGGTTTACCTTACGCACGCTTTTCCAAAGTTGCGAAGCAACTTTTCCTTTCTCGCGTGACCGAAAAGGGTGTCCCCGAAGGGTAACATGAAATTTCAAGTGACAAAAATAGGTACCATCCACTCAATCCAAAAGGAGAAGCATCATGGTAAAGGTAACACTGCTTGGAGATTCGATACGTCAGATCGGCTACGGTAAGGTCGTACCCGAAATGCTCGGAGACGGATACGAGGTATTCCAACCGGGAGATAACTGCCGATTTGCAAAATATACGCTCCGCCTGCTTTACGACCTGCGAAATGATATGGCAGGCTCTGATATAGTGCATTGGAATAACGGATTGTGGGATACCTGTGATATCGTTGACGGCGAAGCCTTCACAAGCATAGATGAGTATGTCGAGAATATGGTGCGTATCGCAAGGATACTGAAATCACGTCATAAGACAGTGATCTTTGCTACTATTACGGCGGTTGATGAAAGAATAGGCGACCAGAAAAACGAGCGTATAAAGGCATACAACGACGCGCTCGTGCCAAGGCTTGAGGAGATGGGCGTCATCATCAATGACCTGTACTCGCTCGTGTACCCGAATATAGACAAGTATATCTGTGATGACCGCGTACACCTGTCACAAGATGGCATCGAAGCCTGCGGCAGACAGGTCAC
>JAFUMW010000092.1 GCA_017482465.1 Clostridia bacterium
GAGCGTATCGACGGAGCTGTCCTCGCTTGACGAATCGCCGCCGAGCGTGTCGTCGGAGCTGTCCTCACTTGACGAATCGCCGCCGAGCGTATCATCGGAGCTGTCTTCACTTGACGAATCGCCGCTGAGCGTATCATCGGAGCTGTCTTCACTTGACGAATCGCCGCTGAGCGTATCGTCGGACACGCTTTCACTGTCGGTTTCGCTGTCAACAGGCACAGGCGGATTGAGATACAGATCGTACCACGCCGGCTCTGCGGGGATAGCTAAGGGCTCAAGCGGATTAATGGTTATCTCGGGATTGGTCTCTTTGTCAAGCTCCATGTATTCTTCAAGGCAAAGGCCGCTGTTGTGTATCTTTTCCGCATGTTCAAAGCCGATGAATCGGAAATGCCACGGCTCGTAGTTTATGCCTGTAAGCTCGCTCTTTTCGGACGGATAGCGCATGATAAAGCCGTACTTATAGCAGTTTTCGGCAAGCCACTTGTATGCATCGGTATCCTCAAAGCCGTCGTCAAGATACATATATCCGGGTGTGATAAAGTCGATAGCAAGCCCTGTGTGGTGCTCGCTCGTGCCCGGAACAGCGATATATCCCGCCGTCAGCGCGTATGCGTTTGCAAAGCTGTACTTCGACGACGCGTATGACTTGAGCCTGTTTTCGAAATTTGATGTCTGACGCTCGTATGAACGGTACGCTGAGCAGATTATCAGCGTAACGCCGTCGTCCTCCGCGTCGTTTATCATACATTCGGCAAAATCGGCCGCACGCGCGTCAAGGTAGTAATTTGTGCCGTATGAGCGTACCGCCTTGAATTCTATCTCGTTTTCAAGTCCTGCGGGGACAGGGTTTGACCTGTTTACGATAAAATACGCCCATGAGGTGTCGGGTATCTCCATATCGGACAGTGTAAGCCTCTTTTCAGTGTTAGCGGTGGTGTCTGCCGTGCCGCTCGGTATCTCCGGCTCGAGATCGGGCACTTCCGTGGTCACAGCCTCGGTCTCGCTCTCTGTGGCTTCTGTTGTTACTTCTTCGCTTACAGATGCTGTTTCGCTGACCTTCGGGTCACCGTTTGACGAGAACAGCGCACCTATAAGAAGCGACACCAAAAGCGCGGCAAGTATCACCGCACAGGTGATGATGCCGTTTTTTGATCTTATAAAACGCAGACACGTATTAAAAAGTGATTTTGCCGCGGAGAGAAAATTATTGATGATGTCGCGGCGGTTTTGCTTTTTGTTACTCATTTTATATCAATCGCGGCAATATACCGCCATCCTTTTTGTACTTATTACAGTATACCACCGTCAGGCAAAATATGCAACTGTTTTTTTATATTGTGACAAAAATTTACAAACCCCGCACTGAAAAGATCGCGCATATCCCTTTTTGTAAAAAAACAGGTCATCCCTTGCGGGATGACCTGTTAAGCTCTTAATGCTTAATTAAAGAACTTGTAAGCGTTTGCGTCCTCGGCTGATTCAAAGAATGCGATATATGCTATGTCAAAGTATTCGCCCTGCTTCATTTCAAGTCCGTTCTTTCCGTAGGGCTTGATCATGAGCGAGTAGAGCTGACCGTTAAAGTATTCATTGAAGTATTCTTCTGCGGAGGTTTTGGTCGTAATGCCCTCGCCGCCGCTCCATCCGAGCTCGGAAAGGTCTGCGACAAGCTCAACCCACTGACCCTTCTTCTCGTAATCGAAGTACGGACCCCAAAGGCGCTCGGTATTGCTTACCTTTATGTTGAAGTCAATATTGGTTGAGGAGGCGATGCTCGTTCTGTAGCCTATCTTTATGACAGGTGCATCTTTTACATCGTAATCGGAGCTTGTGAACACGACCTCTGTACGCGTTCTGTCGAACGAGGTTGAATCCTGTGCAACAATGAATCGCGAGAACTTTATGCCGTTTTCACTCATATCCTCGGTTTCAAGTCCTCCCGTACCGATCTTTTCGGTGTTGTCGGGAGTAAAAATTGCATGAGGAATACCGATCTTCTTTTCAAATATCGCGTTTACGGTAAGGTCGTCATTTATGACCGTGCCTTCTGCAACGTCCCAGCCCTTGAACTCGTAGCCTCTCATTGAGGGCGAGATCTTGGGGTAGGTAAGCGTCTGACCTACGGTAGCGGGAAATTCAGCCACTACCGTGTCAGCGAACTTATAGGTAACATTTACCGAGTTCTTCTGTAGCTCGCTTTCATAAGCCTCTGCCGCAGCTCTTGTGGGGAAGAAGCCGATGTACTCGATGTCACATGAGTCAAGATTGTAGGTAGGATTTCCGCTTTCCGACCAAGGCGAGATATAAAGCGTAGCGTTAAGCTCGCCGTTGTAGATATCGGGGTCGGGAGCGATCATATCGTATACGCAAACTATCGCATCTGTCCATTCGTTTGGTGTGATGCTTGCGGCAACGCTTCCGTCAGCGCCGTTTTTGTTGATCGATACCTTGAACTCGTTGGCTGTGCTTGTTGCTCTGAGTCTGATCTTGATGTAGGGGTAGTCTGCAAGGTTGATTTTTGAGATACGCTCGAACATTACAAGCTTGGGTGATGCCTTTGACTGATCGGGATGCTGGGGGATAAGTCTTACGAGCGGGTAAGCGGTGTCTGTGTTCATCATGCGCTTATCACCGGGGGAGGTGGCAAGCTTAGAGTTAAGCTCGTTGCCCGTTAAGATTATGCTGTCTGTCTTTGTGCTGATCTTGCTGTAATCTGTTTTAAGGCCGTAGTACTTCGCAGCAAATCTCTGCATCATGGTAGCGACCTCGGCGCGTGTTGCCGTGTTCTTCGGCTTAACGCTTCCGTCCGTGTAGCCTGTGATGATACCAAGCTCGGTCGCGAATGCGATACCTGCCTTGTACTCTTCGGACACGCTTGCCGCGTCAGAGAAGGTGAGAGCCTTGCCATCAAAGCTGTCGGTCTTGTACTGGTTGAGTGTGAAGCGGTAGAGCATGTCTGCCATCTCCTCGCGTGTCGCGGGAGCGTCGGGGCGGAATGCAGTAACGCCGTCTGCGATAAGTCCTGCGCTGTACGCCCAGTTTACCGCGCCTGCGTACCATGCGCTCTGATCTACGTCTGTGTAAGGAGCTTTTACTGTGTTGATCTTTTCGTTTGTGATACGCGAGAGAACGGTTACGAGCATCGCGCGTGTCATCGACGTGTCGGGAGAGAATACTCCGGGAGCTGTACCGTTGAAGTAGTTACGCATTACAGCCGTCTTTACGTACTCGTACGCCCAATGCTTTTCGCTTATATCGTTAAAGCTCATTACATCCGGAGTGTACTGCGGAATCTTGTAATCACCGTCAACGTAGTAGAAGGTAGAGTTCGGCTCAAAGCCGGTTGCGAGAAGACGCGACATGGTTATGCGGTCATATCTGTGCTGACCGACAGCGCCTACGCCTGTTTCGGGATTGGAGGGAACACCGCCGTAAAGCTTGTTGTCGTGCTGGAAGTATACGGTGTTGTTGAAATTGTAGCCGCTTGAGCCGACATAGCGCAGGTAGTTTATCCACTTGGAGGCAAACATACCGACGTTGTGGTCAACAGAGCAGTTTTCGTATACCGAGGTAGTAACGCTGGGGTCACCGTAGAAGATGTTACCGTCCTTGTTAGGTCGCTGCTGACTCCAGCCGTAGCCGTTATAGTAGGTATAGTTGTGATGTAAGCGCATATTCTTCATGCCGTAGGTAGCGCTGTGGTTGCTCGGTTCTTTGTTGTTGAGCCACACCTCAAGACCGGTGTTGGAGTAGCAGGCAACGTTGTTGTAGAACTCAACGTCCTCAAACCATACGTCAACGCCGCCCGAGTTTGACTGATACTGGATAGTCCAACAGCAGTCGTATACGTTGTGTGCATAACAGTCGTGGATGGTAAAGCCCTTCGCTCCGCCGTAGATCTCGACTGCATTACCGAAACGGGTGTTTGTGTTCGGATCTTCATACTGACGCGAGCCGCCGATAAAGCCGAAGGTGCAGTACTGTACTGTGAGGTTCTTCTTTGCGTTTTCGCCTACACCGCCGTAGCCGATACCGTGGCTTCCGAAGCCGAACAGCTCGAGGTTGTCGATCGTAACATCGTTACCCTCACCGCTGATACCGTTGCCCTTGTCAACTACCTCGATCGAGGAGAAGCGTGACGCAGGGTTGCCGTCCTTGGAATAGAGATAGAGGGTCTTTGTGTCCCAGTCGTGCCAGTACTCAAGGTCGTGCTTGAGATCGTTGACCGTTCCGCTTGTGGGTGTGCCGGTCTCGATCATTTCAAGACCGTTGGAGTTAGTACCGATCCAGTTGTTCTTCTGAAGCTTGATACCCCATGCCTTGCCCATATCGAATACGATCTGACCGACGTCTGTATTGGCACCGCCGATGCCTGTTGTGAACGCGTAAATGTTTTCATGGTCGGTTTCTTCCCAGAGTGCCTCGTAGGACGCGTCTATCGAGCCTATGAGCTTGGGCTTTGCGCCGCTTCCGTATGCCGAATAGGTAACGCCGTTCTTGGTGCTGAGCGTGCCTGTGAATCTGTAAGCGCCGCCGCGTTCAAAGAGGACAGCATCGCCCTCATTCAAGAAGGATGCACCGGATATCTTTCCTACAGTCTTGAAGGCTGTAGCAGGAGTAAGACCGTCGTTGTTGTCGTCACCCTTGGGGGAAACATAGTACGCCGTACCTGTCCACTTTACGTTTGTGGGAGAGTCGATTATAGACTTCTTGAGAGCTTCAGCCTCGGCAAGATACTTGTCAATTGTAGCCTGATCCGCCTCATAGTAGGGAATATTCTCCACAGTCTCAAGAGAAACGGTGGTTTCATACTTTGCTTCAGGATCAAATTTGAACGCCTTTGCGTCAGCCTCTGTCTTGAAGAAGGCGGCGAAGCGCAGGTCGTAATACTGCTCTGTGCCAAGCGTTTTGGTGTGGCTTGCCCAGGGCTTGAGTGTTATGGATACCGAGGTCTCACCGGGCTTGGGGAGATTGGGTGTGGTATTGTCTGTAAGATCGTTTATGTTTATAAGCATTGTCTGCCATGAGCCGTCAGTTACCTGGAGAGGCTTTACGTTCATCCAGTTTTCGCCCATTGCGTTGAGCTGACCGAGGTCTATTTTAGAGCTCTGTGAGTTGGTACGGTAACCGATCACAACGTAGGGGTAATCACTTGACGCAAGGCTGTCGTAGGATACTCTTACGAGGATGTTGTTGTTACCGTATGTACCGGGAGAAGCGACATAATGGATATATCCGCCGTCCTCTTCAACGAGAGTTGTCTGCAGATCGTTCGCGGTGGCGTTGATATGATAAAGATCGAGCGCCGTAACGACCTTACTGCTTGCGCTGTTGTCAGCTGATACCGATATTGCCGGGACTGATATCGGAAGCATCAAAAGCGCGAGTAAAATGGAAAGTACGCGATAGTGTTTCATCATGATTATTTTTCCTTTCGAAAAAATGAAGATATAGGATATTACATTACAATTATGCCAAAAAACAAGCAGATTGTCAATAATTTATATGTAAAAAAATCAAATTGTATCGTTTTTTTAAAATAGGTATCGTTTTGTCCACATAAGAAACAGCACCGCCGAAGCGGTGCTGTTTCTCCGTTATAATTTACTTCTCAGGAGTATTTTCACTCATTGGGAGTGAGGGGGAGTGTTTCATAGCCTGACCATTGTGCAAGGTAACGCGCCAGCGCTACCGCATCGGACGAGTCTACACCGCTAACGCCGTTAACGTCGGCGTTTGCCATGTTGATGTCGCTTTCGCTGTAGCCTGTCCACTTGGCGTTGTATCGCGAGAGTGTTACGCTGTCGCTCGGCTCGACCTTGCCGTTTCCGTCAACGTCGCCGTAGAGGATATCATCTTCATCTGTGGGGATCTTGGACACGAGCATTCTTGTGACCATTACACCGTCGTTTGTTCCGCCTGTGCCGTCAGCACCCATGTACGAGAAGGTGATGGTGTGCTTGCCGTTTTCAAGTGTGCCTGTCTTGCACATCTTGTTGAACGCGTGGTTTGTGTCTGTTATATAAAGTGTCGTGGGTTCACCGCCGTCTATTGACCACTTGAGGTAGTATTTACCGCCGTAAAATTCCATAAACATTGAAAGACCCGTACCCTCAAAGGTGTAGGTGAAGCTGTTTGTGTCAGAGGTGGGGGAGATGTAACCGGCGCAGTCAACGTTGGGATACTGCGGTACCTTGCCGGAGTTATAAGTCCAACCTGTGAGATCGTCGAAGATGTCCTCGCTTACAGTAACGTATTTGGGCTTGAAGCTTGCACCTCTCTCGTCAACATAGGTTTCGGGAACAGAGTGCTTTGTAAGTGAGGTGGGATCATATCCTGCCTTGAGAAGCTCTTCAAAGAGATATTGCTCGATCGCGTTTGCGTAGATCGCATAGCCTGCGTCCTTGGGATGTACGAAGTCGGCAATGTAGTCGCTCCACTCGGCATCTGTTGCAACGATGTGGTTGCATAGCGCAAGACCGACGTCAATACTCGACACACCGTAATGCGCCGCGACCTCATCCTGAAGTACCGCTACCTCATGCATCGAGGTATTATTGAGATGAGTCTGGTCTGCTGTGTATACTGCAATTATCTCGGTATTGGGAGACTTTTCTCTGATCTGACGGAGAATCGATTCGTAATAAAGCTGAACAGTACCGTCTGTATAGTGACTGCTGTAGTTGTCATTTACCGCAAATTCGACAAATACCAGATCGGGATCATGAGCAAGCACGTCAACATCTGTTCTGAATGCACCGTGCATGGAGCCCGAGCCGCCTATCGCCGAATTGTAAAGCGATACCTTTGCATCGGGGAAGAAATCCTGTAACCATTTGCCGGTGAGTGCTCTCCACGAGGTGAGGTTTGCGTTTGATGCGCCTGCGCCGACCGTTACCGAGCCGCCGAGATATACAACATTTAATTCCTTATCTGTGTTAAGCCTGTAAACAAGGTTTTCAAGATTACCGCGGTCGATGATGTAATTGCTGTAGTCCTTCGACGCAGCGCTTACAGTTACCTTGCAGACGCCCGAATGCTTGCCGTCTGCCGTCGCTACGGTGATGTTTGCCGTACCCTCGCCGATACCGATAACTCTGCCGTCGGGGGTAACCTTTGCAATGCTTTCATTATCACTTGTGTATGTGAGCTTTGCGTACGCGCTTGCGGGGAAAAACTCAACGCCTATAAGGCTGCTTGCCATCTGCTCAACGCTGATGCTTTCATCAACCGAAAGGCTTACAAGCTCGTTACTGTATTCAAATGTGTCCATAGATTCCTGACTGTCAAAAAATGCAATATATTCGATCTCAAAATAGTCGCCGGCGGTAGGCGCTGTTCCGGACTGACCGCCCCAGAGCTTGAGCCAGAAGGTTGTGTAGATCCCGTCATCGGCAACGTAGTCCCAATTGTACGGTGTGCCGACCGTATCGCCGCCGGTTAATACCGCGGAGGCATCGAAATCGAGGTTTGTATATTCGCCCGTGTTGTTGTATGCCGGAGTGTAGCCCCAGAGACGCGCGGCAACAGAATCGGTGCCGCCCCGGGGGTTATACTTGTCAACACAGAGGTTGAAGTCGATCGGGCTCGGTGACGCGATCTTTGTTCTGTATGCTATACGGATGAAGGGGAACTTCTTTGCGGGAATGCCTGCGTTTTCAAGTGAAACCAACAGAGAAACACCGTCACCCATTACACCGTCGCTCGTAACTTCGGTTCTGAGCATGATCTTTTCAAGATCCTCGCAGTCAACGAGAGATGAGCTTGCAGAGACCTGATTGTAAGATATACAGTCGACAAGGTCGCGCGCACTCAGCAGCATATAATTTGATTCTACAGGGTCGGTAACCGTTACAACGCATGTCGGTGTGCTTGCGTCTGCTTCGGCTTCGGTCGTTGCAAGCGCGGAAAACGGCATTATACCGATAAGCATAAGTGCCGAAAGGATTACTGAAAGTGTCTTTGTTAAAGCTTGATTTTTCATAATGATCCTCCGTGTTGTGTTTTTTTGCAAACAGGTGTGAAAACGGTGTTGGTATCTTCGTATATACTAATGATAACAAATTTACTCTTAAATATCATGGTGGTTTTGTTTTTTTGAGATGGGTAAATTGTATTATCCAAAATCAATTATACAACAAAGCAGAGGGAAATTAAATAACAAATTTGTTGAAAAATATCAATTTTTTGCACAGCAAAGCCCTCCGAAAGGAGCTTCGGAGGGCTTGTTTGTGTTTATTTTATGAGAGAATGCTTTTCTGCCGCCTTTTCATCCTTAAACAGCGCGATAGCCGCGATGTCGAAGTATTCGGACGGATTCATCCAGCGTCCGACAGCCTCATAGGGCTTAAAGACTATGGAGTGAAGCGTTTGCTTGAAGTAACGCTCAAAGTATTCCGACGATGTAAGTCCTGCCTCAATACCGCCCTCGCCGCCGTTCCAGCCGAGAGTACGCAGATCTACCGTGTGCTCGACCCATTTGTTTTTTGCAAGATAGGTGAGCTTGGGACCCCATACACGTGTATTTTCGGTTGGTCTGATGTTGAAGTCGATGCTTGCGGACTTGTTTATGTTTGTCCTGTACAGAAGCTTCATTATCGGGTACTCTGAAACGTCATAATACTCGTCTCCAAGCTCAACGATAGCGCGTGTATGGTCTGACGAAAGCTTGCCCTCTGTAACATCGAAGCGGATGAAGCTGATACCGTTTTCTTCCTTTAATTCGTTAGTGAAAAAGTCGTTGTCTGCCGCATTCATATTATCGGGAGTGAAGATCACGTATTCAGCCATACTAAGCTCGTTTAAGACAGCGTTTACCTTCATGGCGTCGGTTACAGCTGTGCCTTCGGGGACATCCCAACCGGTCACCTTGAATCCAAACGGCTCGGTGTAGTTTTCGGGGTACTTAAGAGGACTGCCTTTCTTTACCGTAATCTCTTGCGTAAGTGCGCCGTTGATGTAATACGATACCGTCGTGTACGATCTTTCGAGCTCGCTTTCATATTTGAGAGCGTCGTCTTTGGATGCGAAGAAGCCGATATATTCGATCTGAGCGCTGTCAGTACCGTAAACGGGTGCGTCTGACTTGTTCCAAAGCTCTATATTAAGCTTACTGCTCGATGTTCCGTCGAAAAACTGCGAATCGGGAGCTAACATGTCGTAAACGCAGAGTATAACGTCAGACCAATTGTCTTCATTCTGGTATGCGTTAGTAATACCGATCATATTGCCCTTTGTAAGCTTTGCCCGGATACTCTTGGCATTGCCCTGAGTCTTTACGCGAAGTCTTATGTAAGGATACTCCGAGAAGCTGAAGCCGCAGCTTCTCTCCAAAATGCTTATCTGCGGATAGGGGTCGCCCTGTCCGGCGGGCTTGGGTGTTACGGTGAGTAAAGGCAGAGCATCGTCTGTCAGCACCTTATCCCCCGATGCCACGTTGAGAAGAGCCATAAGCTTTTCTCCCTCGAAAACCTGAGATCCGCTGCTTTTTGCAAGACGGCTGTAATCGGTCTCAAGCATTTGAAGCTTGTTTAAGAAGCGGTCGAGCATGGTCGCAACCTCGGCGCGTGTAGCCGTGTTATTGGGTCTCACAGTGCCGTCTGTGTAGCCCGAGATTATACCGAGATCGGTAGCAAAGGCAACGCCTGCCTTGTATTCGGGCGAAACGCTTGACGCGTCGGGGAAGGAGAGAACAGCGTTTTCATAGCTGTCGGTCTTGTAAGCATTGTAGGTGAAGCGATAGAGCATATCCGCAAGCTCCTCGCGTGTGATAGCGTCATCGGGACGGAAGCGTGTGATATCATCCCGGACAAGCTTGTTTGTGTAAGCGAAGTTGACCGCGTTAATGTACCACGCGTTCGCACTTATATCAGTGTAGGGTGCTTTTTCTGTTTCCGCAGTACCGCTTGAGATACGCGAAAGTACGGTTGCGACCATTGCGCGTGTCATTGGCGCGTCGGGCGCGAACTCTGTCTGGCTGATGCCGTTGAAGTGACCGCGCATGACCGATGCCTTCACGGTATCGTACGCCCAATGCTTTTCGCTTACGTCTGCAAAGGCTACAGGCTCGGGAGAGTAGAGCGGTACGCTGTAATCAGACTCTGTGTAGTAGAATACCGAGCCCGGCTCAAAGCCTGTGGCAAGAAGCCTTGCCATCGTATCATGATCGTACGCGTACTCACTGACAGCACCCGTGCCGAGGTTTGGATTGGATGCAACGCCGCCGAAAAGCTTGTTGTTGTGCTGGAAATATACGTTGTTGTTGAAGTTGTACTGCTCTGTACCTGTGTAGCGAACGTAATTCAGCATTTTGGAAGCAAATATGCCCACGTTGTGATCGACCGAGCAATTCTCAAATAACGTATTCGTTTCGCTGGGATCACCGTAGAAGATGTTGCCGTTCTTGTTCGTACGCTGTTGACTCCAACCGTAGCCGCTGTAGAGGGTGTAGTTATTGTGCAGGTGCATATTTTTAAGTGCAAAGGTCGCAGGATTGTTGTAGCGCGCATGGTTTACGACCCACACCTCAAGACCTGTGTTGGAATACTCGCCTACATTGTTGTACATTTGGATATTATCGAATATTACGTCAGTGCCCTTTGAGTTGTCCTGATACTGCACGGTAAAGCAACAGTCGTATATCTGATAAGCGTAGCAATCGTGTATAGTAAAGTTTTTTGCGCCCGTGCCGTATATCTGAATGGCGTTTCCGAGTCTTGTGGGCGAGCCCTGCCAGTGTATACCGCCGCCGATAAACGAGAGCACGCAATACTGTACTGTAACATTTTCTGTTCCGCTGCCCGCGAGAATGCCGTGGCGTCCGTAACCGTAGATCTCAAGGTTGTCGATCACGTTATTGCTTGTGAACCTGATAGCGTTTATGTTCGGACAAACGTCCACGGTCGTAAAGCGCTCTGCAGGATTTCCGTCCTTGCTGTAGAGGTAAAGCTTTGCGCCGTTTCGGTCATACCAGAATTCAAGGTCGTGCCTTACTCCCTCAGGGCCTTTTACCGACGGAGTGCCGGTCGCTATCATCTCAAGACCGTTTGAGTTTGTGCCTATCCAATGACCGTCTTGAAGCTTGATGCCCCATGCTTTGCCGTTGTCGAATATGATCTGACCGATATCGTTGTGAAGCGTGTCTATATCCTCAAGGAACAGTGAAAGCGCGTATACGTTTTTAACCTCGGTCTCCTCCCACATTGACACGTGTGATGCGTCTATCGCACCCACAAGCTTGGGCTTAGCGCCGCTTCCGTACGCCGAGTAGGTAACACCTTGGACTGTGTTAAGCTGCTCTGTGCATCTGAATACGCCGCCGCGCTCGAAGAGAACCGCGTCTCCGGGCTTTAAGAATCTTGCACCGGATACCTTGGAAACACTCTTGAACGCCGTAACGGGCGTGAGACCGTCGTTGTTATCATCGCCCTTGGGCGAAACGTAGTAGGTTTTCCCCGTCCAGGTAACCGTTGAGGGGCTGTTGATTATCGAATCCTTGAGCGCATCGGCCTCGCTCGTGTATTTATCAATGGTCGTCTGATCCGCCTTGTAGTATGGCGCGTTTTCGAGTGTCTCGATGCTTATCTCGGTGTCGTAGTCGGCTTCCGGATCGAATACGAACGCTTTTGCATCAGCCTCGCTTGCGAAGTAGCCGACGTAGCGTACATCGTAATACTGCTCGTTTCCGAGTACCTTGCTGTGTGATTTCCACGGCTTGAGCGTTACGGTGATGCCTGCCTTATCCGGCTGAGGGACTGTCGAGTTCGGGTTGTCGTCTATTTCATTTACGTTTATAATAAGCTTCTGCCATGTGCCGTCGGTAGTCTGAGAAAGACCGCTTGATCTCCAGTTTGCTCCCTGAAGCAGGTCGACAAACGGATTTTGTGAGTTGGTGCGGTAGCCGACCGCGACATAAGGCATATCGTGAAGTATCACGGACGGGTGGAAGAACGAGTATTTAAGATCGTTGTCACCGTATGAGCCGGGGGAGGCTATACAGTGAATATACCCGCCGTCTGTCTTTTCAAGTGAGCTTGCAAGGGTAGTTGCCGTACCGTACGCATAGTACAGATCGTGTGCAGTTACGATCTTATAGCTTTTTTCGTCTGCCGATACACTCATCGACGGTATGCCTGAAAGTACCATTATCAGACCGAGAAATAATGAAAGAATACGCAAATTCATTTTCATAATTCCTTTTTCCTTTCTGCTTTTTTGCATAAACATAGACTTTTTGATTTTTTTACGCAAAAATGACTTGCATTTTGTTTGATTTTAGTATACAATATAAGGGAAAAAATGGCAATACACAATTTGACCGTATTTATGGACAAATCGATAATTCGGGGTTTATTATGGAATATCAGGCGTTTTACCGATCATACCTTGAGGACACAAATATTGAATCGGACACTGTTCCCATGCTCGTAAACTGCGTTGGAAGATATGATATCTCAAAGCCGTTTGTGACCTGCGATATCAGAAACGATTGGTATCTGCAAATTATAAGATCGGGAGAGCTTGTCTGCGACGGTAGAGAAGGTATCTTTACAGGTCAGTTTGTAATACGTTCTCCCCAAAAAATGTACAAGTACGAGCTTGTTGACGGAGAGGTATCGTATTATTGCGCGCATTTTACGGGATACCGTGTAAGAGAGCTTATGGAGCTTATGGGTATAAGCGCAGACAGGGTATACACCCTGCCGAAGAACACTATCGGCGAGCTTGACAAGGAGTTTTCAAAGCTCTTTAACGAGTTTAAGTTCAGGCACGAGTGCTTTGAGGAGGCGTGTGCGGCGCTACTTTGCTCGGTGCTTATAGTGCTTGCAAGAGCCATCAAGCGCTTTGAAAGATTACGCGGCTTTTCCAAGGGTACAAGCCGCCTTGAGCTTTCGCTCGGAATGATGCATCAGCATTTCGCCGGAACGCTTAAGATATGCGAGCTTGCAAGGCTTGAGCATATGAGCGAGAGCAGATACCGCAGTATCTTCAAGCAGATATACGGCTCTTCGCCCGGCGAGTATATAACGAAATTGCGTCTCTCAAGGGCATGCGAGCTTTTAAGCACGACCGATTTTACCGTAACAGAGGTCGCAAGAGCCTGCGGATACGCAGACGCATTATATTTCAGTCGGATATTCAACAAGAAAAGCGGTATGTCGCCGCGCGAATACAGGAAAGCAAACAGAAAAAAAGACGGCGTGTGAGCGCTCATAATAAAAACAGCCTTCGGATTGAACCGAAGGCTGTTTTTTATGTTACTGTATTACTTCAAGAAAGAGTAGAGAGCCGCGTCTGCTTCTGTTTCAAAGAATGCAACGCCTGCGATGTCTAGATACTCGCCTGCCTTCATTTCAAGCCCGTTCTCATGGTAGGGCTTGAACATGAATGAGTGTATACCGCCGTCAAAGTACTTTTCAAAGTACTCGGTATTGGTAAGTCCGGATTCAACACCCTCGCCGCCGATGTACTTGAGTGTGGAGAGATCGAGCACCATTTCGCTCCAATTTTTCTTTGCCGTGTACTTAGGCTTGGGGCCCCAGATACGTGTATCCGAATCGGGGTATATGTTGAGGTCGACCGCGTCGGAGGAAGCGATATTGGTTCTGAATGCTATCTTTGCAAAGCGCGCTTCCTTGACCTTGAAGTTTTCTGCAGCGAATACCGTTGTAGCGCGTGTACCGTCAGCCGACATACCGTCAGCGTTTACGCTGAAGCGGATGAACTTGAGTCCCTTTTCCTCCATTGTGGTCGCTGTGAGATCCTTGCTTGCCTTTGCTGTGATCGTGTTTGCGTCAAAAGATGCGTAAGGCACGCCGGGGGTCTTTTCGAATATCGCGTTTACGGTCATGTCGCTGTTTATAACAGTACCTGCCGCAACATCCCAGCCCTTGAAGGTGTTTGCAGCCTTTTTAGGAGCTTCCGTGGGATATACGAGTGCTTCGCCCTTCTTTGTTGCTAACTCGGAAACTACAGTGCCGTCTGCTACGAATTTTACGATAACAGCATTCCTCTGGAGCTCGCTTTCATATGCCTCTGCCGCCGACTTGGTGGGGAAGAAGCCTATGTATTCGATATCGGCTGTGTCAACATTATATGTGGGCTTTGCACCCTCAGACCAGGGTGAGAGATAAAGCGAACCGTTAAGCTGTCCGTCGTAAGCATCGCCGGGACGGATCATGTCGTATACACAGAGGACAGATTCGCACCATTCGTCAGGTGTCATTTCAGCGACAGCAACTCCGCTTTCACCGTTCTTGGTAAGTCCCATGCTGAACGAGGTTGCCTCACCTGTTACCTTAAGGCGCACCTTGATATAAGGATAGTCTGCAAGGTTTACATTCGAAAGGCGCTCGAATATCATAAGCTTGGGGTAATTGGACGAGCTGGAGGGATGCTGGGGGATAAGCCTTAAGAGCGGGTAATCGGTATCCGCGTTAATAACGCGCTTGTCACCGGGGGAGGTTGCCGTGATGCCCGAAAGCTCACTGCCTGTGAATACAACAGAGTCTGTCTTTGTCGAGAGGTTGCTGTAATCGGATTCAAGTGACTTGTAAAGGTTTACAAATCTCTTTATCATGGTTGCGACCTCGGCGCGTGTAGCCGTATTCTTCGGCTTTACAGTGCCGTCGGTATAGCCAGCGATGATACCGTTTTCGGTAGCGAACGCAACACCAGCCGCGTAGTCCTTTGTAACCGATGCCGCATCGGAGAACGAAAGCTTCGGGTCTGTGAGAGTTGTTGTCTTATACTGGTTGAGAGTGAAGCGGTAGAGCATATCTGCCATTTCTTCACGTGTAGCCGCATCATCGGGACGGAACTGAGTTACGCCGTCAGCGATGAGACCTGCGCTGTACGCCCAGTCAACAGCAGATGTGTACCATGCACCCTGATTTACGTCTGTATAGGGAGCCTTTTTTATCTTGATCTCTTCGTCCGTGATACGCGAGAGAACGGTAACGAGCATTGCGCGTGTCATGGATGTATCGGGCGAGAAGGTCTGGGGAGCTGTACCGTTGAAGTAGTTACGCATAACGGCTGTCTTTACATAATCGTATGCCCAGTGAGCTTCGGTGATGTCATCAAAGTTCATGACCTCGGGAGTGTACTGCGGGATCTCGTAATCGGGTTCTACATAGTAGAATGTCGAACCGGGCTCAAAGCCTGTCGAGAGAAGTCTTGCCATGGTAGCTTGGTCGTATGTATGCTGACCGATAGTACCTTCGCCCTTTGCGGGGTTGAACGCAACGCCGCCGAAGAGCTTGTTGTTATGCTGGAAGTATACGTTGTTGTTGAAGTTGTACTGTTCAAGACCTGTATAACGTACGTAGTTTAACCACTTGGAGGCGAACATACCTACGTTGTCGTGAACAGAGTTGTTGATGTATTGTGTGGTTGTAACACTGGGGTCGCCGTAGAAGATGTTACCGTCCTTGTTCGGTCTCTGCTGACTCCAGCCGTAACCATTGTAGAAGGTGTAGTTGTGGTGGAGGTTCATATTTTCGATGCCCATCGAGAGATCCTTGTTGGGTCCCTTGTTGTTCATCCATACCTCAAGACCGGTGTTAGAGTAGCAAGCTACGTTGTTGTAGATTTCAACATTCTTGAACCACTTGCCGTTTTCGCCGGGGTCGCCCTGGAACTGGACAGTCCAGCAGCAGTCATATACGTTGTGGGCGTAGCAGTTACGGATGATAAAGCCGTCGCACGCGCCGAATATCTCGACAGCGTTTCCGAAACGTGTTTTTGTCTCGGGGTCTGAACCCTGGCGCGAGCCGCCGATAAATCCGAATACGCAGTTCTGTACGGTGAGGTTCTTAGGTGTACCGCCGTAGCCGATACCGTGTGAGCCGAAGCCGAACAGCTCGAGGTTGTCAATGACAACGCCGTTTGCGCCGCCCGAGATACCGTTGCCCTTGTCAACGATTTCGATAGATGAGAAGCGGTCGGCGGGGTTGCCGTCCTTGGAGTACAGGTAGAGAGTACCGTTGTAGCAGTTGTGCCAGAACTCAAGGTCGCCCTTTAAGTCCTCGGGTCCGTCTATTTTGGGTGTCCCCGATTCGATCATTTCAAGACCGTTTGAGTTTGTGCCGATATGTAGGCTGTTGATCAGCTTGATACCCCAAGCTCTGCCCATGTCGAATACGATCTGTCCGATATCGGTCTCAACGCCCATGAACTTGTCCTTGTATGCGTATACGTTTTCAACGCCTGTTTCGATCCATGCGGCGGGGTAGGACGCGTCAATCGAGCCGATGAGCTTCGGCTTTGCACCCGAGCCGTAAGCCGAGTATGTAACGCCGTTTTTGGTTGAAAGTACGCCCTTGTATCTGAATGTGCCGCCGCGCTCAAAGAGGACAGCGTCACCTTCGTTTAAGAAGCTTCCGCCCGATATCCTAGATACCGTCTTGAACGCGGTAGCAGGTGTAAGACCGTCGTTTTCGTCGTTACCCTTGGGGGAAACGTAGTAGGCCGTGCCTGTGTATTTTACGTCTGTCGGGCTGTTGATGATCTCTTGCTTGAGAGTCATAGCCTCGTTCATGTACTTGTCTATGGTAGCCTGATCCGCCTCGTAGTAGGGGATGTTTTCCATGAACTCAAGGTCAACTGTAGTATCATAGCCGGCGTTAGGGTCAAATTTGAACGCCTTTGCGTCAGCCTCTGTCTTGAAATAAGCGACATACTGTACGTCGTAGTACTGCTGTGAGTTAACAGTCTTGGAGTGGCTTCCCCAGGGCTTGAGTCTCAGCTGAACCGCCTTTTCGTCTGCAGCGGGGAACTTGTCATCGCCTGCGCCGTTTATGTCGGCAAGATTGATATAGAGCTTCTGCCATGTTTTGTTATTTGTTTGATCAACCGGGCTCTTTACCCAGTTTTCACCTTTGGAGCTGACCATATTTACGTCAACCTTTGCGCTCTGCGAATCTGTACGGTAGTATACAACTATGTAGGGATAATCGAGAGCTGTGATCTCTTCGTGAGTTACGGTTACGACGAGACCGTTGTTGTCGTATGTGCCGGGATCGGCAACAAAATGTACATAGTCACTGTCATCGTCGCTTTCAAGCGATACTGTAAGCTTCGAGCCCGACGCATGGGCGTAGAACAGGTCGCTTGCAACTATGACCTTGTGGTCTTCTTCCTCTGCAGATATGCTCATCGCCGGGACAGACGAGAATATCATGATAAAGCAGAGAAGAAGTGAAAGTGCGCGAGTAAATTTCTTCATGTTTTGTTTTATCCTTTCCGTAAATAAATTTACTTAATAAGTATAACAAACTTATGAGTAAAAGTCAACCTGTTTTTAGGCAAAAAGTAAAAAAAAGCAAAAAATTACAAAATAATGATAGGATTGTACAAAAACGGCTTGTTGAAGAAATTTCTTCCTGCGAGCGTTTATTCTTGAACTCTCTGTGTAATATCTGGCGGGTGCGAGGCATCTTAGGCGATTTTCGGTGCTTCAATAAAAGCAGGAGAGGGAAGTCCTCTCCTGTTTTTTAGGTGTTATTTCATATAGGTAAAATTCTGTGCCGAGGCGAGATCGTCAAAGAACGCGATGTACATGATGTCGAAATACTCGTCGCTCTTCATTTTGAGTCCGTTAGCGTTGTAGGGCTTGAAAAGTATCGTGTCAAGGTCGCCTGTCATGTACTTTTCAAAGTATTCGGCTGAGGTAAGTCCGCTTGCAACGCCGCCGTCACCGCCTGTGTAGTTGAATTGAGAAATATCAACGGCAACCTCTACCCACTCGCCCTTGTTTTCGAGCTCGATCCTCGGTCCCCAGAGACGTGCCTTGTCATCGGGAAGCATGTTGAGTCCGAGTGCGGCTGTGGTCTTGTTGTAAAGCCTGTAGCCTATCTTCATGTAACGCGAGGTCTGCATATCGTACTCTCCGGCAGGGAGATTTACGTACGCGCGGGTCTTGTCGCTCGACGTATAATCCTGTGACTGGAAGCGGACGTATTTGTATGTACCCTCGGTCTTTGCAGAGTAGGACAGTCCCCCCTCTGCTCTGTAGGTGAGCTGCTCGCTGTTGTAGATAGCAACCGGAAGACCCGAGGCCTTTTCAACGATCGCGTTTACCTTGGTGTCGGCGTTTATTACCGTACCCTCGGGGATATCCCAGCCCTTGAAGGTGTAGCCGAACTTGTTTACCTTCTGTAAGGGATAAGTAAGCGCGCTTCCGGGCATAACGTAGGTCATATTCATTACCTCACCGTCTGCAAGGAACTCTACCTTGACGCCGCTTTTTTCAAGCTCACTTTCGTAAGCGTCGGCGGATGCCTGTGTCGGGAAGAAGCCGATGTACTCGATGTCGAACCAATCGGTCTCCTTTCTTGCGGTGTTGCTCTTGTCCGGCCAGGGAGTGATCTTGATCGAGCCGTCAATAACAGTGTTGTCGTATGCCGCGCCGGGTGCTACGATATCGTATAAGCAGAAGGTCGTGTTCGTCCACGCGTTGGCATCGGTCTTGACCTTTGCCGAGCCGTCCTCACCGTTCTTTCTGAAGTATACGCTGTACTTGTCTGAGGTCGACTTTACGCGCACCTTTACAAAGGGATACTTTTCAAGATCGAGATTTGCAAAGCGCTCGTAAAGCGTGAGCGAGAGGTCTGTCGAGTGAAGTGTTGTCGCAGGGGTTATACTGAGGTTTCCGCCGCTGACGTGCTTGTCTGTATTTGACGTGGACATGAGCGCTGAAAGAGCGTTACCCGAGAACACGTGATGATCGGTAGCGTCCGAGATAGCATTAAAGTCGATTTCAAGCGAGTAATAGAGATTTACAAATCTCTTTATCATGGTTGCGACCTCGGCGCGTGTAGCTGTGTTCTTAGGCTTTACACTGCCGTCGGTGTAACCGGATATGATTCCGTTTTCGGTTGCGAACGCAACGCCTGCCGCATACTTAGGTGTAACAGATGCCGCGTCCGAGAACGTGAGTGCTTTGCCATCAAAGCTCTTGATCTTATGTTCTCCCAAAAGCATACGGTAGAGCATATCCGCAAGCTCCTCACGTGTGATGTTTGCATCGGGTCTGAAGGTGGTGTCTGCCTTGTCGACAAGTCCTGCGCTGTAAGCCCAGTTTACACTTGAATAGTACCAAGCCTGCTTGCTTACGTCTGTGTAGGGCGCGTCGACCGTGAGAGTGTTCTTGGTGGTAACGCGCGAGAGAACAGCCGCGAGCATGGCGCGGGTCATCGTTCCGTCGGGATTGAACTCGTGCTGCGAAACGCCGTTGAAGTAATTACGCATTACAGCCGTGTTGATATAATCGTATGCCCAGTGATCGTCCGCAACGTCGGTAAAGGACATGGTGACAGGTGTGTACTGCGGTACGATATAGTCATCAGGCTCGCTGTAGTAGAATACCGAGCCCGGCTCCATGCCGGTGGAAAGCAGACGCATCATCGTGTTCCTGTCGTAGTTCATAAGCTTGACAGAACCCGAGCTTGCAGAAGGATTGGTCGGTATACCGCCGATGTACTTGTTTGTATGCTGGAAGTACACGTTATTGTTGAAGTTGTGGTGATCGCGTCCGAGATAACGCAGATAGTTCACATAGTAGTTCGGGAAGATGCCGACGTTGTTGTCGACCGAGTTTTTGCCCTCGAATACAGTGTCGGTCTCAACACCGCCGCCGTAGAAGTTGTTACCGTTTTTGGTCGGTCTCTGCTGGCTCCAGCCGTAGCCGTTGTAGTAGGTGTAGTTGTCGTGCAGGTATACGTTTCTCATGCCGTAGGTGGCTTTGTTGTTATACTCGGGCTTGTTGTGAAGCCATATCTCAAGACCGGTGTTTGAGTAGGAGGCAACATTGTGGTGGAACTCGATATTCTCAAACCAGATGTCCTTTCCGTTCGAGTTACCCTGATACTGTATCGTCCAACAGCAGTCGTATACGTTGTCGGCAACGCAGTAAGCAATAGTGAAGTTCTTGCCCGCACCGTAGATCTCAACGGCATTACCGAAGCGTGTTACATCGTCGGGCGTGTTGTACTGACGCGAGCCGCCGATGAACGAGAAGGTACAATACTGTACCGTAAGATCATCCGTGCCGGTGCTGCAGGAAACGCCGTGGCTTCCGAAGCCGAACAGCGAGAGATTGTCAAGCGTGACACCGCTTTTGCCTATGATGCCGTGTCCCTTATCTGCGATCTCAATAGATGAGAAGCGCTCGCCGGGGTTGCCCTCCTTAGAGCAGAGGTATACGTAGCCTGTATCCCAGTCGTGCCAGTACTCAAGGTCTCCGTCGATATCGGCGGGGGATGAAAGTGTATGGCTTCCGGTGGAGTCGACTGTTGCAAGACCGTTCGAGTTTATTCCTACATAAAGACCGGGAGCAAGCTTGATGCCCCATGCGCGTCCCATGTCGAATATGATGATGCCGACATCATTTGTCGAGCCTGTCAGCTTGCGTGTGTATCTGTAAACGTCTTTGTATTCGGTCTCCTCCCAAAACGCAGGAGCGGAAGCGTCGAGCGAGCCGATAAGCTTTGGCTTTGCGCCCGAGCCGTACGCCGAATATGTAACGCCCTTGATCGTCTGGAACGCACCCTCGTATCTGTATGCTCCTCCGCGCTCGAATAAAACGGCATCGCCCTCCTTCAAGAAGCCTGCGTTTGACGCCTTGAGCGCGCTTTTCCATGCAGTCTGCGGTGTAAGACCGTCATTTCGGTCATCACCCTTGGGGGAGATGTAGTAGGCTGTACCCGTCCATTTTACGCTTGACGGGCTGTTCTTTATTTCCTCGGTAAGAGCGAGTGCCTCGTCTATGTATTTTTCGATGAGCGCATCGTCTGCCGGCTTGTACGCAAGGTTTTCGATAAATTCGGGGTCATACGCGGGAGTGTACTCCTTGCCCGGCTCGAAAACGAACGCCTTTGCCTCGGCTTCGGTCTTAAAGTAGGCAAAATAGCGTACATCGTAATACTGCTCGGAGCTAAGAGTTTTGTCGTGTGAGCCCCAAGGCTTTACGGTGACCTGAACGCCGAGCTCGTCTGCTGTGGGAAGATTGGGTGTCCCGTTTGCGTTTATATCGTTAAGGTTTACATAAATGTTGTTCCATGAGCCGTTGCTCTTTTGCTCAAGCGCACCGCTCATCCAGTTTTCGCCCATGGCGTTGACCTGACCTACCGACACCTTTGCGCTTTGCGAATTTGTACGGTAGTTTATTACTATATAAGGATAATCAAGCGACGCAAACGCATCGTTGAATACCTTGAACATGATCTGATGATTTT
Source organism: Clostridia bacterium (assembly GCA_017482465.1). GTDB lineage: Bacteria > Bacillota > Clostridia > Oscillospirales > CAG-272 > UBA4717. The sequence goes on from JAFUMW010000092.1 coordinate 21,240, forward strand.
TGTAAGTGCCGGGAGCGGCTACGAGATGGATATAGTCGCCGTCGGCCGCACTTGTTTCCTGTGTCATCGTGAGCGTTTCTTTTGTAAGGTTAAATGTTAGATCCTGCGCTGTTAGGATGTGGAAATCCGCCTGTACGGTGTCGGCGGATACGAGCATCGGCACTGACGAAAATATCATAAGCAGTGCCAGAAACAGTGAAAGAAGTCTTGACAATTTTTTCATGGCTTTTTCCTTTCTGTATTTAGAATACAATTTGATTGTAACATACAGCGAAAGAAAAGTAAATATGCAAAAAATAAAAAATCGGGATTTTTCCATGTATAACGCCGGGTTCATACGATTACGCAAACACAATAGCATAATTGTGCAAACCCGATGGAGTCCGCATACGATACGGTCGGTTCTTTGGCTTTTGGAATAAAAATATGCTTGTATATATTGTAAGGAGTGAGCTTTTTCATAAAGCTCACTCCTTACAATAATTATATTCCTTTATACTTTTGTGCGGTATCAAGATCGTCAAAGAATGCGATGTACGCAAGGTCGAAATAGTCGTCCTTATTTATCGTAACACCGTAATTGCCGTAAGGCTTTAATGTGAACGAGTAGGGCTTGCCGACAAAGTAATTGTCAAAATACTCTTCTGACGAAAGGCCGCTTGCAACTCCTTCGCCGCCTGTCCATTCAAGCTTTGACAGGTCGATGATCTGCTCGACCCATTTTCCCTTTGCGTCATACTTTACAAGCGGACCCCATAGTCTGGTGGTCTGTGTGGGACGGGGGTTGAAGTCGATAGCATCTGATGCGTTTTTCGCCCTGTAGCCGATCTTGACTATCTTGTTGCGTGCAACGTCAAAATCAACCGAATCACCGAAAACCACATTTATACGGGTGTTGTCCTCCGACACCGTTGCTGTGGGGTTGGGAGTGACGTTAAAATACCTGATGCCGTTTTCTTCCTTTTCCGAAATGTTAAGTTGGGATGAGCTTACGGTAAGATTGCTTACGTCAAAGTATACCGGAGAGCCGTCATGCTCGACCGCAGTTGTGCTTTCCTTTACGACCGTTTCGTTGCTTACACCCGGAGCAAAGCTTGTTGTTTGTTCAACAGCCTCGGAACCGACAGGATTGAGAGCCTCGAAGCCGCCGTCGAAAAGCTCTGCATCAGCAACGCTCGGGAAGAATGCGATGTATCCGATATCAAAGTAGTCGTCCTTGCTTATCGTCATGCCGGGACTCTTATAAGGCTTGAAGACGAAGGTTAAAAGCTGACCTGTGATATATTTTTCAAAGTATTCCTTTGCGGAAAGCCCGCTTTCCACATTCTCTCCGCCTGTCCAGTTTGCAGATGAAAGATCGATGATCTGCTCTACCCACTTATCCTTTGCCGCATAATTGACAAGCGGACCCCAAAGTCTTGTTCCGGAGATGGGTCTTATGTTGAAGTCGATCGCGTCGGAGCTGTTGTGCGCTCTGTAGCCTATTTTGACAACAGGTGCGAGAGAGGCGTCGTAGTCCTCGTTTCCAAATACGACATTTACGCGGGTGTTGTCCTCCGAGATCGTGTAGTTGAAATAGAATCTGTAGAAGCTCTTGCCGCCTTCGGTCTTTATTTCACTCCATGTATCGTTGTGCGAGGGAGAGGTGTTTGTGGTGTCAAAGTAAGCCTCGGGTGCGCCGGGTACTTTTGTCATTTTCGCGTTAACCGTCATATCCTCGGTTATGACCGTGCCCTCGGCAACATCCCAGCCGTCAAATGTGTAGCCGACTTTTTCGGGTGCTTCTGTGGGGTATACGAGTGCGTTACCCTTTATTACGGGTATTACAGCGTAAGCCTTGTTGCCGACCTTGAAGGTGACGTTGACCGAGTTTGCCTCAAAATCGCTCTTGAAAGCCTCGGCCTCTGTCTTTGTAGCGAAGAATGCGATGTACTCGATCGCACATTCGTCAACATTGTACGTAGGTCTTGTGCTTGTGCCGCCCCACGGTGAGAACACAAGCTGTCCGTTTTCAGACTTGTTTGCAGCTATGGATGCGGAATCAAGCGAATCGTATACGCTGATTATTGTGGTGTTCCATTCGTCCGAAACCGAGCTGTAATCATACCATGTACCGCTGACACCCTTGATGTAATGTATTCCCACCTTAGGTCCTGCGTTTGTTGTTTTGTACTTGATCTTGGCGTAGGGATAATCCGAAAAGTCGATATTGGCAAATCTTTCGTATATCCTGATCTTGGGCTGATCATGCATTTCGCTTGCGGGAAGAAGCTTCAAGAGATTTCGTCCGTATTCGGTAACGACACGCTTGTCGCCGTTTGTGGGAACGCTCATTGCCGAGATCGCGTCAGCATCGAATACGACCGTTTCGGTCTCATTGCCGATATTGCTGTAGTCGGCTTCAACACCTGCAAACTTATCAACATATCTGCGGATCATTGTCGTTACCTCGGCGCGTGTTGCCGTGTTCTTCGGCTTGACCGAGCCGTCGGTGTAGCCTGCGATGATACCGTTGTCCGTAGCAAAGGCTATACCTGCCGCGTATTCGGGAGTAACGCTTGCAGCATCCGAGAATGTAAGCGCAGTGCCGCTGTAATCCTTGGTCTTGAGCTGTTTGCGTGTAAGACTGTAGAGCATGTCCGCCATCTCCTCGCGCGTTGCCGCTTCATCGGGACGGAATTTAGTCAGGCTCTTGTCAACAAGACCGTTTGTGTACGCCCAGTTTACAGCGTTTATGTACCATGCGTCCTTGTTTACATCGGTGTAGGGAGCGGTCTCAAGCTCGCCGCCCTCGTAGTATATACGCATGAGTACCGTTGCGAGCATCGCACGTGTCATCGACGCGTTCGGTGCAAATTCAAGCTGGCTTATGCCGCTCATGTAGCCGCGCATTACAGCCGCCTCGATGTTTGTGTAGCCCCAATGGTTCTTAACGTCATCAAATACCATTATATTCTCGGGCTCGTACTCGGGGATAGCGAAGTCTGCGTCGGCGGCGTAGTACTTTGTACCCGGCTCAAAGCCCTTGGCGGTGAGCGCGTCGAGCGTTGCCTTGTCAAAGAGCTTTTCCGTACCCGGATTGCCCTCTGCAGTGTTTGCATTCTCGGGAACACCGCCTATGTAGAGGTTTTCGTGCTGGAAGTATATATTATTGTTGAAATTGTAGAAGCTTTCGCCGGGGTAGCGCAGGTAGTTTACCCATTTTCTTGCGAACATACCTACGTTGTTGTTTACCGAGTTGTTTTCGTAAACGTTTGTCGGATTAAGGGTAGGGTCACCGTAGAAGATGTTAGAGTCCTTGTTAGGCCTTTGCCAGCTCCAGCCGTAGCCGTTGTAGTAGGTGTAGTTATCATGCAGACTCATATTCTTGATGCCGTAGGTAGCGTCATTCTCGAACTTCGCGAGGTTGTTGAGCCATACCTCAAGACCTGTGTTTGAGTAGCAGGCTACGTTTTTGTACATCTCGATGTTTTCAAACCATACGTCAACGCCATTGGAGTCGGACTGATACTGTACCGTCCAACAGCAGTCGTATACGTTCTGCGCGTAGCAGTGGTGGATGGTGTAATCCTTAGCCGCGCCGTATACCTCGACAGCGTTACCTAAACGTCCCGTTCCGGAAAGAGTCGATCTGTCCTGAACGGCACCGCCGATATAGTCGAAGGTGCAATACTGAACTGTAAGGCCTACAATAGTATTATCAC
>JAFUMW010000014.1 GCA_017482465.1 Clostridia bacterium
GACGAGTATTTCGGCTTTATTGAAAAAAGATATAATGAGATCATTGAAACTCTCGGAATAGATCTTTCTCTTGAAAAAGAGTTTGAGATCATCAAGAACGCGTTTACACACAAGGCGGGTAAGGACTATGCCGCAAGCCGCGGCGAATACCTTAACGGCAAGATACTTGCAAAGTATTTAGACTTTGATTTTATCGACCCTGCCGAGTTTATATATTTCAAGGAGAACGGTACGCTCGACTCCGATCGCACCAATCTCTTGCTTGCCGATGAGCTCAAACGCCACGAATTTGCCGTGATCCCGGGATTTTACGGCTCTATGCCCAACGATACGATCAAGACCTTCTCACGCGGCGGCTCGGACATCACCGGTTCTATAGTTGCACGTGCGGCAGGTGCGGATGTTTACGAAAACTGGACCGACGTGGACGGCTTTTTAATGGCTGACCCGAGAATTATCGACGACCCCGATATCATCGGCACTATCACATACAGAGAGCTTCGCGAGCTTTCCTATATGGGCGCGACCGTTCTCCATGAGGACGCTATATTCCCCGTAAGATTTGCAGGTATTCCGATAAATATCCGTAACACCAACAATCCGAGCGCAAAGGGAACGATGATAGTTGCGAGCTCAAGCAAGGATGACGGACATGGTGTTATCACCGGTATCGCTGGTAAGAAAGGCTTCTCGACTCTGACCGTCGAAAAGGACATGATGAATGCCGAGATTGGCTTCGGCAGACGTGTTCTTGAGGTGTTTGAACAGAATGAGGTATGCTTTGAGCATCTCCCCTCGGGTATCGACACGATGTCTGTAGTCGTTTCGACAAGCGAGCTCCATAAAAACAAGGATAAGGTATTAAACGGCATATTCAAGGCTGTAACACCCGACAGCATGACCGTTGAGGACGGCATCGCGCTTATCGCGATTGTCGGCCGCGGAATGGTCGAGGCAAAGGGTACAGCGTCAAGAGTATTCAATGCGATCTCGGATGCTGATGTAAACATAAAGATGATCGACCAGGGTTCAAGCGAGCTCAGTATCATTATCGGTATCACCGAGGATGACTTTGAGACTGCTCTCAGAGCGATCTACAATGAATTTTGCCCTAAGAAATAAGATCAAGGAGAACCCCGGGCAAGGGGTTCTCCGAATTTGTATCTGCAGGATGTGAAAAAATGGATAAATACCGCTTATTTGATTTTCATACACATATATACCCCGACGCAATAGCAGACAAGGCGGTTGCCGCACTTAATAAGTTTTATGAGTTTGAATGTGAGTGCGGCGGAACATACGCGGAGCTTGAGCGTACCTCTGTCGAGGCGGGAGCTGAGGGATTTGTCATGCTCGGCACTGCAACAAACGCACATCAGGTCGAAAAGGTAAACGACTATGTGGCAGAGTGCGTAAGGAGAGGACGCGATAAGGGACTTTGTACCTACGGCTTTGCGGCAATGCATCAGGACTTTGGAGACTTCGGCGCAGAGATAGATCGAGTTACCTCGCTCGGACTTTCGGGTATGAAGGTGCACCCGGACATACAGCGCGTCAATATAGACGATGACAAGCTGATGCCGCTTTACAAGGCATGCGAGGAAAGAAAAGTGCCGGTATTTTTGCATGTCGGAGACTTCAGGGAAGAGTACAGATATTCGGAGCTTCGCAGGCTCGACCGCGTTATAAACGCATGTCCCGGGCTTGTGATCGTAGCCGCGCATTTCGGCGGATGGAGTGCGTGGGATGTTGCCGATGCGTTTGCGGGCAATCCGAACATATACTATGACACGTCAAGTTCGTTCATCTACAGCGAAAAGGAGATCTTTGAGCGCCTTATAGAAAAGCTCGGACATAAAAAGATCATGTTCGGAACAGACTTTCCGTGTACAACATCGGCACGTGAACTTGAACGCTTCATGAAGCTTGATATTGACGATGCTGTGCGAAGAGACATACTTTATAACAACGCCATGGATTTTTTTGGGAGAATAAGCAAAGGAAAAGCGTAAAATGACACTTTCACAGTTGATCTGCGATCTGCCGGACAAGGATCTGTGGCAGTATTTAAAGGAAGCGTCAAAGCCGATAATTATGTACGGCATGGGAAACGGCGCAGATAAGATCATTGAGCGGCTGGACGCTTTCGGTGTCGCGGTTGATGATTTTTTTGCCTCGGACGGCTTTGTGCGCGGTCAGTATTTTCACGGTAAAAAGGTGTTGTCACTTGCTGATATAAAGGAAAAATACGACGATTTTATAATACTCGTTTCATTCGGAAGCGAAAGGGAAGATGTTGTCGGCACGATAGCACGGCTTGCAAGTGAATATGAGCTGTATCTGCCCGATGTTCCGGTGGCTGGAGAGGGTGTTTTCGACCGTGCTTACTTTGATAAAAATATTGACGCGATCAAAGCGGCATACGGGTTGCTTGCTGACGAACTTTCACGCGAGGTATATTGCGATGTGCTCGCATATAAGCTGACCGGCAAGATCGAATATCTGCTTGAGCATACTCAGAGTGACATTGACGTGTATAAAACGGTTTTCGATACGCAAAAATGGACACGCACAGCCGATCTCGGAGCGTATAACGGCGACAGTGCCGCATTTTTGGCAGGTATCGAACCGGGAGTCAGACAGATAATCGCACTTGAGCCCGACCGCAAGAATTTTTCAAAGCTTTTGCGTACCGCAGAGATGCTCGAGTGTGATATAGAAGCGCATAATGTGTGCGCTTGGAGTGAAAAAACAACGCTGTATTTTGACCGCGGCGGCAACCGTAATTCCTCGGTCAGCACTATCGGTCATACGGCGTCTGTCGGGGACACAAAGAAAGTCCCGGTAGATGCCGAAACACTTGATAATATCATATGCGGCAGACAGACCGACTTTATAAAGTATGATGTCGAGGGCTCGGAGCTTGAAGCTTTAAAAGGCTCGGTACGTACTATAGAAGCAAGCAAGCCCGACATGCTCGTATCGGGTTACCACAGAAACGAGGATATATTCGCTCTTACGCTTGAGCTTCACAGACTTTTGCCCGAGCACAAGCTGTATATCCGCCGTAAGCGCTGTCTTCCCGCATGGGAGATAAGCATCTGCGCTGTAAAGGATAGAATAAATTAAAACACAAAAGCCTTCATGTTGAAGTTAACCTCAAAAGTCAGACACTTTTGGAGGTGCGTATCATGTGAAGGCTTTTTATTTTTTTTGACAAAAATCTTGTAATATTCTTTATTATATGATATAATAAATTATTATAATGCCTTAAGTTGACTTTTTGTCAGCATGATGCTTGAAAAATGAGGTACAGTCATGAGAAAAATAATCCTCGGAACCGATTTGGGGAGCGATTGTGATGATGTTGTTGCCGTAAGAATACTTGCAAGAGCGGTAAAGGCAAATACGATAGGCCTTGCCGGTATAGCGATAAGATCATGCTGAAGGGATATATCAAAGCATGGGATATCGCCATTATAGCGGCAGTGCTGGCAACGGCAATCGTGATAGCCGCCTTCTGCCTGCTTGTACCCACGGGTGAGAGTGAAAGCTTTTACATAAAGCATGACGGCGAGATCACCGAGTATCCGCTTGCAGAGGACACGGTGGTCGACGTGGTCTCAAACGGGATATCACTGCGTGTCGAATGTAAAAACAGAGCCGTTCGTGTAATAAGTGCGGACTGCCCGGATAGATTGTGCGAAAAAAACGGTGAGATAAAGCTTACGGGAGAGTCTGTAGTATGTCTCCCGGCAAAACTTATCATAGGGATAAACAGCGGCGAAAGGAGCACATATGAAGCAGACGGCATTGTCGGTTAATAAAGCGATATCGCTGTCAGCTGCGCTTGCGGCGCTTGCGATAGTGCTCTCCTACCTTGAGGCTGTCAGCGGGATAAACTCGCTTATGCCTGTGCCGGGCACCAAGCTCGGACTTGCAAACATCGCTGTGACCGTTACGGCATATACAGTGTCGCTTAGAGCAGGTGCGGCGGTCTCGTTTTTACGGGTATGCGTGATGTCGCTTTTGTTCGGCTCGCCTACGACGTTTTTGTTTTCACTATGCGGAGCATTGCTTGCGTACGCGTTTACCGTTTTTGCAAAGCTTGCTATCGGCGGCAGGATATCGCTTATAGGCGTATCTGTCGGTGCGGCGGCGATGCATATGACAGGTCAGCTGATCGCGGCATGCATTATGCTCACAGACATATCTGTTTTAAGGCTGTTGCCTCTCTATCTTGTCACAGCGGTAATAACGGGAATATTCACGGGCGCTTTGTCCGAATTCTGTGTACGCAGACTTAAGCGTGTACACTTTTGACCGAAAGGATAATAAATGCGGAAGATAACAGCAATAATTCTGTCGATAGCGATGCTTGCGCTGACAGCGTGCAGTTCTTACGACTTTGTCGATGCCGTGACATATTCGAGCTATAGCATATTCGCCATGGACACGGTGATAGATATAAGACTTAATGACGAGGTCGATGAAAGCATATTTAAGGAATGTGAGACCATAGTAAAGACTGTCGAGAACAAGCTGTCAAAAACGGTCGCTGACAGTGAGATATCAATACTTAATGCGTCACAGGGAGAGCCTGTCGACGCAACAAACTCAGCTGAGTTGATAAGGCTTGCTTTTGATGTGACAGAGAAAACGTACGGCGCGTTTGATATAACGCTCGAGCCTGTATGTGCTTTGTGGGATGTGACCGATGAAAGCTTTGATCCGCCAAATGATGAAGCCCTGACTCATGCGCTTGCTCATGTGGGTGCTGACAAGTTTGTGCTTGATGGCAACTGCATATCAAAGCTTGATGGGGAGGCAGGCGTTGATCTTGGGGGTATCGGAAAGGGATATGCGGCACAGGTGCTTGCAGAACACCTGGCAAGCCTCGGATATACCGGCACGGTCTCATTTGGAGGCAATATCGGAACTGTCGGCAGTAAGCTTGACGGCGCAAAGTGGAACATAGCCATAAAATCTCCGTTTGATACAGATGCGATAGTGGGCACGGTAAAGCTTGATAAAGGCTTTATTGCAGTGTCTGGAGCATACGAGCGTTACAAGGAGATCGACGGTGTGATATATCATCATATAATCGACCCGGACACAGGCAGACCGAGCGAAAGCGATCTTGCAAGCGCCGCGGTGATATGTGATAACGGTGCGCTCGCGGACGCGCTTTCAACAGCTCTTTTTGTTTTAGGAAGCGAGGCGGCACTCGGACTGTACAATGAAAATGTATACGATTTTGAAGCGGTACTTATAAAAAATAACGGCGATATAATACTTACCGACGCGCTTGAAAACGGTGCGTTCACGCCGTATAACGGATGAAAATGATATGAGCAGAGAAACAAAAATTGTAACAAAAGAAGAGGTTGCACTCCAGCACGAGTACATGTCGCGCGTACGTGCAATAATAGAAAAAGAGGGTAAGCACCTGTATGCGCTCGTTCGTACCTTCGGATGTCAGCAGAATGAGGCGGACAGTGAAAGGCTCGCAGGTATGGCGGAGGCAATGGGCTACGAGATAACAGACCAAGAGTCACAGGCAGATCTTATCCTTGTCAACACCTGCGCGATAAGAGAGCATGCCGAGCTCAAAGCACTGTCGATAACAGGACAGTTCAAGCACCTTAAAGCGGCAAAGCCCGAGCTTATAATCGGAATATGCGGATGCATGGTCTCGCAAGAGCACAGGCTTAATGATATCAAAAACAGATATCCGTATGTCGACTTTCTTTTCGGCACGGGTGAGATATACCGTTTTCCGGAGCTGTTGTACAGAGCACACGGAAGCGCGGGAAGATTCTTTATAGTCGAGGAAACACTCGGAACACTTGCCGAGGGTCTGCCGGTAAAGCGCGCAAGCAACTTCAAGGCGTGGCTGAGCATAATGTACGGATGCAATAATTTCTGTACTTATTGTGTAGTACCGTACGTAAGAGGCAGAGAAAGAAGCCGTTTGCGCGAGGACGTTTTGAACGAAGCTCGCGAACTTGTATCGCAGGGATACAAGGAGATAACGCTTTTAGGACAGAATGTTAACTCGTACGGCAAGGATCTCGGTTACGACTATGATTTTTCGGATCTGCTTGCCGATATATGTGCGATAGAGGGCGACTTTATCGTCCGCTTTATGACAAGCCACCCCAAGGATGCGTCAAAAAAGCTTGTTGACACCATCGCGGCAAATAAGAAGATCGCGCGTCAGTTTCACCTGCCGCTTCAGTCGGGCTCGAACGCGGTACTCAAGGCTATGAACCGCAGGTATACGCGTGAGTCCTATCTTGAGCTTATCGACTATATGAAAACAAAGATACCGGATATCGCACTTACGACCGATATCATCGTCGGTTTTCCCGGTGAGACCGAAGAGGATTTTGCCGACACACTTGATATCCTGTCGCGTGTACGTTACGATAACATATATTCGTTTATCTATTCTCCCCGACGCGGAACGCCTGCGGCACAGATGGAGGATCAGATACCCGCCGATATTCAGTCTGAGCGCTTCTCGAGATTGCTTGAGTTGCAGCACGCAATATCTAATGAGATAAATCAAACTCTTGTCGGAACGACACGCCGGGTGCTTGTTGAGGGCATAAGCAAGAATGACACAGGCATGTACACGGGCAGATGCGAGTCGGGCAGACTTGTCCATTTTGCAAGCGACGTCGATCTTACAGGCGAGATCGTAGACATACTTATCGAGCGAGCCGAGACCTTCAACATCTTCGGGTCCGTAGCACGGACAGGCAAGGCGCGCGTGGAGTCTGCTCAGATTTGAGGTCTTTGACCCATACCCCAACATTTCATAAAATTTTAAGCAACAAGCGTATCCGCCGCAGGCGGTGCTTATCTTAAAATTTCGTCCCAAGGGAAGGGATACGTAAGGGAAACCGCGAGGTTTACCTTACGCGGTTCTTTGGTCACTTTCTGTACGTACAGAAAGCGACTCCCCCGGAAGGGTAACAAACAATTTTAACAACAAAAACAGGTACAATAACCCCAATTCCAAACTTAAAAGGAGAAACAACACCATGAACAAAGAAATACTCAAAGCATGCGCTGAACTTGCAAAGGCGATCGGCGCTGACGACAGAATGAAAAGACTTGACCTTGCAAAGGCGGCTTACGAAACAGACTCGGCGATCAAAAATCTTATGGCCGAATATAACGTACAGCAGATAGCGCTTTCCGAGGAATATAAAAAAGAAACACGTGACGAGGAATTTATCGGCATAATAAATAAGCGTATAAGCGAGCTGTATACGCTTATCAGCGAAAACCCGGTCATGGTCGAATATATGGACGCAAACGAGGCGGTAAACGCGCTTATGAACGAAGTAAATTCGGAGATCCAGTTCTTCCTCACAGGCGAGCGTCCCTGCAGTCATGACTGCTCAAGCTGCTCGTCCAACTGCGCGTCCAAAAACAACGATAATTAATCTTTGAAAAGGAACGGTCATAGATATGACTCCCATGATGCAGCAATACTTCGAGATAAAAAATCAGTATAAGGATTACCTTATATTTTACCGTCTCGGAGATTTCTACGAACTATTCTTTGACGACGCAAAGGTGGCTTCCCGCGAGCTTGAGCTTGTGTTGACCGGAAGAGACTGCGGCGAGTCCGAGCGAGCGCCTATGTGCGGAGTGCCTTATCACAGCGCGGAGGGCTATATAGGAAAGCTCGTTTCGCGCGGATACAAGGTAGCTATATGTGAGCAGATGGAAGACCCGTCTCTTGCAAAAGGACTTGTCCGCCGTGATGTCGTTCGGATAATCACACCGGGTACGCTTGTCGAATCGGGACTTTTGAGCGAGCAGAAGAATAACTATCTCGCCTCGGTCTATATGTCTCCCGAAAACGACAGCATCGGCGTTGCTTTTGCCGATATCTCAACAGGCGCTGTCTCTGCGACGGCATTTGAAAACGATAAGCGTAACAACCGCCTTATAAACGAGCTGGCGACCTATGTTCCAAGTGAGATAATATTCAATCTCGAGCTTAAGGAGCTTGGTGCGCTTGCCGGCTTTGTGCGTGAGCGCTTCGGAGCGGCGGTAAACTCGGGCGAGAGCAGACGCTTTGACTTTGACGACGCGTATTCTCGTGTCACACGGCAGTTTCCGGACACCGCCTTTGCCAACAGTGTACGCGACAAGTCGGTCATCTGTGCTATTGGCGCTCTCCTTGATTATATCGACGAAACGCAGAAGATAGATGTGTCATACATATCTGCTCTTGAGGTGTACAGTGACGGTCAGTACATGGAGATCGACATCAATACCCGCCGCAACCTGGAGCTTATCGAGACCATGCGTACAAAGGAAAAACGCGGATCGCTTTTGTGGGTACTGGATCGTACACGCACCGCCATGGGCGCAAGACTTTTGCGTACATGGATAGAACTGCCTCTTGTTGATGAGAAGGCTATACTTGCACGCCAGTCCGCAGTGAGAGAGCTTTATGACAGCTTTATTCTCAGGGAAGAGCTTTCAGAGTACTTAAAGGACGTGCTCGACCTTGAAAGACTGACGACAAAGATAGCGTACAGAACCGCAAACGGCAAGGATCTTAACGGTATAGCAAAGACGATAGCGATACTTCCGCAGGTGAAGAGTATGCTTGCTGACTGTGATTCACCCGAATTACTTAAGATATTCGAAAGCCTTGACTCTTGTGAGGATCTGTATTCGCTTATCACCGAGACAGTATCGGACGACGCGCCTTTTTCGGTAAGAGAGGGCGGTATCATACGTGACGGTTATAACGAAGAGGTCGACCGTTTGAGAAGCATAAAGGACGGCGGAAAGAGCTTAAAGGATGAAATAGAGTCACGTGAGAGACAGTTGACAGGAATAAAAAATCTTAAGATAGGATATAACAAGGTCTTCGGATACTATATAGAGGTAACAAATTCCCAAAAGGAATTTGTACCCGATACATATATACGCAAGCAGACACTTTCAAACTGTGAGCGTTATATCACAGACGAGCTTAAGGACATGGAGGCGACCGTTCTCGGAGCGGCAGACAAGCTTAACGCACTTGAATATGAGATATTTATGTCGGTCTGTGACAAGCTTGCATCAAGCCTCGCAAGATTGCAGGCGGCGGGCTCGCTTCTTGCAAGACTTGATGTTTATATCTCGCTTGCCGACGTGGCGGCACGAAACGGTTATGTGTGCCCGGAGGTCGACGTGAGCGACAAAATAAAGATAAAGGACGGCAGACACCCTGTGGTCGAGCGCTTTGTCAAGGACAGCTACTTTGTCCCGAATGACACCGAGCTTGACACGCATTCAAACCGTCTGGCACTTATAACAGGCCCGAACATGGCCGGTAAATCCACGTATATGCGCCAGGTGGCACTTATCGCGATAATGACGCAGATAGGCTCGTTCGTCCCCGCAAAAAGCGCACGTATAGGCATCATCGACAAGGTGTTCACACGTGTCGGTGCGTCGGACGATCTCGCTTCCGGACAGTCGACATTTATGCTCGAAATGAACGAGGTGGCGTATATTCTGTCCAACGCAACGCGCAAGAGCCTTATCGTATACGATGAGATAGGACGCGGAACGAGTACCTTTGACGGCATGAGTATCGCTAAGGCGATTGCCGAGCATACCTCGGATAAGATAGGCGCAAAAACACTTTTTGCTACCCACTATCATGAGCTTACCGAGCTTGAAAACGAGAACGACGGTATCGTCAATTATAATATCGCCACCAAAAAACGCGGTGATGATATAACATTTTTGCGTAAGATCGTGCGAGGTGCGGCTGACGACAGCTACGGTATCGAGGTCGCAAAGCTCGCCGGAGTTCCCGAAACCGTGATAAAGCGTGCAAAGGCGGTGCTTCGCGAGATCGAAAGCGGCGTTATAACCGTAGCGCCAAAGAAGTCGGATGTCGGAGATAACGAGCTTATGATGAGCTTTGACGACGTTCTCGGCGGTGAGATCGTTGACGAGCTTAAGAAGATTGATCTTAACACGATATCTCCGATAGAAGCGATGAATGAGCTGTTCAGACTTAAAAATTTGATTAAGGAATAAAATATGGGAATAATCAATGTACTTGATTTCAGCGTAGCTAACCTTATAGCCGCGGGCGAGGTCGTGGACAGACCCGCTTCGGTAATAAAGGAACTGCTTGAAAACTCAATAGACGCGGGTGCTGATGATATCACGGTCGAGATCAAGCGCGGCGGTATCACATTCATGCGTGTGACCGATAACGGAAAGGGTATATCGAAAGAGGATCTCCCGATAGCCGTTAAGCGACACGCGACAAGTAAGATACATAATGCGGGAGATCTTGATTCTATTCTTACGCTTGGCTTCAGAGGTGAGGCACTTGCGGCGATTGCGTCTGTCTCAAAGCTCAGGATAATGTCAAAAACAGCTGACAGTGAGGTAGGACATATCCTTGAATCCGAAGGGGGAAGCGTCAAGGGGATAATCGAGGCGGGCTGTGCAAACGGAACTACGGTCATCGTAGAAAATCTGTTTGAAAATGTTCCGGCAAGACTTAAATTCCTCAAAAAAGACGTCACAGAGGCCATGGCGGTCAGCGCTTATGTAGAGAAGATAGCGCTCTCGCGCCCCGACATCTCGATAAAGCTTATAATCGACGGGAACATGAAGTTCATGACAAGCGGAGATTCAAAGCTTTATAATGTCATATATGTGCTTTTCGGACGCGATTTTGCTAAGCGGCTGATACCTGTAGACAACAGATCGGACGGTGTTCATGTTTTCGGATATGTAGGTGCGCCGGATAATATCAGAGCAAACAGAAATTTCCAGAATTTCTTTATAAATCACCGTTTTATTAAAAGCAAGACCGTTTCAGCGGCACTCGAACAGGCATATTCGGCGTTTATTCCGTCGGATAAATTCCCATGTGCCATACTGAATATAGACATAAATCCCGCGCTTGTGGACGTGAATGTTCACCCTGCGAAGCTTGAGGTCAAATTTTCTAATGAAAAGCTTGTGTTCGAAGCGGTATATTCAACCGTCAGACAAGCGCTTGAAAGCAAGATACAGCGACCCGAATTCAATATAAATCCCAAAGGAGACAGGATAAGCGCCGCCGATTATATGAAGCGCCTTAACTCCTTTATACCCGTCAGCGACGGCAAGCGCGAAAAAACGGAACAGCTTGAGTTTGCCGCGCGTACACCTATACCCGAGTACAGGCGTCCCGAAAGTACGCCTGTTGTATCGCCGATGCAAAACGAAAGTGCCGTACCGAGCGGATACAGGAGTCCAGAGCCGAATTTTGAGCGTGCTGAATATTCAGCGCCTGTAACGCCGCACAAATGTGATGCGGCCGTACATGATGAACCAAAAGCGGACGTGTCCTCTTTGACAGAGAATGAACCGCCCGCACCGTTTGAAGCTCCGTTTGTGCCAAGCTCTCAACCTGTTACAAGACATGAGCCCGAGCCAAAGTCAGCCGTATCCGCGCCGAAAAGCGAAATTGCTGACGGCGAGCCTGAGTACATTGTGCCAGAATACAGGATAATAGGCGAGGCGTTTTACTCGTATGTGTTCGTTGAAACAGGTGACAGCGTGCTTATAATCGACAAGCACGCGGCTCACGAGCGCATAATTTTTGAACAGTTAAAGAATAATCTTAAAAAGAAAAAGGTAATATCGCAGATGCTTCTTGTGCCGATCGATGTTGTCATGACCGACGCGGAAGCTGTGGCGATAAGCGAATACGCGGACGAGCTCAAGCAGACAGGATTTGAGTTTGAGATATACGGAAATACCGTAAGCATAACCGAAACGCCGATAGAGCTTGATTCTGACGGAGTTGTTCCGATGATACAGACAATAGCGGGCAGACTTGCGGACGGTACGGGAAATGTTACCGTGTCACGGGATATCATATACGAGAAAGCTCTTTTCCAGGCATCCTGCAAGGCGGCGGTAAAGATAGGTCATATTCATGACGCCGAGCATTTGAAATGGATATGTGAGCGAGTGCTTGCACTTGATATAATCAAATTCTGTCCTCATGGACGCCCTGTTGCATTTGAGCTTACAAAGCACGATTTCGAGCGCCAGTTCAAGCGTGTGTGACTTAAACAAAAGAAAATAATAGGAGAAAAATAACAGTGTTTACAATACTGAAGGAAGAGGGAAGAGCTCGCCGCGGTGTATTCCATACCGTACACGGCGATATTCAGACCCCTGTATTTATGAACGTCGGTACTTGCGCCGCGATAAAGGGCGGTATATCGACCATGGACTTAAAGGACGTAAGATGTCAGGTCGAGCTGTCCAACACATATCATCTTCATCTGCGTCCCGGCGATGAGCTTATACACAAGATGGGCGGTATCCATAAATTCTTCAATTGGGACAGACCGGTTCTTACGGACAGTGGCGGATTTCAGGTCTTTTCGCTCGCACAGCTTCGTAAAATAACCGAAGAAGGTGTCAAATTTGCTTCTCATATAGACGGCAAGCGTATATTTATGGGACCCGAGGAGAGCATGAGAATACAGTCGAATCTTGCGTCAACGATCGCGATGGCGTTTGACGAGTGTATTGAAAATCCCGCCGAGTATAATTATACGAAAAAATCCTGTGAGCGTACGACACGATGGCTGTACAGATGCCGCGCCGAGCTTGACAGACTCAATACTCTTGAGACTACAATCAATAAAAATCAGCTTCTTTTCGGTATCAATCAGGGAAGCACATACGCTGACCTGCGTGTAGACCACATGAAGGCAATAGCCGAGCTTGATCTGCCCGGATACGCGATAGGCGGTCTTGCGGTAGGCGAGGCGGCAGAGGAGATGTACGAGACCATAGACGTTGTCGAACCGTATATGCCTAAAAACAAACCGCGCTATCTTATGGGTGTAGGCACACCGGTGAACATACTTGAGGCGGTTCACCGCGGAGTTGATTTCTTTGACTGCGTAATGCCCAGCCGCAACGCGCGTCACGGCAATATCTTCACATGGCACGGTAAGATGAATCTTCTTAACGAGAAGTATATATCCGACCCGCGTCCGATAGACGAAAACTGCGGATGTCCTGCGTGCAAGCACTATTCGCGCTCGTATATCCGTCATCTGTTTAAGGCGAAGGAAACGCTTGGTATGCGTCTTGCCGTGCTTCACAATCTTTATTTTTACAATGAGCTTATGGAACAGATCCGTCTTGCGCTCGACGAGGGTAGATTTGAGAGCTTCTACCGCGGCTACAGAGAAATACTTGCGGAAAGAAGCACAAATTAAAAAAATCCCCAAGACCGTGATCGGTCTTGGGGAAGAAAATTACTTTTTCTTATTATGATATTTTTTGCCCTTGCGTTTTTTTCTGACCGAATAGCCGAATGAGCCGAGCTTTTTTCCAAGCTCAAAGTATTCGCCGTGAGAGTATGCAAGCAGGTTTGCCTTGTCAAGCCTGAGCCTTCCCTCGGAATTGATCAGATCGGCATCAACATCGGTCGCTACGATATCGGCTAAAAACATGTCGTGCGTACCGAGGCGTATAACATCGGTCATGACGCACTCAAGCGA
Source organism: Clostridia bacterium (assembly GCA_017482465.1). GTDB lineage: Bacteria > Bacillota > Clostridia > Oscillospirales > CAG-272 > UBA4717. Next base: position 13,575 of record JAFUMW010000014.1, read on the forward strand.
CAGCGGACTTGACTCAATGACAGGCGTGTCGGCAAGCTCAAGACCGGGCACGGTGCTTAAGCCCGTATCGGCAAATTTGTCGGTATCTCTGCCCGAGCGTACACCGCAGTAATCCGCGGCACGCACATCGCTTGAACGGACAAGATTTATAACGAATTTGCCATGCTTTTTGATATTTTCGTAAGAAAGCCGTGACGGACGTACCGAAATATATGTTTTCGGCGGCTGGGTGTTGATTATCCCCGTCCACGCGACGGTAAAAACATTCGGCTTATCAAGCGTTCCGCTTGTAACGAGTACGGCAGGCAAAGGCGCTATCAGCGCGCCGCCTTTCCATTTAACCTTTGACATTATCTGAACCTTTCTTTTGTCATTACAGTAATTATACCAAGCTTTTTGTATAAAAGCAAGTACTTCGCATGAAATTTCCGATCGAGGAGTTATCATTATATGAAAGACGTAATCAGAATATCGAGTGCGGTCCCAAGGCTCAAGCTTGCGGATGTTGACTTTAACTGCACACAGATCATCGACTGCACAAAAAAAGCCGATGCCGAAAACGGCGCCGTCGTGCTGTTTCCCGAGCTTGCGCTTACAGGCTACACCTGCGGCGACCTCTTTTTTCAGGATTCGCTTATAAATGCAGTTGCCGGCGGTATCGACAGGATAGTAAATGAAACAGCGTCCATCGGCAATGTTGCCGTATTCGGCGCTCCGCTTAAAATACGAGGGCAGCTTTACAATGTTGCTATAGTTACATCAGGCGGCCGCGTACACGGTATCGTTCCCAAGACATTTTTGCCCAACTACAACGAGTTTTCCGAAAAAAGATGGTTCTCCTCGTCCAAGGACTTAAACTGCGACAGCATATCATCTTGTGAGTTAGGTCTTGCCGGGGACTACGTTATCCCCGTCGGACGAGATATCATTTTTGAGTTCGGTAGGGGTATCACTTTTGGCATAGAAATCTGCGAGGACTTGTGGACACCGCTTCCTCCGAGCTCATTCTTGGCACTCAGCGGAGCGCAGATAATACTTAATCTTTCAGCAAGCAACGAAACTGTAAACAAGCGCTCATACAGACGCGCGCTTGTGCTTGATCAGTCCTCAAAATGCTGCTCGGCATACGTTTATACATCGTCGGGCTATTATGAGTCAACGACCGACCTTGTTTTTTCAGGACATACGGTGTTTGCGCTTGACGGAACGCTTATTGCGGAAAATAAGGACAAGCTTTCCAGCGACTATATCCTTTCTGCCGATCTTGATCTCGGCAGAATAAATGCTGACAGGATAAGAACGACCGTATTTAAGGATTCGACCACCCTTTACGGAAGATATCAGCTCTCGCGTTACGTTAATATAAGCGGTATCAATGCAGAGTCCGACGGTGAGCTTATTCATGTGTCGCCTTCTCCTTTTCTGGATTGCGACAACAAGGATGAATACTGCAGAGATATCTTTGATATGCAGGTCACAGCTCTCATGCGCCGTCTCGAGCTTACAAACACCGTTCCGATCGTAGGAGTGTCGGGCGGACTTGATTCCACGCTTGCTTTGCTCGTCTCGCTTGAAGCTGTAAAGCGTATGGGAAAGAAGCCCGCAGACGTACACGGTATCACGCTTCCGTGCTTTGGCACATCGGGACGCACCTATAATAACGCTGTTAAGCTTATGAAAACGCTTGGAGTAAGCATAAGAGAGATAAATATAAAGGACGCTGTTCTCGCTCATTTTAAGGATATAGGACATGATCCCGATACGCTTGATCTTACCTACGAGAACGCACAGGCACGTGAGCGCACACAGGTGCTTATGGACTACGCCGGAAGGGTTGCTGGGCTTGTTGTCGGAACGGGAGACCTTTCCGAGCTTGCGCTCGGCTGGTGTACCTACAACGCCGATCATATGAGCATGTACAGCGTTAACGCAGGCATACCCAAAACACTTATCAGTGCCGTAATTGGAAGTCTTGTAAGTCATGGAGCTTTTGCATCGGCAGGTGATGTGCTTGCGGATATTTTAAGCACTCCTATAAGCCCCGAGCTTTTGCCGCCCGATAAGAGCGGTGCTATATCGCAGGAGACCGAGAATATCGTCGGACCGTATGAGCTTCACGATTTCTATCTTTACTATATCATCCGCTACGGCTTTGAGCCGGAAAAGATATACGAGCTTGCAAAGCGCGCGTTCAAGGGAGTGTACGATAACAAAACGCTCCTCAAATGGCTGAAGAATTTCTACAGACGCTTCTTTACCCAACAGTTCAAGAGAAGCTGTCAGCCCGACGGAGTCAAGGTGACTTGTATCTCCTTCTCACCTCGCGGAGATTGGCGTATGCCGTCAGATGCAAGTGCAAAGCTCTGGCTTGATGCGGCAGAGGCATTATGTGAATAAAAGAAGCCTTCTCACTTTACAAAAGCGAGAAGGCTTCTTTTGTTATTATTTTTCTTCCATTACAAGCTCTCTGTAAAGCTTCATCTGCGTTTCGGTAGGCTTATAATCGGGGTCCGAGCCGTTGGGGATAGTCGGCTTTGAGCCGTCTGTGCCGTAAAATGGTGTTTCACGGTCGTTTTCATACTTTTTGCGCTCGTCCTCGTTGTGGAAATCGGGGATGTCGTAGGGAATGTTGCCGTTAAGCATCGAGCGATGTCCGAGTATCGCTACTGATGACATGGCTACTGCCGAATGAATGTCGAAGGGATGCTCGGGCTGTCTGCCCTCTCTGATACAGTCAATAAACATACGCGCTGTGATAACGTCTGCTCCGCCGTGACCGCTGACGCTTGTGAGCTTCTTATCCTCTTCGCTGTATACAGCATCGTAAAAGTTTACCTCATCCATGCCCTCGGGCTTGGACCATTCGTTATAGCGCAATAAGACCTTGTCGCCCATGCCGCGTACGTTTTCGATCTGTCCTTCGGTGCCGCAGATACGGTAGGCGTTATGGTGCGCGCCGTAGGTGGTACAGCCTGTAAAATTGAATACAGAGCCGTCGTCGTTCTGTGTTGTGATGACAGCAGTGCGGTCGATGACGCATCTCGCGCTCGGAATATCCCTGATCTCGGGTTCAGCTACGCAGTAAGCGCTTACACGCTTGGGAGTTGCACCGGTTGCACGCATAAGCGGGCCGAGCGAATGGGTTACGTAATAGGTTCTCGGAAGGTGGTTGCGCCAATGCTCGGGGAAGTAGGAAAGCGCCTTGAGAGTGCTGACTACGCCGCCCGGACTGGGATGGTTGTATTCGCCCTCGGCGTAAAGTATGCGTCCGAGAGTGCCGCTTTTGCATACCTTCTGCATTTCGAGATTAAAGACCATCTGCGGATAGTTTTCAGCCAAGAAGTAGATGCTGTTGCTCTTTTCATGAGCACGCAAAAGCTCAACGCCCTCTGCCATTGTGCCGTTACTGATGCACTCACTGAAAACGTGAAGACCGCGCTCAAAGCACTTGATAGCAAGAGCAGTATGCTCATGGAAGTAGTTGCCGAGAATTACCGCATCCATGTCGTGCTCAAGGAATTTGTCGAAATCGTCGTAGAGCGCGACATCGGCATTAAGGTAATTCTTGCCCATCTCGAGGCGATCGGGGCGGAAATCGCAGAATGCTACCACATCGCAGTTTAAGAGCATAAAGTTCTTGGCGAGGTGTGCGCCTCTGTAGCCGCCTACAGCGCCGATTTTAAGTCTTTTCATAATTATTTCCTTTCCGCCGTTTGTTACGGCAAAAAAATAGTTTATTTATAGTGTGTATCCGTAATTATACCGGCAATGCAAAAAGTGCGAGAAGACCGATAAAAGCAACTGTTACAGAAAGTATCTCTCTGTTTGACGGTCTGTTCTTTTGAAGGAAGCATACGATTGTCGATACTATCATAACGCCGCCTGTTACCATAGGGTACTGCACCGAGGAATCAACGTGTGCAAGCGCGAGAACGAGTATGTAGTTGGCGATCTTGTTAAGTCCGCCCGAGCATACGGTGATCGCGACAGTTTTCGGTGTTTCATGGGGCGTTGCTCCGAGTTTCTTTGAGAAAAGCAAGAGTAAAATCACCGTTGTGGCAAGACTCCATATCGCGACCCAGGTGGAATATCCTGCGGCACTCGTTTTTTCAAGCGGTGCTTCGGTGAAAAATTTTGAGTAAACGCCCGACATACCGTTGAGTATAAACACGCCGGCATAATATATTATACTCGATTTTTTCTGCTTGCCCTTTTTATACGTAATAATAATTGCAACGACGATAAAGATAAAGCAGACCGATTTTGCAAGCGTAAGCGGCTCACCGTAAAAGATGATACCGAATGCGAAGGGAAGCACCATACCGCCGAGCATCGAAAAGACCGAATAAAGCGATAAATTTATAACCCCAAGCGCCTTGAACGAGCAAAATGTAAACAGAATACCGTTAAGTGAGTTGAAAAATGCAAATATAAACGTAAACCAGGTGAACTCAAACTTGAAGCCGCCTGCGATTATCATGAACACAATTCCCGCTATACCGGCGACAAACGAGTATTGCAGTGTAATCTTAAGACTGCTTCCCATGATTTTCCGATATGCGTCCTTCAGTGCGAAATTTGCACCGAACATTATTACAGACAGGATTATAAGCGCGTAATACATATTGCCCTCCGCTATGGTGTGTTTACTTAATTATAGCACTTTCACAAGGGTTTACAATGGAAAATTTCCATTAATATATTAAAAAAAGTTTGAAAGTGCTTGATTTTTGGTTTTGCGTAGAGTATACTTTTAATAACAACTACAAACGGAGCGTTGTATGAGAAATAAAAATATATGTAAATTCGTGTACACAGAAACAAAAGAAGGGCTTGAGGTACACAACTTCGTGTACGAATCAAACCCAAACGTCATGAAGACAGGCAGAGTTCTTGCAGGTAACAGTATGATACTTGTAAAGGAAGGGCGAGGTTATTTTAAAATTGATAATGATATGGTCGCGTTTGATACAGGAAGCCTGGTCTTTGCTTTTTCGGGCGAACGCTTGTGTGTTGTATCAGACACACCGTGCGGATATATGTATATTGATTTCACGGGTAATCGCTCGGATATACTTTTCAAACGCTTTGGCATTAACAAAAATAACAGGAGCTTTGAGGGCTATGACGGCATGATCCCGCTGTGGCACGAGAGCCTGTCGCGTGCGGGTGAGAGTAATACCGATCTCTGTGCGGAAAGCATGCTTCTTTATTCCTTTTCGCGCTTGAGTGCGGGAAATGCAGCACAGAATGATCTCATAAACAGAATAATCGAGCTTACCGAGGAGAATTTTTCTGACTGTGAGCTTTCGCTTGCCGATCTTTCCGCAGAGCTTTCGTACAATCCCAAGTATGTATCACACATATTCAAAAAGAAAATGAACGTAAGCTATACAGAGTATCTTCGTACGCTTCGTATCAAGTACGCGGTCGCACTTTTTGACAGAGGGATAGACTCGATCAAAAATGTTGCGTTTTTGTCGGGCTTTGCCGATCCGCTGTATTTTTCAACAGTGTTCAAAAAAACGGTCGGCGTACCGCCAAAGGAATATATAAAGCGTAAGCAAAAGGATCACGGCGCTTCGTAAGAAACGCCGTGATCCTTTATTCAGTATATTCTACTTTTAATACCATTCCGTTTTTATCGTTTATGTTGTTGATATCACCCACGCCGAAGTAAAAGCCTTCGCTGCCGTAGTCAAAGCTGATCGCAGGTGCGCTGTAATCAAAATAAAATGCTTCATTAAATCCGTCGTCACTGCCGTCGGTGTTTTCATAAACGGTCATCCTGTAGCTGCCATCATCTTTTTTTGTGTATGACAGTACATAAAGCTTATCGTTTGCAACGCAGAGATCGCATATTGTACCTTCAAGTTTTTCATACCATGTCAGCTCATTCATATCACTTGTCGCGTAAAGGTACGCGGTCGTAAAGAAGAGCCTGCCCTTAAACTCTGCCGAAGCTCCGACCATGTATTTGATGTGAGAGGGAGCGTCTATTTTCGAGCCCCAGTAGTTGTCATATACGAATCTGCCGTCCTCATATCTGTACAGCTCCACGGTCACTGCGGTGGTGCTCTGATATCTGAACAGCGCATACACGGTGTCGTTTAACAGGAAAAGCTCGTAGACTCTTATGATCTGCCTTTCGGATATGTCGCGTAAAGCTCCGTCCTTGATCATGTCTACCTGTTTAAAGCTTTTTCCGCCGTCGCTTGATACCGCTATCGGATATCCGTTTCCGGGAGAGACTGCGATGCCCGCGAAGATCAACCCGTCATGCTCAAGCATATCGAAATTGTGAATGGCGTTGGGGATGGTGCGTATCTTGTCCCAGCCGCCGGTCGATTCATTTAAGCTGTAATAGTTGCCGTACTCCCAACCCTCGGTCGGGTCAACACCTGTCGTGACAAGCTTGCCGCCGATCACTCTGAAACGGGAGACCTCCTCGTCGGCGACAGTGCCGCTTGCACTCCAAGAATCTTTTTCCGGGTCGTAAGCGTAGATCGTGATAGGACCGACATTTGCGCTTGCATCGCCGTTTCCTACATAAAGCTTTCCGTTAAAATAAGCGATGTCCTGCGCGCATCTCGAACGTGTGCCGGTGCTGTATTTTTCGAGCGCGGGTATACCGAGCTCGTACGGGGTCTTATACTTTATGTCAACAGGAAGTGTCATATATCCGCTCCATTTTGCAAGGTGGCGTGCAAGTATCACGCTGTCGCTTGAGCTCACCTCTTCTATTGTATCGAGTACGCAGTTTGCGAGATTTATGATCGCTGAATATCCGCTCCAGTTTGCAAGATAACGGCTGAGAACGACCGAGTCCGCGGTGTCTACACTTCCGTTTGAGTCAGCGTCACCTGCAAGAATGTTTGCGGATATCGGCATAGCGGAACATATAAGTATTATGATCGCTAAGATCAGTGATATCGTTTTTTTCATGTTACATCTCCGTTTTAGTTTATATATTATACTTTTTCACTTAAGAATCTGTCAATGACAAGCTGTCTGAACGCCGGAGAAAGAGAGGCGAAGTACGCGGTGAAGCCGGTTACTCTTACGACAAGATCGGGGTACAGGTCAGGGTCTTTGTGTGCCGCCATAAGCTTGTCAGTGTCGAGTATGTTTATGTTTATAAGCGTTCCGCCTTCGTTGAAGTGTGCTTCGATCAGCTCACACACACGCTCTATGCCACCGTTTTCAGCACTTATCGATGGGTCAAACTCAAGCTGAAGCGGAGCTGTGTTGCCGTATCCGCACTGTACAGAGGCGATACCCCGGGATTGTGCGCTCACAGCACCGTCGCGTCTGAAGCCGGGCAGGGGATTAGCACCGTGTGAGATAGGTTCTTTTGCCCGTCTGCCGTTAGGTGTTGCGCCTACATTCGAGCCGTACTCGATAGTACGTGCCCAGCTGAACCAACCGGGGACGAGCTGTCTGCCCTCGGGCATTTTTGACGACTCTTTGCGGATAACACTAACGAACAGGTCGGTAAGCCTTTTTGCCCATTTATCTGCACTTGAAGAACCGGAGCAGTATCTGTCAGCTGAAGAGAGTATAGCCTGTACTCGCTTATTTTCGCTTGAGGTGTAGTTGTCGTCAAGTGCCGAAAAAACCTCGTCCCATGACAACAGCTTCTGGACTTCGACCCGGTCGTAAAGTGCACCGAAAGAGTCGGCGGCAACAGCAAGTCCGGCACCGTCGATGCCGACAGTGTAAAGTTCGGCACACTGCGAGGCGTCAAGCCCCTTTTCGATCGAGCCATTGAACATCAGATTCATTATAAGCTCGGGCGTTACCTCCCACTGATGGTCGAGGTGTAGGTTTATACCCTTAGCTGTAACCTCGGCGGCAAGCGTCAGATGCTTTTCAAAGAGCTCGAGTAAACGCTCTGTAGAACAGCTTCCTTCACCTCTCATCTCGTCAAGAGCTACCTCAAACACCTTGGCAACATTGATCTTGACCGTGTCGTTCATCGGAAATTCGCGTCCGGGAATCGCACACCAGTTGCAGCCGACAGCGATACGCTCGCGCGCGGTCGCCTTATCAACACCGTTTTTCATGTAGCCGGCACAGAGGTTGATATCCGAGGCAAAGCGCGGCCAGCCGTTTTTGTTCTTGAACAGGTAGCCTACAGCGCGGCGCATGAAAGCCTTGTCGCAGTTTGGATGTACGCGTACTGTAAGATTGCAGGCAATGTTTATGCTGTCAGCCGCGTCGAGTATGAGATATGACAGATGGTTTGTAAGATCGTTGTCATTTTCATCAACACCCGAGAGCTGATAATAGTGCGGGTCTGTAAGAAGCAGGTTGGCAATAAGAAATTTTGCTGTTTCATCATCAAGGACACCTGCTTTTATATCGCGCTCATAGTATGGAAGAAGCAATGTGTCAAGCTGATACCCTGCACCGTCGCGTGTGTATATACGCGATACACAGTTGAAATATACCGACCATTGGATCGCTTCATGGAAGCTTTCGGGTGCGCCCAGACGTATCTTTTCATTAACCTTAAGCATCTTTTCAAGGCTTTCTCTTATCTCGGGACGCGTTTCGGTAATTAAGAGCTCTTTTATCTTTTCTATGTGCTTATCTACAAATCTTATGATCGCGAGCAGACATTTTTCCTCGGCGTCATAAAAATCATGTTTGTCAGAGTTTATCTCGCGGTATTTTCTTACCTTTTCAAGTAAACCGCCGAAGCCGAGCTCAAAGCCTATCCTGTAGTCGCAAGCAAAATGAGCATCGCCGTCGATGCCGGTCTGGATATTGTATTTAGCCTGAAGAGGCTTGAGATCGTCGTATGGAAAACGCTTTTCGTCCCAGCGCTTGCTCCACTGACCTGTGGCGGATGCCCAGAGCTTCTGCATCATCGGGTCGTTTTTCAGTCTGTCGGGTGCGTAATGTACATCTCCGCGGTAGTTAACGAGCATATCGCGCCAACGTCCGCACAGCATTTCCATGGGATCGACATACGCCGGATGGGCGTCAAGTATCAGACAGAAGTTCTCGCTCATGCCGTCAAAACCGTAAAAGCTGCCGTTTTCGCTGTTATACCACGGTAAAACTCTGTAGTCATCAGGTACGGGAACCGTGCCGAAATCGTCGATATCAGTATATCCGTTCTGTGTGCGCTTTTCAAGCGTGTGGCGTATTTTTGTATCACGCATGACGTTTAATCTGTCAGCGTATGTCAAAGGCATATTTCTGCATCTCCTTAAAGTAGTTTTCATCAAGCACGCCGAAGTCGCACGCGGTTTTTCCGAGTGACGCGTACTTGTCCGCTCCAAGCGGATGATATTTTAGTAACTCATATTTTTTTACATTGCTAAGTGTGTGTAAAAATTCTGATATTTTGTCTATCTGCTGATCTACACCGGGAATCACGGGTGTACGCGCGATTATCGGTATACCGAGCTTGTCAAGCTTTTGAAAGTTCTTTTTAATGCCGTCGTTTTTGATCCCGGTGTACCTTTCATGAATATCGCTGTCCCATATCTTAAGATCGGCCATAACGCATTTCATACGTGAAAGTATATCGGCATCGAAGTAAACAAGCGAGGTTTCTATGGCACACCCTATATCCTCGTTTTCAAGTAAGGGCAACAGCTTTTTTATGTACTTTGCGTGTGCAAGCGGTTCGCCGCCCGAAAGCGTTACACCGCCGTCTGTGCCGAAGTAAGGCTTGTCAAGCAAGAGCTCGCTCAACAGATCCTGTGGACTTACTTCTCGTCCGCAGAGCTCTTTAGCGCCCGAAAAGCAACCGTCTTTGCATCTGCCGCAGCCGATACATTTTTCGGGATGGTGAAGCTCCTCTTGTTCAAAGCTTATGCACTCGGGATTGTGGCACCACGCACATTTAAGAGGACAACCCTTGAAATAGACTACGCTCCGAAGTCCCGGACCGTCGTGAAAGGATGAGCGTGTGACACTGCATATGAGCGTGGTCATAGCCTTACCGCCTCACAGCCGTCCGAGCTTTCTGCTGAACGCACGAGAGCGTCGAGCATTGCCATTATTCTTATGTTGCTTTCAAGCGTGAGAGACGGGTGTATCGGCTTGCTTGTTTTTATGTGGTGAGCGTACATTGCCGCACCGTTGTCATACTCGTGACCGAGCTTTGCTTCTTCGCATTCAAGCTCGTTTCCGTAAATATCATATACCTTTACGCGAACAGCGTTGCCCTCGCGTACACATTCGATCGCTCCCTCACTGCAGTAAAGCGTAGGTCCGGGCGGTACTGCTTTGCTTAAAGAGCTCCATGTGCCCTCAAGCACGGCGACCGAGCTGTCATAGCTGACCACAGCGATTCCGTTATCGAAAATGTCGGTGTAACCGTGAGCGAGATTCACTCCCACCGCCTTGACCGATCTCGGCTTTTCATCGTTGTACCAGTCGCACAGCATACAGCCGTAACAGCAGAAGTCGAGAAGTGCACCTCCGCCCTCGCTTTTTCTGTACCACCAAAGACTTGCTTTTTCTTCGTCGGTGAGAATGTCGGCAGAGGCGTTTACTCCCCGGTGAGAAGCACCCACGCCAAGCGGACCTGTGTGTCCGAGCAGAAATCTGAGCTTTAAAAGCTTTCCGACCTTTCCGGAGTCAAGTACATTTTTGACAGTATGCAGATATGCTCGCCATGTAAGCGGCCAGTTTACCATTATCTCAATACCGCTCTCGTCGCGTATACGCTTGATCTCGAGCGCTTGTTCAAGATTCATCGCAAGCGGCTTTTCAACGCAGACATTTATGCCTCTGCGGGCGCACTCGCGTACTGCTTCAAGCTTGTTTACCGTTTCGGTCAGGATAAACACGATGTCCGGTTTTTCGGCATCAAGCATTTTTTTGTAATCGTCGTAAAAATTGTCACAGTAGTTTTCGCGCACGTTGTTTATGTTCCACGCACGTGTGTAACGCGAGCTTGAAAGCTCGGGCGTGGCAGGGATCGTATCCGATACAGCGCAAAGCTCCATGTTATCCTCGTTGTGTATGTACAGCGCGACCTCGTTTACGTGCATATGTGCAAATCCGATCACAGCGGCACGGATCTTATTTGTATTCATTGAAATACACCTCTCTCTTTTCAATCGCACTGCGGTAGAACATGTCGATAAGTGCGCTTACGGTCAGTGTTTCCTCGGGGCGCACGATAAGCTCGGCTTTTCCGGCAAGATGCTCGGCGATATTTTCAAAAAGCATATAGTGACCTGAAAAATCGAGACCGTTGAATCGCTTATCGACGAAATCTTCGGGACGGATATCAGTGTCTGTCTTGTCAGCGTCTCCGTAAAGCGCAAATTCGGGCAGACGTATACCTGCACGATCGCCTGAAAGAATGATACTTGTTTCATCGGGAAGATTTGCCGCCCAGGCGACCTTGAAGTTTACGCGGACGCCGCCCTCAAATAAGATCGAACCGGATGCAAAGTCTTCTACGTTGAAATCGTTCTTATTAAAGGTGTCGGCGGAGTATGTTTTACCCGCAAGCGCACCGCTTGCTTTAAGATCGCTTGCCGCACGGTCTTCCAAGTGAGCAAGACGTGTTTCGGCATTTCCTGTGACCGATACGATCTTTGGATTATCCATAAGCCAAACGAGAGCGTCGAGCATATGTACGCCGATATCTACAAACGCGCCGCCTCCGCTTATCTCTTTGATGTGGAACGCCCCCCATTCGGGAATGCCGCGATGGCGTATACGTGAAAACTCACCATAGCAAGCGTTGCCTAAATAACCGCTTTCACACAGCTTCTTACATGCCAGTCTGTCGGGGGTAAAGCGCATACTTTGCGCGGCGCAGAGCATAACGCCCCTTGATCTTGCAAGCTCAAAAAGCTCCTTGGCATCAGCGTAAGTCAGCGCGAGCGGCTTTTCGCATATAACATGCGCTCCTGATTCAAGCGCCGCTTTTACGTATGGCTTGTGAAGCATATTCGGTGTGCAGACCGAAACAATGTCAGGCTTTACGGTATCAAGCATTTTTGTTGCATCGTCAAAATAGGCGGGGATGTTATGGCGCTCGGC
>JAFUMW010000015.1 GCA_017482465.1 Clostridia bacterium
ATGCACCGCCCGAAAAGCAAAGTGTCCGTGACCAGCTCAGAAGGTTGCAGGCAGAGGGCAGACAACCCAAACCCAAGAACCGATCCCACGACAGGGAACGATAGCTTGAACACCGAAAACAACACCGCAGGGCAGTATCCCTGCTCTGCGGGATTACATACATTTAACCAAAAACGACCCTCCATACCACAAAACAAGGTCAATGTCAAGAATAATTCTTGATTTTTATCAAAAAGACTTTCTTTTTTTGAGTATCTGTGGTACAATATATGAGCCAAACTAATTTTATAACAATAGCAGCATTACAATCGCAAGGGGATATTATGCCCTTTTGTGTATATATCGTGAATTTGATAAAAATGCAAATTCCATCGATATATACGCAGTAATGCTTGTTATATTGAATTAGTTTGGCGACTATCGGAGTTTGCGTTTTTTGTGCGCTGGCTTCGGTTAGCGCACTTTTTATAACAATGCTTATAAGCACATAGAGGAGATGATACTATGAAACCGGAACTTTTAGAAAAATTAAAGGATCGTTTCGATACGCACACATATTCGGTTTTATGTGATGATTGCGACTCCATCAAGAGTCGTGAGAGCAAAAAAACAGATGCACAAAGGCTTTATGACAAGGTTTTAGAGTGTAAAAACCCAAAACTTAAGATGTATGATGCCATTGTGCATGCTGAAACATCGCCAACCAAGAAAAATTTGATTTCCGCAGCAAAAGCGGCGGCGCAGCTTGATGATTTTATTACGGCTCTTTATTGGCACAAAAAAGCAAATCTTGAACCAATTGATGTTGATGAGAGATTTTATCGACTCAAGTTGTCCTTTTTGGCATCCGCTCAAAAAAAGCATGATCCGGCAGTACAACCGATCACCTCGTACAAACAAATGCTTCACGATACAGAGCTTGCAAAGAAACTCGAGGATAAAGCGTATCTCGAGCTTGAAACAGAGTGCAAAGTTCTTGAAAATGAGCATTACCATAAAGAATTTGATGAACTTGCGGAAAGCACCCTTGCACCTCGTCATGAAAAGTTTGCAAAAGCACAAAACGCCGGTTTTTTAAGACTTGCTTTAGTGTGGATAGCGGGCATTGTCTGGCTGGTCTGGTCGACACCAAAGGTTTGGGTCTGGGCGGATAATTTTTTTGACCGGCATCTCGGTCTGCTCTTTCTCGTGTTTTGGGTGGTACCCATCGTTTATGTTGTTGCTTTACTCGTTGGAATTTTTATGCTTGGAGAGGCAGTAGCGGGAAAAAAATCCGACAAATTATCTGAGTCTCTTGACAGATTGATTGACGTTCAAATCAACAAAATCAAAAAAGACCTTTCCGCCACAACCTCCTACCAAAAGCGTAAAGAGATGGACAGCGGTATTTCCGCTGAGTATTGCAATTATGATTCGAGATTGCTGCTTGCGCTTCTCTCGCGCATTTATGGAGAAGAAAACCTCGAAAAGGTTTTGAAGCTCCCCGAAAAAACAATTCACGCAAGCTGGATTGATAAATTTGCAGGTAATAAGCAAGCAGGCGATCATCCGTACAAGGATCTTATACTCGACTTGCTGAGCAAGGAAACTGATGTTGAAAGTGCTCTTCTTGCGCTTGAACTTGCCAAGAGAGAAAAGCACGACATTGATACTCATCAGAGCGAGATCGAAAAAACATATAAAGCACCATACTTCCGAAATGCAAAAGCAACACACGCTTTTACCTATATTTTTCTATGCGAGGAAGTTAAAAACGGAGAAAAAAACGATTGTGAAGAACAGATCGGTGAAGCTTGTTATTTCCTATATACTTTAAATCAAAAAGACAAAGCTGCCGGTCAGAGGGCGATTGATTGTAAAAACCGTAAAATGATGTTTAATGTTATGTACGCTGCAATTCACGATTGGGACAATTTGAGTTTTGGATATACAAGATATGATGCGGAAAGGTACATCAAAAAACTCGAAGAAGCGGGCGATCCTGACGGCGCAAAGCTCAGAAAAATACTGAATGAACATCTAAAATGGCTGGAAGATAAAGAACGCACAGATAGAATTGTCGAGGATCAAGAAAGAGAAAAAGCCGAAAGAGATGCCTATTTCAAACGCCAACGATCAGAAGCGAAGGCAGATGCTGTTGAACGTGATATGAACTTTTGGCTTCACGGTGACTATAGTACAGAATTTGAGCGTATGGCGGCAGGTAAGATGTCATATACCGACTATACTTACAGCGAAGAAATACGCAAAAAATTTCTTGAGAATCAAGATTAGGAGACTGTAAGGCTTTTTTAGAGCATAATGCTTGAGGGGTAAGGTGCAATCCACCTTACCCCTCAAGTTTGCATATTGCGCGTTACTTATTTCACACTAACGTATCCTGTCTTTTCAATAAGCTCCTGTCCCTCGTCTGAGAGTACCCATTCAAGAAGTCTTGCAACATTTTTGTTGTGATTGTCCTTGTATGTGACCGCGTACAGTGGCGCGGTTATCGGGTAGGCTTTACTTTTGATGTTTTCAATCGTGGGTGCAATGCCGTCGATGCTTAACAGCTTGATATCGGGATTTTTAATGATGCCCTCGACATAGTATCTGAACGAAAATCCGATCGAGCCCGACTTGCTCTTGTATCTGGCAACATCCTCGATGATGCCGGACATCAGGTCGTTTCGCTGCTCTGTCGGAGGTTCCATTATCGGCGTACCGTCCATAAATCTGATGAGCATACTTTGGCTTCCGCTGCCCTCGTTGCGTTGGAACGCTGCAATAAGCTCATCCTTTCCGCCAAGTTCTTTCCAATTCGTGATTTCACCCGAGTATATCTTTTTTATTTGCTCGGTGGTGAGATTGTCTATCGGATTATTCTTGTGTACGAAGAAGACAAACGCGTCGCTTCCTATGAGAGTGTACACAAATTCTGTGCCGTTTTTTGCGGCGTAATCTACCTGCTCTTTTGAAGGCTGTGCGCCGAAGAAAATATCGGTGCTTTTTTCGGCGAGACGCTTGTATCCTGTAACCGTGTTGTTGTAATCGAAAACATCGTCATAAAGTTTTACCGTATCAGGATATACCGCGTTTATAAACGCCGAGTAGACAGGGAATACTGCAGCCGCGCCGTCCAACACAGGAAGATCGTCGCTTATTTGGAATTTCAGACTTGCTTCTTTTTCAAGCGTTGCTATCTTCGAGTTTTCGTCAAAGGGAAGATATTCGTGTGTGTTTATGTTTGGTGATGTGTCAATAATAAGACTCTCATTGTAAGCTCGCCAGCCTAAAATACCTGCGAAGCTTCCGATAATCACAATAAACACTATGCCCCAAATGGCAAATACCCTCAATCTGTTTTTGAAAAAATCAAAGGGATGCAAAGCCCGGGAAAGAGTAATGCCGCCAAAACGACCAATACATCGGGGAGCATCGAAAATACACCTATAAACATAATGAAGATGCCAAGATATAAACTGACAAGCAGAACAAATGCTGTTAATACTATCTTCCCAATTATCTTAAATGCTTTCTTAGCAGATTCCTTTTTATCCATAGATAACTCCTTTTATATTCGCCGACAACTGCTCCTGTCCTTCATATTAAAACAGACTGAGCTGTTCAAATTCGGTGTCGTCAACAAACGCTTCGTTTATCTCTTGTTTGACCTCTTCCTTTTTCGTCTCCTTTTTAGGGGAGGTGACCGGGGTCATGTCGAAAAGTGACAGCTGATCGGTTTCGGGAAGCCCGTCTACAGCTCCGTTTTTGCGTAAGAGCTCGAGTATCGACTTGGATAGTCCGCATCTGAGTCCCATTTCCTCAACAGAGGAGAACTCCGCCTCGTCGCGTGCCTTTATAATATTCGCTGCCGCCGTGTCGCCCAGACCCGGAAGTGATGAGAATGGCATACGTATCTTTCCGTCCTCGGGAACGAAAGCGGTCGCCGCGCTCTTACGGCAGTCGACCTTCAAGAATTTGAAGCCTCTTGCCATACACTCGATAACGAGCTGGAATATATCGTAGGTCTCCTTTTCCTTAGCTGTTGCCGACGTACCCTTTTTGTCGATCTCCGCCATGTACGCCTTTACCGCGCCCATACCGCGTCCTACGATCTCCGCGTCAAAGCCGCCGGGAGCGACCGATAAGAACGCCGCGTAGAATTCAAGCGGATAGTATATCTTGTACCAAGCAAGGCGGATGGAGGACATAACGTACGCCGCCGCGTGCGCCTTCGGGAACATGTACTTGATCTTAAGACAGCTCTCGATGTACCAGTCGGGGACGTTGTGATCCTTTAACATCTGTATGCGCTCGGGCGTGAAAGTTTTGGGCGCTTTACCCTTACGTGTGTCCTCCATTATCTGGAACGCATCCTTCGGAGGAACGCCCTTGTAAAGCAGATAGGTCATGATGCTGTCACGCGTACCGATAACGTCGGATATCGTGCATATGCCCTGATCTATAAGATCCTTTGCGTTGCCGAGCCACACGTCCGTGCCGTGTGAAAGTCCGGATATCTGCAAAAGGTCGGAAAAGCCCTTGGGCTTTGTGTCAACAAGCATCTGCCGAACGAATTTAGTACCCATTTCGGGCAGACCGTACGTACCTATCGGGCTGCCTATGTCCTCTGGCGTTACGCCGAGCGGTTTTGTTGATAAAAAGAGCTCGTACACCTTGCGGTCGTTCATAGGAACGTCGAGAACGCTCGTGTTGGTATACTTTTCGAGCCACTTATACTTGGTCGGCACATCGTGTCCGAGTATGTCGAGCTTGAGTATGGTATCGTGTAAGAATTTGTATGTGAAATGTGTTGTTATTGTGCCTGCGTCGGGATTGTCGGCGGGATGCTGTACGGGAGTGAAGTCGTAAACGTCATATTCACGCGGTACGACGATGATACCGCCCGGGTGCTGACCCGTCGTTTTCTTAACATCGACGCATCCGTTTACAAGACGCTGTACCTCAGCCTTCGGAAGCGCGATCTTACGCTCGTCTAAGTACTTTTTGACGTAACCGTACGCTGTTTTGGGTGCAAGCGTACCTATTGTTCCTGCGCGGAACACGTTTTCCTTGCCGAAGAGCACCTCTGTATACTTATGCGCGTCTTCCTGTACGTCGCCCGAGAAGTTAAGGTCGATATCGGGGGACTTGTCTCCGTAGAAGCCGAGGAAGGTCTCAAACGGGATGTCGTGTCCGTCGCGGTACATTGGAGTGCCGCAGTGCGGACAGTTTTTATCGGGCAGGTCAAAGCCCGAGCCATACGAGCCGTCCTGTATGAATTCGGAGTAACGGCAATTTGTGCATCTGTAGTGCGGCTGGAGAGGGTTTACCTCGGTGATACCCGACATAGTCGCAACGAATGACGAGCCGACAGAGCCTCGCGAGCCGACAAGATAGCCTGCCTTTTCGCTGTTCCATACGAGCTTTTGCGCTATCATGTACATGATGGCGAAGCCGTTGCCTATGATCGATTTAAGCTCTCTGTCAAGACGCTCGGTAACAATATCGGGAATCTTGCCTTCAAACTCGTACATCTCCTTTGCCTTTTTGCGGCACATCTCCTCAAGCTCCTCGTTAACACCGGGCAGGCTGGGAGGATAGTTTCCCTCGGGTATCGGACGTACCTTTTCGATCATGTCGGCGATAAGGTTGGTGTTTGTGACGACCACCTCGTACGCCGCATCTTCTCCGAGATATTCAAATTCCTTGAGCATCTCCTCGGTCGTACGCAGATAAAGTCCCGTGTCGCGGTCGGCGTCCTTGTACTTGTTTGATACGAGTATCTGACGCTCTATCTCGTCTTCCTTATTTAAAAAGTGCGCGTCACAGGTAGCACATACAGGTTTACCGAGCTTCTTGCCGAGATCGTATATACGCTTGTTTATAGCCCGGACAGCATCCATATCGGGCAAAGTTCCGTCCGCGACCATGAACGCATTGTTGCAAAGCGGCTGTATTTCAAGATAGTCGTAGTAGTTTGCTATACGTTCGATCTCCGACTCGGTAGCGCCGCGTAGCATTGCCTGATAAAGTTCGCCCGCCTCGCAGGCAGAGCCGATGATAAGTCCCTCTCGGTGTGAGTCTATAAGTGACTTCGGAGTTCTCGGATATCTTCTGTAGTAGCTCAAATAGCTCTTTGATATGATCTTGTAGAGGTTCTTAAGTCCGACCTTGTTCTTTACCAGAAGGATCTGGTGATAGGTCTTCATCTTGAGCGGGTCGGCTTTGTCGCTCATCTCACGTGCAAGCTCTTCAAGTGTGCGGAGACCGTCATGCGCGAGCTCCTCGAACATTTTGTCGAGTATGCGGGCGAGCATCTCGGCGTCGTCCGATGCTCGGTGATGATTGAAGTCGCCGAGTTTATAGTGCTCCGCGATGGTGTCAAGCTTATGGTTTTTGAGGTTGGGGTTCAGGAAACGCGAGAGAGCGACCGTGTCCATATACGTGTTTGGAAAGGGTATCTTTGCGTCCTCGGCGGCCTTTCTTATGAAGCTTGCGTCGAAATTGGCGTTGTGCGCTACGAGCACGTGGTCGCCCGCAAATTCAAGAAATGCTTTTACCGCGTCTGTTTGAGAGGGAGCTCCCTTGACCATTTCGTCTGTGATACCTGTAAGCGCGGTTATATTTTCGGGAATGTGCTCTCCCGGATCGGCAAAGGTGTTGAACACATCTGTTACCTTGCCTCCGACAAAGCGCACTGCGCCTATCTCGGTTATCTTACAGTTGTGTACCGAAAGACCCGTGGTCTCTATATCAAATACTATGTATTCATCAAGGAATTTTGTCTTGAGATCGTTTTGAGCGTTGTCGCCGAAAAGCACGCGTGCGGTGTCGTCGACAAAGTAGTTTTCAAGACCGTATATGACCTTGAAATCTTCAAGCTTTTCGCTTGCGAGCATGATGTTCGGGTATGCCTGTGCAACAGCATGGTCGGTTACGGCTATCGCCTTATGTCCCCATGCGTTCGCAGTTTTGACAAGCGTTTCGGGCGGAATGAGCGCGTCGAGCGCGGACATTTTCGTGTGTGCGTGAAGCTCGACACGCTTTACGGGCGCATTGTCCATGCGCTCGATTATTTTGATCTTCATCATCGCGTGAGGAATGAGGATAACTTCATTGTCGAACTTGTCTATTTTTGTATATCCGCTTATAGCGACGGCTGTGCCCGGCTTGATGTCGGCGTAATTTGAGACCTCTGATGCCTCGACAGGCATTTTTATGAATATCGAGCAGTCGCGGTCGGTAACACCGAGCGTTACGATATATCGCTCCTTGCCGCGAAGCTCCTTTTCCTCGTAGTAGAATGTTTCGCCCACAAGATAAAGTCCGCGTATCGGCTTTGTAAGATTACGCATCGGCGTGACCTCGCCTATAGGAAATTCTTCGCCGATAAGAGACTTCGGTTCGGATATGTCAAAGGTGGTAGCGCCTATTTTAACGGTAGACGCATTTTGCTCGAACACAAATTCGCCCTTGGCAAGATTCATTCTGTGCTCATAGTCGGCAGTGGGGTCTTCGGTCGACTCGTCCGGGAATTTTGTCGGTCGGGTCGTCATACCGGGGGTCAGCTTATATCCTGCGAGGGTCTGCTCCTCGAGGTTTTTCATATATTCTGTGTCATAGAGATATTTTTCATATTCTGTTTCTATGCTTACCTTGGTGCTGACACCGAAGGTGTCAAGCACGGTCTTTTCCATGATGCGTCCGGTCTCGGCGATATTCAAGAGGTCGATGCCCTCCGCGCCGAAGCCGATCTTTATTGTCAAAATACCGTTTTCATATGTAAAGACGTAATCGAAAAAGAAGCCGTGGGCAAGAGCACCGCGTCTTTCTGCGAGGAATATGAGAATATCGACCGACTCCTTTGAGCCGAAGCGGTCGGCGGGGAAGTGCGGCTGTATACGCGCTGACTTCAGTGCATACGCTGTGCGTATGCCTTCCTCTGTGTGTTCGATGATCTCGGGGGATACAAGGCTGTCATGGTATGTTTCGATCTCGATAAGGTTATTATCGGTATCACATTTTATGACCTGACTTGTTACAGAGTCTAACAAAGCCGATTGTTTTTTGTCGGGGTTGAATCTTGGGAGGCGTTCCCTTAATGTTTTTGCCATTTTTATTACGTCCTGAAAGTTAGTTTTGGGTTTGGTATCGTTGGTCTGGTTAGTTTATGTTGGTGGTGGGTTTATGGTACTTGTTTTTGTTTGTTGAGATTGTTTGTTACCCTTCCGGGGGACTTCCTTTCCGTACACGCGGAAAGGAAGCAAAGGCGTGCGTAAGGGAAACCTCGCGGTTTTCCCTTGCGTATCCCTTCCCTTGGACTAAATTCGTTCGCTCAGCACCACCTTACGGTGGATACGTTTGTCTGTGGAGATTTGGACTGAAATTGTTCGTTCAGCGCCACCTTACGGTGGATACGTTCGTCTGTGGGGATTTGGACTAAATTCGTTCGTCCAGCACCACCTTGCGGTGGATACGTTCGTCTATGGAAATTTGGACTGAAATTGTTCGTCCAGCACCACCTTACGGTGGATACGTTTGCTACTTAAAATTTCATACAAGTGCGGCGCTTGGACTACAGGCTGTCCGAGTAAGCCGCGCGAATAGTGCATGGTTGTAGCAGAGCGCGGATTTGATGCAAAACTATCAAATTCCACGACTGCACATAGTGAGGGGACAATAAACCTCATTGAACCCATATTTTCAAAGTTTTTGCGGGGGTGTGGGGGAGCTTTTCTCAAAAAGCGCCCCCACAAAAACCACAAATCTCCAACCCAACCTCACACAAAAAAACAACCCACACAAAATTACATCTGCGATATTTCCTTTACAAGCGTTTCAATAATAAGCGATTCGGGGATCTTGCGTATGATCTCTCCTTTTTTGAACAAGACGGCTTCGCCGCTTGCGCCGGCGATACCGATATCGGCTTCGCGAGCTTCTCCCGGGCCGTTTACGATGCACCCCATCAGTGCGACCGTGATAGGTCTGCTGACCGTAAGCTTTGTGTCGGCGATCTCCTCGAATTTATGAACGAGGTCGATAAGGTCTATCTTGGTTCTGCCGCAGGTAGGGCAGGAAACTATATTTATCGAATTTGCGCCCGAACGGCCAATGGCACGCAACAGTGCTTTTGCGCTTTTAACTTCGCTTGTCGGGTCTGCAGTCAGCGATATTCTTATAGTATCGCCGATACCGTCGCAAAGCAAGCTTCCGATACCTGCCGACGATTTTATAAGTCCCTGTGTTTCGGTACCTGCCTCGGTAACTCCGAGGTGGAGAGGATAGTCGGTACGCTCGGCAAGGTATCTGTTAGCGTCGATCATCGTTTTTACGTCCGAGCTTTTTACCGAGAGGACGATATTGTCAAAATCAAATTTTTCAAGAAGCGACGCATGATACATAGCGCTTTCGGCGAGAGCCTCGGCACACGGTTTTCCGAAACGCTTGAGTATACTTTTTTCAAGCGAGCCGGAGTTTACGCCTATGCGTATGGGAATGTTTTTCTCGTTACACACCCGTGCGACTTCGCGTACCTTTTCATCCGAGCCGATGTTTCCCGGGTTGATTCGTATTTTGTCAACACCGGCGTTTGCACATTCGATCGCTATCCTGTAGTCAAAGTGGATATCGGCAACGAGCGGAACGCGCACGTTGCTTTTGAGCTTTTCTATAGTCTTTACTGCGGCAATGTCCGGCACTGCGAGGCGTACGATGTCGCATCCCTCGGCTTCAAGAGCGCGTACCTGACGCAGACACGCTTCATGATCATGTGTGTCGGTGTTTGTCATCGACTGCACGGCAATACGTTCACCGCCGCCGATAACGATGCCGCCGACCTTTACTTTTCTTGTTTTTTTCATTATATTTTACCTCAAGCTTACACAAAAAGCTTTGCGATGTCCTGATATGTCACGAACGCCATCAAAAGCATGAGCGCGATGATCCCCGCCGCGTGTATCTTAGCTTCAAGCTCGGGATCGACCGGACGTCTGCGTACCGCTTCGACTATAAGGAACATCAGCCTGCCGCCGTCAAGAGCGGGCAGGGGCAGAAGATTGAATATACCGAGATTCATCGTAATGACAACGACGAGATACATGATGCCCGAAAGTCCGCCTGTCTGTGCGGTCTCACTGATAGCTTCGGTAACACCTACGGGACCGGACACAGCCTCTACGCCGTATCTGCCCGTGACAAGGTCTATAAGCGATTCCCATATCATCTTGACTGTTGATACCGAGCGGTAGAAGGAATGCTTGATAACACTTTCGACCGTCTTTTCCTCGGGAAATACATAGAAGTCGGTTGCCGCGTACAGTATACCGCTCTCGCTGAACGAGGGAAAGCGCACATCGGGAACAATTACGGTCTCACCCGCACGCTTTACGGTAATGTCGATAGGGCTCGTACCTTCTCTCATGATCTCGTATACAAGATCGTTTGCGACATGTACGCGTTCATTTCCTACCTTTACTATGGTATCGCCTATCATAAGACCTGTGGCCTGGCTTGACGCCGAATCCTCAAAGCCGTGGATAGTCGTCGAGCCGAGCGCAGGGGATGTGGAAACTATGACCGTCATAACAAGTATACCGAGCAAAAAATTCATGATCGCACCCGCGCATACTACCGTCATGCGTGCGGGTACAGACTTGTTGCACAGCGCATTGGGATCGTCCGATACACCGTTTTCTCCCGGCATACTCACATATCCGCCTATCGGCAGAAGACGCAGGGAATAGCGAGTACCGCTTGTTCTTGAAACGCGGGAGATGATCTTGGGACCCATGCCTATCGCAAATTCTTCGACGGTAACGCCGAATTTTCGTGCAGCTATAAAATGACCGAGCTCATGAATGAATATGAGCGCGGAAAATATCAAAAGTGCAAGTAAAACCGTGAGAATACTTATCGTTATCACTCCTTATATCTTGTAGCAAGCGGCGATGGCACGCGCTTCTTTTTCGATCTCATATATGGTGTCAAGCTCGTTTACACCGGAAAGACTGCCGCCTAATCTGTCAAGC
This sequence comes from Clostridia bacterium, assembly GCA_017482465.1. Classification (GTDB taxonomy): domain Bacteria; phylum Bacillota; class Clostridia; order Oscillospirales; family CAG-272; genus UBA4717. The sequence continues at coordinate 11,016 of JAFUMW010000015.1, forward strand.
GCGGCACTTACGGCTCGGAAAATATCGCAAAAGCCTATCTCACCGTTTATAAAACGCCATACTGCTGTTTCGTTCGCCGCGTTTACGGCAGCACCGAAGCCCTGACCTCGCTTTAATATCTCGCGACCGAGCAAGAGCATCGGGAAAGCGTCTGTATCGGGTCTTGCAAACGTAAGTCCCGACAGAGAGGTAAAGTCGAGCTCGCGCGTTACCGAGGGTCTGCGCTCGGGATAGTAGAGCGCGTACTCGGCAGAGTGGCGCATGTCCGGCACAGACATCTGCGCGATGACCGTGTTATCAATATATTCCACCATCGAGTGTATTATGCTCTCGCGGTGTACGAGAACGTCTATCTCATCGTTTGTGACGCCGAACAGGTATGCTGCCTCGACTATCTCAAAGCCCTTGTTCATAAGCGTCGCCGAATCTATGGTTATTTTTGCACCCATGCTCCAGTTAGGATGCTTGAGCGCGTCGCGGGCGCTGACCTTTTCAAGCTCATCGGCGCTTTTGCCGAAGAACGGTCCGCCCGACGCTGTGAGTATGAGCTTCTTGACCTCTTTTCTTTCTCCGGAACGCAGACACTCGTGAATTGCGGTGTGCTCACTGTCGACAGGGAGTATCGATACACCGTGGCGTCTTGCTTCGGAGGTAACAAGCTCGCCCGCACTGACAAGAGACTCCTTGTTAGCCAGTGCAAGCATATTTTCCGCTCTGATCGCGGCAAGTGTCGCGGGAAGCCCCGCACAGCCTGTTATTGAGTTGAAGACTCTGTCCGCTTTCATGCTTGCAAGCTCTTCTATAGCTTCACCGCCCGCCTCAACACGTATGTCTGTGTCGGCAAGGCGAAGTCTTAAGTCGGCCGCGGCTGACTCGTCCGCGCTTACCGCAAGCTTTACTTTAAGCGCTCGTGCCTGCTTCTCGGCAAGCTCCGAGTTTTTATTAAATGAGATGCCGTAAACCTCGATATTGTCCTTTTCGCTTAAAGCAACATCGACGGTCTGTGTGCCGACCGAGCCGGTCGAACCGAGTATTGTTATCTTTTTCATATACGGTATTACCTTATCTTATAAGAACGAGAAACGGAGCGGCATGTATCATAAGGATAAAAGGGGCAAGCGCTATTATGCTGTCGAAGCGGTCAAGTATACCGCCGTGTCCCGGAAAGATACTGCCATAATCCTTTATTCCCGCCTCGCGTTTGATAACAGAGGCGATAAGATCTCCGAACTGCGCTACCACAGCCGAGATCAGACCTGTCAGAAAGAGCATGACAAGATTCATGTCAACATTTGTGATGCGCGAGACTACGAAGCCGTACAGCGCGAATGCGATACCGGCAAACAGAGTGCCGCCGATCGCTCCCTCGACCGTTTTCTTGGGGCTTATCTCGGGTATCAGCTTGTGCTTTCCGAAAAGGAAGCCTGTGAAGTATGCCATAGTGTCTGTTACCCACGCGCCTATGAATACGAGCCAGAATATATATCCTCCGCCCTCTGTATCACGCAAAAGTATCAGGGAAGTAAATCCGACGGTCACATATATAACCGACATGAATACACTGGACAAAAGAGTGTATGTGACGCTTCCGCGCTTTATTACGCAGTAAGCGGCAAGCCAGAACAGATAGAGTGCGATCACGCCGACCGCCCATGGAGCAAAAGCCGATGAATCGGGTAAAAGTCTCGCGCAAAGCGGTGAGCCCAGCGCAATGAGTAAAGAGGGAATGGCGATAGCGGGTCTTTTGTGTGCGCCCAGACAGTGTAACATCTCCCACGCTCCTATAAGCGAGAGGATCGACACGGCCGCCGTAAATATTACTGTGTCTGAGAATATCAGAAGCGGAATGAACACCGCTACAAGTATGATTCCTGTTATAACACGTTGTACCATATAAAGCTACCTTTCTTAAGCTTTCGTGTCGTTCTGCGCGGGAATTACACCGCCGTAACGGCGTTCGCGCTTGGAGTATGCTGCTACAGCCGCGTCAATATCGGCGTGAGTCATATCCGGCCAGAGCTTGTCGGTAAAGTAAAACTCGGAGTATGCAGACTGCCACATCAGGAAGTTTGATATCCTGTATTCGCCCGCAGTGCGTACGATAAGATCGGGATCCGGAGACAGGCGTGTGTACAGCTTTGACTGTATCAGCTCGGGAGTTACCTCCTTCACACCCTCGGCTATAAGCTCGTTGCAGGCGTGTACGATCTCGTCGCGGCCTCCGTAGTTGAACGCGACATTGAGTATGCGTTCATATACAGCCGAGTCTTTTTCAAGCTTTTCCATTCGCTCTCTCAGATCGGGCGTGAACGGCTCCTTGCTTCCGAGGAATATAACGCGTATCTGTTCCTTGGCAAGGTCGGCGAACGCATCGTCCATAAACTTTGATAAAAGCTTCATGATAGCGTTTACCTCGTTCTCTGGGCGTTTCCAGTTCTCGGTGGAAAACGCGTATACGGTTATGTGTTTTACGCCGATGTCACCGCAATATCTGATTATGTCGCGAAAAACATCAGCTCCCTTGCTGTGACCTTATTCACGTGGCATGGAGCGCTTTTTTGCCCAGCGTCCGTTTCCGTCCATTATAAACGCAATATGCTCGGGGACGCATATTGCGGCGTCCTGATTGTTTTTGTTAAGAGAAAAAAGTGATGCCATAGATCTACGTTCGGGCCGTACATGCGGAAAATATCCTCCGTAAATAAAACCGCGGGGAGCCAAAAGGCTCCCGCACCGTTGTCATTTTACAGGAACAGCCCGCTCCTTTTCGGTTTAACTTAGAGGGAGAGAAGTTCCTTTTCCTTTGCGGCAGAGATCTCGTCGATGTTCTTGATGTACTTGTCGGTGAGATCCTGTACGTTCTTTTCCGATTCCTTTGCCTCGTCCTCGGTCATTTCGCTGTTTTTCTTCATAGACTTGATCTTGTCGTTTGCATCGCGGCGGATGTTACGGATAGCGACCTTTGCGTCCTCACCCGACTTTGATACCTGCTTTGTAAGCTCGCGGCGGCGCTCCTCTGTGAGCTGAGGGAAGGTAAGTCTTAATACCTTGCCGTCGTTCATGGGAGTGATGCCGATATCGGACGCGAGGATAGCCTTTTCGATACCCTTGAGTATGCTCATGTCCCAAGGAGTGATAACAAGGGTATGAGCGTCGGCGGCCTTTACATCCGCAACCTGTGAGATAGGTGTCTGTGCGCCGTAGTAGTCAACGGATACCTTGTTAAGTACGGCGGGGTTCGCTCTGCCGGCTCTGATGCTGTCAAGCTCCTCCTCGTAAGATGCGATGGACTTTTTCATTTTTACTTCGTAATCGTTAAGAGCGAGTTTCATTTGTTGTTTCTCCTTTTGTTTGATGATTATTCTACGGTGACGACTGTGCCGGGAATGCTTCCGGTAAGGGCGTCGAGTATGTTTTCCGGCTTCTCAAGCGCGAAAACGAGCATGTCGAGCTTGTTTTCACGGCAGAAGGAAGCGGCTGTCTGATCCATTACCTTGAGATTCTTTTCAAGTATGAAATCATAAGTAACACGGTCGTAGTGTACCGCATTCGGGTCTGTCTTGGGGTCGGCGGAGTATACGCCGTCGATATTCTTGGCGAAGAGTATCATATCGGCACCGATCTCTGCCGCACGTACAGCGGCGGCGGTGTCTGTTGATACAAAGGGCATACCGAGTCCGGCGGCGAAGATCACTACCTCACCTTGTTCAAGAGCTTCGATCGCCTTTCTGCGGTCAAAGCGTTCGGTGAAGCTTTCGATCGTTACAGCACTCATAACATGAGCGCAGATGCCGGCACGCCTTAAAGCGTCCTCCACTGCGATGCAGTTTATCGTTGTTGCGAGCATGCCCATGTGGTCCGCACGCACTCTGTCCATATCGCTGCCCTGTCTGCCGCGCCAAATATTACCCGCGCCGACGATGATAGCGACCTCGACTTTTTTTTCGAGTGCCTTCTTTATAACCTGTGCCACCTCGTCAAGCATAGCGTGATCGAGAATGTCTTTGCCCGATCTGTCGCTGAGTGCTTCGCCCGAGAGCTTCAAGAGGACACGCTTGTATTTGGGTGTATCGTTGATAGCCATATCCTGTAAGGTCCTTTCCGATGTGCCGTGCACATCTTGATTTCGATAGGGCGTATTGACCTGCCCATCCAAAATATATTATAATCGAAAGAATGAGAATTGTAAAGACCTTTTTGTAACTTTTTTACTTTTAATAATATGAAAGGGCAGTGTCACAAGGCAAAATGTTAAAAAAATGTAAATATTTCACCAAATGCTTGAAATGGCTTGCAAGGAGTAAAAAAATGTGATACAATATATCGGTGTACGTCAGCGGCGCGTGCATAAACGGCGCTAACGCCAAATACAGCCGCTATAATACACGCAGACACAGACCTTTGCGGTGGCAGAAATGCTGTAAAAGGTCGAACTGATCTGCGAAAGAATAACCAAAGGAGGACATGAAAAATGTCAGTTATCTCTATCAAACAGCTGCTTGAAGCAGGCGTCCATTTCGGACATCACACAAGAAGATGGAACCCCAAAATGGCAGAGTACATCTTCACAGAAAGAAACGGTATCTACATCATCGACCTTCAGAAGACAGTTAAGAAGTTCGAAGAAGCGTACATGTTCGTTCGCGATGTAGCAAGCGAAAAGGGTACTATCCTTTTTGTAGGTACAAAGAAGCAGGCTGCCGAGACCATTAAGGAAGAAGCAACAAAGTGCGATATGTTCTTTGTAAGCGAAAGATGGCCGGGCGGAATGCTCACAAACTTCAAGACCATCAAGAAGAGCATCAACCGTCTTAAGAGCCTTGAAAAGATGCAGGCAGACGGCACATTCGATCTTCTTCCCAAGAAGGAGGTTGCAGCTCTCGTTAAGGAAATGAACGACCTTGAAAAGAACTACGGCGGTATCAAG
>JAFUMW010000016.1 GCA_017482465.1 Clostridia bacterium
CGGACAACCGCATAGTTTACTCTTTCGACGGCGGAAACGAGCGCATACAAAACCAAAAGAGCAATCACCCGCTGATGTTAAATTACTCGATAGATGAAGAAACAAACGAGCATACACTGACGCTCAGAGTGAACATCAAGGACGAAAGCACGCCATATATCATAAGCGCACTTCTCGTATGGTAAGTAAAAACAGACATACGTTGGTCTGACGATACTCCTCTATACTTTTTTGCGCCGTGTTTCCCGATTACGGAAACCATTACGATAAGCTTGATGAGGGTATCACCGTAAAATATAATGCGATAGTCACAAAAGGAAACCGCGTATTTGACAGTACGACACTCATGCTTGAGAATAATCATTACCTTGAGCGCTTTGAGCTTGACGAGATAGAAATAATCTTGTTCGAAGTGTTCGGTGACGGCGAGTACGAATTCGTATATAAGCGTGTTTTGAACGGAGAAAGGTTAGCAAAGTAAAAATCACATCAATTAAAGCGCCGCGATGCTACTCTGTTAGAAGCAAACACCGAGGCATTTTCTGTTCATATGACAAGTGCGGCTTCACCCGCTGTGCTTGCAACAAGCTTATTTTAAGAAAGGACGCTTAGGACCGGATAGAAAAAGAAGGCGGCACAGCATAAATGCTGTGCCGCCTTTTGTATATTGAAATGTTTTCTTTGCCGGTAACTCCGCTCTGTGTCCTGATTTTTATTTAAGCTTACTTATCAAGCGATATTTCAAGGATCTCGACCTCATATGAGCCGTTCGGAGATTCTACAGTAACAACATCACCAACTTTTTTACCCATAAGCGCCGCGCCAAGCGGAGACACGTCGGAGATCTTGCCTGCGAGCGACTCAGCCTCATTCGAACCAACGATAGAAAGCTCTTCTTCATCGCCATATTCCTTGTCAACTATCTTGATCTTTGTTCCAAGGCCTACAACATCTGTGCTGATAGCGCTTTCGTCAATAACCTTAACATTTCTAAGTATCTCTTCAAGCTCGGAAATTCTCGCTTCTACCTTTGCCTGCTCGTTCTTTGCTTCATCGTACTCACTGTTCTCCGAAAGGTCGCCGAAGCCTCTTGCTACAGCGATAGCTTCCTGTACCTCTTTACGCTTTGTGCCTGTGAGATATTCGAGCTCTGCCTCGAGCTTCTTGAATCCTTCGGTTGTAACTGTCATTAAGCTTGCCATTTTTATAATTCTCCTTAATTAATTGTTATTGATTATTTGCAAATTCTTCGACCGCGGCGATCAACTGTGTGTCCTCGTCATCGGTCAAAAGAAATACGGATTTATTCATTATCTCCTCGGGAAGCGATATTTCTATATCAGGAGTAAGACCCACTCCCTCGTAATTATCGGAAACGGGGGGCGCGTACATGTTTTTTGACACGCTTATCGCCGATCCGTCATACAAAGGCATTATCGTCTGCATCGTTCCCTTGCCATACGTGGTCTCTCCGACAAGCTTTGCCTTGCCGTAATCACGCAATGCTCCGGAGAAAAGCTCTGCCGCGCTTGCTGTGTGCGAGTTTACAAGCACCATCATGGGCATATCAACACATTCAGCGTCAGACGCAAGAGTTTCTTCATTTCCCGCGGCATCGTATATCCTGATGATCGTACCCTCGGGCAGGAGATGATCGAGCACCTCATCTATCGAATCAAGGTTTCCGCCCGGGTTATTGCGTACATCGAACACCAGCTTTTCAACGCCTTTTGCCGTAAGCTCCTTTACCGCCGCCTTGAACTGCTGTGCCGTTCCGGCATCAAATTCAAGTATCTGTATGATACCAACCGTCGGATCTTTTGAATACACGCGCGAGTATACGGTATAATCGGTTATCTTGCGACGTTCTATCTCAAGCTCTATCAAACTGCCGCCGCGAAGTACGGTCAGCTCAACATATGTTTTTTCTTCGCCTCTTATCTTGCTCAAGGCTGTAGAGTATCCGATCTCACTTATCAGCTCATCGCCGATATATGCTATAAGATCGCCCGGCATCATACCTGCTTCGAGCGCAGGAGAATCGGGCATTACGTTAACTACTCTGATAGCTCCGTAATCATAATCATAGATCACATTAACGCCTATGCCGACAAGCTCAGCGTTGCTGTCTTTGACTATCTCGGCAAACTCATCCTTATTATAGTACGCACCGTACTTGTCTCCCGTACCGTCAACATATCCCTTAAGAACCGAGTCGATAAGCTTTCCCTCATCTATCTCTCCGATATAATTGGTTCGGTACGCCGAGTCAACAGACGCAAGCTTATCGTAAAGAAGCTGTGTGTCCTTAAGCTCGTTAAGCGCTTTTTCGTATTTGTTGTTTACCGAAATATACGTCAGTTGAAAGGTTATCAGAACCGCAAGAGCAATAACGACTATCGCAGTTCCGATCGATATTTTCTTATTCAATAGTTTCTCGCTTCCTTTGTCACATTGTCATTACGCCGGGAAATATTTTCTCGGATTGATGATCGCTCCGTTTTCATACATTGAGAAATGGCAGTGGTTACCCGTTGAATCACCGGTCGAGCCCGCCTTAGCTATGACCTGTCCGCGAGTTACCTCATCACCGACAGATACGAGCAGCTTACTGTTGTGAGCATAAAGTGTAGCGTATCCGCCGCCGTGGTCGATCATAACATAGTAACCGTAGCTGTTGTGCCACTGACTCTTAACCACAGTACCCGCGTTAGACGCGTATATATCTGTTCCGAATGCGACCGGAATATCCATTCCGTTATGGAACTCACGGCGTCCCGAAATGGGGCTGTTACGCCACACGCACTCTGATGATACATATGTATAATTAGTCGGAACAGGCCACATAAACTCACCGCCGATATACTTGGTGTTTTGTGCCTGCAGTTGTTTTACATAGTCCGCGATCTCCTTGTCGAGAGCGTCACGTTCGGCTTCCTTTGCCGCAAGCTGCTTTGTATAGTCTGTCTCGCTTGCAAGAAGCCTGTTTATATAGCTTGCCGCCTCCGCCGCCTGTGCAGCCAGATTATCGGATGCGGTCATAAGCTCGTCCTTAAGCTCGATCTGATACGCAAGGGTTGCCTCAAAATCGGTCTTTTCCTTTTCAAGTGATGCCTTATCGTCAGCTATAGTGGACATTACCTTGTTATCGTACTCGATCATAGAGCCGACACGGTCAAGCTGTTCAAAGAACTCCGAAAGACCGGCAGATCCGAGAAGCATATCAAGATAGCTTATCTCTCCCTCCTCGCGATTGATGCGAAGTCTTTGCTTGAAGCTTGCAAGCTTCTTTTCGTAAGCCTCTTCTTTCGCGGCGATCTCCGCCTCCTTGCCCTTGATGCTTTCGGTAAGCGTCAGTATAAGCTGGGTAGTAACGTCGATCTGATCCTGAGTCAGCTTGATCTGATTGTCAAGATACTTCTTATTGGCAAGTGCTTCATTTTTATCGTTCTTTGTCGCGTTTATCTTACTCTTGAGACCGTTTATCTCTTTTTTGATACTGTCAAGTCTGTTCTCAAGCTTTTGTACGTTTGCATCTGTCACGCCCGAGTAGCTCGCACCGGACACTGAAAGAGAAGAGACCATTGCCGCAAGCATTGCAACAACTATCACAATACTTACGATACAACGCACACCATGCAGCCTTTTGAAGCTGCGTTTATTCTGTGTATTTGTATTCACTGTATAACTCCCCTGAATCATGCTTTCAGATATTTCTTCATAGACAGGAAACTTCCCACGACACCGCAGAAGAGTCCCGCCGCTAAAAATCCGAGCAGTATTTCATTCTGTACAAGCTCGTACGGGCATGTATTGATGATACTGAAATTACCGCCTATAGCAACGACAATATAATTATAAATAAATGACTGCGCGAAATATGCTAAAATACTTGAAACAACACCGATTATTATTCCCTCAATTATGAACGGTAATGCAATAAACCAGCCGGTAGCACCGATATATCGCATTATCACGATCTCGTCCGCACGAGCCATTACCGCAAGACCGATAGTATTTACGATAAAGAACACGCAAACAAAAACAAGTATCACCATGTATACTATAAGAACGAACAGTATACCGCTTTTAAGGTTCTCGATGTTTCCGGCAAGATCAAGACGGTTGTTTATCTTCACGATACCTTCGATCTGATTTAGCTGATAAACAAGTGTTGACACGCCTTCGTTTGTAAGATAAGGAATAACATACGAATCGCGCAAAGGATTATCTCCCTCGAGCACCTCTAAAAGATCTCCGTATTCGGCATATTTGTCTGCCTCTTCCGCCAGAGCCTCTTCCTTGGATATGTAAACGAGATTTGCAACATCAACATTATCAAGCGCGGCTATCCTTTCGCCTATTGCGCTGACTTCTTCATCCGTTGCCTCCGAGTCTATAAATACGACTATCTCTTTGGCAAGTCCGAGACTGTTCATATTATAGTCTACATTTTCGTATATCAGATATGAGCTTCCTACAAGTACAAGACATCCCAAAAGAACGAGTATCGTAGGTATACTGTAACGCTTATTGCGCCATAAGCCCTTTAAGGCTTCACCGATAAAGTATGCGGGTCTGTAGCTTTTCATAAAGATTTACCTCCGCCTTCATCGCTTTCTATCTTACCGTTATTAATGCGGATAACTCTCTTTTTGTAAAAATTCACAAGCTGCTCCTCATGAGTGATCACAATGACCGTGCGGTCAAACTGCTTATTGATCTTAATAAGCAGCTCCATGATACCGCGACTCATTTCAGGGTCAATATTACCTGTGGGCTCATCTGCGATAATAACCTTCGGTTCATTTACAAACGCTCTTGCTATCGCAAGCTTCTGGCGCTCTCCTCCGGAGATCTCATGTGTCTTGCAATGTGCCTTGTCAAGAAGCCTTACAAGCTCAAGCGCTGTTTTTACATTCAGATCCTTACTCTTTTTGGGTTTTCCTATAACATCCATCGCAAAAGCAACATTTTCGGACACAGTCTTCTGCTCAAGAAGCTTGAAATCCTGGAATACCATTCCGAGTCCGCGGCGGTAATAAGGTACCTGCCAATGCTTAAGCTTTGAAAGCTTTTGTTCATTTACTATTATCTCGCCGCTCGTGATCTCTTCTTCCTTTATCAAAAGCCTTGTGAGCGTAGTCTTACCCGAGCCGTTGCCGCCGACAATAAATACGAACTCACCGTCTTCAATGGTAAGATCAATGCCGTCAAGCGCAATCGTGCCGTTCGGATACACCTTTGTTACATTTTTAAATTCTATCATTATGATTTTCTCCGTGTTATCGAACAAGAATCGCCGAAGGATGGCAAAAGCTTATCTCCGGCGTTGATCTTTTAAATTGTACTCGGTAAAAGTAACCTCTTATCAGAACTTAACAGGCTTACTCGAAAGATACTTTTTGACCATAAGCGCTACCTTAAAGGTAATAGCGTGCTCAAATTCTCTGAGATCAAGACCTGTCAGCTTTCTGATCTTTTCAAGTCTGTATACAAGAGTATTTCTGTGAACGAAAAGCTTTCTGGAGGTTTCGGACACATTTAGGTTGTTTTCAAAGAAGCATTGGATGGTGGTAAGAGTCTCGCGGTCGAGCGACTCAAGCGAGCCTTTCTTGAACACCTCTGCCAAGAACATCTCGCAAAGAGTTGTCGGAAGCTGATAGATAAGTCTTCCGATACCGAGATTTTCATAGCTGATAATATTCTTTTCGGTGTCAAACACCTTGCCGACCTCGAGTGCGACCTGCGCTTCCTTAAAGGAGCGCGCAAGATCCTTGATGCTGTCGACTGCAGTACCGATACCTACCGATACCTTTGCATAAAATTCCGTGCTGAGTGTATCGGATATGGTCTTGGCGATCTTTTCGATCTCTTTTATATCATAATTCTGCTTGATCTCCTTGACAAGCACGATATCATGCTCACCGACACTTATAACATAGTCCTTGTTCTTGTCGGGGAACATGTTCTGCACCATATCAAATGGATTCACCTCGCTCTTGCCATAGAACTTGACAAGATAAACGATCCTCGAAACATCCGAATTGAAATGAAGCTCCTTGCTCTTAATGTATATATCACTCGGAAGTATGTTATCAAGAATGATATTCTTGATAAATGAGCTCTTATCGTATTTTTCATCGTAAAGGCTCTTGATATTGCTCAAGGATATGGATAAGATCATGGATATCTTATCGGCCATCTTATCCTCGCCCTCAACAAATACAATATATTCCGCTTTTGCTCCCGTACCTATGGGACGATATGTATAACCGGCCGCTACAATGGCGTCTGTCGTGTAGCTCAGTTCATCACGTATACCCTGACGAGGTTCTCCAATCTTTACAAGTTCGGAGCAGGAAATAATGATCCCGTTCTCGTCGATAACGCCGATAACACGGTCAACAGCCTCTTTCATCTGATGAATGACTCCCTGAAACATTCTGTTCGACATACGGCGCCTCCTTTCAATTCTTAAAGAATTTGTAATCTTAAATATATTTTACATTATTTTTTGTGGTTTTTCAATAGTTTTTTTGATTTTTTTAATAAATTTTACATCATTTCTATGGTAGAAATGACAGCATTAACCACATATACCGCGAGAATTGCAAATATTGCATATGTTGTTATCGCAGGAATAATGAGGGAGAGGAGTACGCCGGCGATCACGATCGCAGCCATTATGTAGAACTTGTAATCCTTTACGGCGGATGCGTTCTTGCCGGAAATAAGACGGAGAAGAATATAAGCACCTACCGTACACAAAACGACAGCCGCTACAGCACCGACTGCTCTGAGACCGGTCGGAACAGATGTCTTCGAAAGCACTCCGACCGCCAGCACGCCAAGCGCACACTGCACGCTTACCGTAAAGAACACGCTGTTATATATATGGTAAACAAAATAAAGCACGGCAAGCACGATAAGTGATATGATACGGGCAGTATCGTATTCAAGACCGATGAAGCTGTATGAGAGGAAAAGCACGAGCGCACCGAAAGCGATCGCAAGCAGGCTTGTGCTCGTAACAACGCGCGAATCTTCATCAGCGCCTTTTTTTCTTTGAATTACAAAATACACTGCGGCGGCAAGCGTAAGCACAGCACAGACCACTACGATAGGCATCTGCGCTTTTGTCAAAAATGCTACCGTAAAGTCACCGTTTTTCTTTATTGTAAGGACTGCAAGTACGCCGAGTATAGCCGCACAGGTTATGTAAATAAACTTATACATAAGATTCATTTCTCTTGCCTGTGCCGCGGCACGTCTTTGCTCCCTTTCTTTATATGCCGCACTTCTGTCATTGTTTTTCACTTTATGACCACACCTTTCATTATCACAAAATTTTGCAAAATATGTTATAGCTCAAGTGCATATGAGAGTGCCGATAACGCGACTATCGGCGCTGTTTCGCATCGGAGTATCCGATTGCCCAGTCCCGTAGGAACGATACCAAGCTTTGAAGCCTCAGCGACCTCATTTATCGAGAAGCCGCCCTCTGCTCCGACAATAACAGATATCACGGCAGGCTCGTCCTTTGTGCACCTGACTCCCTCAAGTACATCCTTGAGCGAGCGCACTCCGTCACCCTCGTAAAAGAGTATCGAATGCTTTGCGTCCGCAGCAAGAGCGAGTGCTTCTTTGTATTGGCAGATCGGCTTGACCTGCGGCACTATACCGCGTCCGCACTGCTTTGCGGCTTCATGAGCTATCTTATTCCAACGCTCGAGCTTTGATCTCGCACTCTTGGGTTCGGGTCTGGAAATGCACCGTTCGCTTATAAACGGCACTATCTCAAAAACTCCTGTTTCGACCGCCTTTTGTACGATAAAGTCCATCTTGTCGCTTTTTGGCAAGGCCTGAAAAAGCGTCACCTTATACGGCGGTTCGGTATTACCTTCGCATACCGAAATCACGTCAAGCAGAACATCCGTGTTCTCAAAGCCCGCTATCTCGCACTCATACTCCGCAGAGTGCATATCGCAGACTGTCAGCTTTTCGCCCTTAGCCATTCGAAGTGATCGTGTGATATGAGCCGCATCGCTTCCCGTGATACGAATTTGTCTGTCGTTTATGTTTTCCGAGGGTACAAAAAAACGCGGCAATCTCACTACCTCTTTTCATTGACGCTTTATCTCACTATGACATTATACTATATTATCGTCATTTTGTCAAATTATTTTGACAAATTTCATGAAAAAATTTACCGCTGTTCGGATAATCTTCACCCAAACAGCGGTAAAACCCGTTTATTTACTTGTTTTTTCGAATACTATAGCGCACCAACCGTTCTCGTGTACGCTCTCTGTAACCTTAAATCCGACATCCGCCATTGCTTCAAGAACATCGTTTTCACGCTCATCGATAATACCGGATGTAATATACGCCGCACCGTTTTTAAGGCATCTTCCGATATCGGGCGCAAGCCTTATTATAATGTCGGCTACGATATTGGCGACCGCAAAGTCGAATCCGCCATCGGGAATCTCCACCTGCTTAAGAAGATCGGATACTCCGCATACTATCTTATCAGCGCATCCGTTCTTTTCACAGTTTTCCTTTGCAACTCTTACAGCCACAGGGTCAATATCGTACGCGGCGCAGCTTGATGCCCCGAGCTTGGCAGCACATATCGAAAGTATACCGCTGCCCGTACCCACGTCAAGTACGCGATCTCCGTTTTTCATGTACTTTTCGATCAGTCCCGCCACAAGTCTTGTGGTTTCATGCGTACCTGTACCGAAAGCCATACCCGGATCCATCTTTACGATGACCTCGCCGTTTTCCGGAATATAGTCCTCCCACATCGGAACTATAACGAGCCTGTCGCTCACCTTTATCGGCTTGTAGTACTTTTTCCAAGCCGTAGACCATTCCTCTTCCTTAAGTCCGATAAGCTCGATCTTTGCGTCAATGCCGAGAAAAGCAAATCTTTCCTTTAAGAATGCGATATAGTCATTATAATTCTTTTCCTCGGGAACATATATCGAAACAGCTGCGATATTTTTATCCGCATTAAGTATTGACTCGTCAATGAGGTCGCCGTATACTGTCTTGAGATTTACCTCGATATCGCTGTAATCCTCGATCATCAGCCCGTTGTCAAGCATACCCATGACCGCGGCAGTCTCATCGAGCTTTTCGATACTGACGGTCACTTTAAGCTGTGTCCATTCCATTGCAATCTCCTGTTATTTATTCTTACCTCTGAACTTCTTGAAAAAGCCGTCCTTGCCCGAACCGTCTGACTCTATGGTCTGATCGAGCTGTCGAAGCAGTTCCTTCTGCTCTGCGGTAAGATTTTTCGGTGTCTCAACGACGACCGTAAAGTATAAGTCGCCGACACCTTTGTATTCAAGCCTGTTTATACCCTTTCCTTTGATAACAAACTCGGTTCCTGTCTGTGTTCCCTCGGGTATCTTGTAGGATACATTACCCTCAAGCGTAGGTACATTTATATCAGCACCGAGCGCCGCCTGTGAAAAGGTTATCGGTATGTCGCAATATATGTTATAGCCATCACGCTCAAAAATGTGGTGCGGTCTGACGCTTACCGTTATGATAAGGTCGCCGGGCTGTCCGCCCTGACGTCCCGCGTCACCCTGCGAGCGTATCGCCACGCGCTGTCCGTCGTCTATTCCCGCGGGAATCGAGACCTCAAGCTTTTTCTTAAGCCTTATATATCCCGTACCGCGACAGTTTGAACAGGGATTCTTGATGATCTTACCGCGTCCGCGGCAGGCATCACACTGCCCTGTAGTCTGCATCATTCCGAGAGGTGTTCTCTGCGTACGTCTTACCTGACCCGAGCCGCCGCAAGCCGTACATGTTTCGGGTGCGCTTCCCTTAGCAGCACCTGTCGCGCCGCAGTCGGGACACTCCTCAATACGGTTGAATTCAACATTCTTTTTACATCCGAACGCCGCTTCCTCAAAGGAAACTATGACTCGTTGGAGTATATCATCGCCGCGTATAGGTCCGCGTCTGCGCGAGCTTGAGCTCGTGCCGCCTCCGAAGAAGCTGGAGAAGATATCCGAAATATCAATATCGTCTCCAAAACCTCCAAAGCCTCCGAAACCGCCAAAGCCTCCGCCTCCCGCTCCGGGATCGAATGCCGCGTGGCCGTATCTGTCATACTGCGCCTTCTTGTCAGAGTCCGAAAGCACTGTGTATGCTTCGTTTATCTCCTTGAACTTTTCTTCAGCCTCAGGATTGTTCGGGTTGAGGTCGGGATGGTATTTCTTTGCCAGCGTCTTATACGCTTTTTTTATATCGGCGTCGTCAGCTCCCTTTGCGAGCCCGAGCACCTCATAATAATCCCGTTTTTCTGCCATCTTTATGACCGTGCCTTTCCGTAATTAGCATTTAACGGCCGATACCGTTAAGTGTGAACCATATAATTATACTTCAAACACGACGCTTAATTATACAGTATTTTGTAAACTTTAACACACAGCTAACTAACAAAGCAGTACAACACCGTCCTTTTAAAGTGCGATGCTGTACCGCTGTTTATTCTGTTACTTTCATTGAGAAAAATGATTATTTGCTGTCTCCGCTCTTATCCTCGAAGTCGGCATCATAGTACGTGCCGTCGCTTGAAGCACCCTGTGCGCCTGCGTTAGGATCAAATCCCGCGCCCTGTGCACCGCCCTGTGCCTGAGCCTGCTTGTAAAGCTCCTCGGAAAGCTTGTAGAACTTCTGTTCAAGAGCCTCGGCGTCAGCTTTGATAGCATCGGTGTTATCAGTCTTAAGTGTTTCGCGAAGCTTTTCGATAGCCGCCTTTACTTCAGCCTTGTCGTTTTCTCCGATCTTATCGCCTATCTCGCCGAGTGCTTTTTCACTCTGGAATATCATGCTGTCAGCCTTGTTCTTGATCTCAACGGCTTCCTTCTGCTTCTTATCCTCTTCGGCAAACTTTTCAGCATCCTTAACAGCCTTTTCGATGTCTTCCTTGGACATATTGGTGCTGCTTGTGATAGTGATATGCTGTTCCTTGCCTGTACCCTTGTCCTGCGCGGTTACGTTTACGATACCGTTAGAGTCGATATCGAAGGTCACCTCGATCTGGGGAACTCCGCGGGGAGCTGCGGGAATACCGTCGAGCACAAAGCGTCCGAGTGTTGTGTTACCTGCCGCCATATCGCGTTCACCCTGGAGAACGTGGATCTCAACAGATGTCTGTCCGTCTGCGGCTGTAGAATATATCTGGCTCTTCTTTACAGGGATCGTTGTGTTTCTTTCGATGATCCTGTTGAATACGCCGCCGAGTGTTTCGATACCGAGCGACAGGGGTGTTACGTCAAGCAAAAGAAGATCCTTTACCTCACCGCCGAGAACGCCTGCCTGGATAGCCGCACCGAGCGCAACACATTCGTCGGGGTTGATGCCCTTGAAGGGCTCTTTGCCGATAAAGTTCTTTACAGCTTCCTGTACAGCGGGAATTCTTGTCGAGCCGCCGACTAAGAGTACCTTATCAACCTGAGAAGCGGTAATACCGGCATCAGAAAGCACCTGTCTTGTAGGACCCATGGTCTTTTCAACGAGATCTGCCGTGAGCTCGTTAAACTTAGCTCTTGTAAGATTTGCGTCAAAGTGCTTCGGGCCTGTTGCATCGGATGTGATAAAGGGAAGATTGATATTCGTGCTTGCAACACCCGAAAGCTCGATCTTTGCCTTTTCAGCCGCGTCCTTAAGACGCTGAAGTGCCATCTTGTCGTTTCTGAGGTCGATGCCATTTTCAGCCTTGAACGTATCTGCGATCCAGTCGATAACTCTCTGGTCGAAGTCATCGCCGCCGAGCTTGTTGTTACCTGCTGTTGCAAGAACCTGGAACACACCGTCCGAGATCTCAAGAAGCGACACGTCGAAAGTACCGCCGCCGAGGTCGTAGACCATGATCTTCTGCTCTTCTTCCTTATCCATGCCGTAAGCGAGAGCTGCAGCTGTAGGCTCATTGATGATTCTCATTACTTCAAGGCCTGCGATCTTACCCGCGTCCTTTGTAGCCTGACGCTGTGCGTCGGAGAAATACGCGGGAACGGTGATAACCGCCTGTGTAACGGGTGCGCCGAGATACGCTTCCGCGTCAGCTTTGAGCTTCTGCAGGATCATAGCCGATATCTCCTGGGGTGTGTACGACTGGTCGTCGATCTGTACCTTATATGCAGTACCCATCTCTCTCTTTACCGAAATAACTGTACGTTCGGGATTTGTGATGCTCTGTCTCTTTGCTACCTGACCTACCATACGCTCGCCTGTCTTAGAGAACGAAACTACGGAAGGAGTTGTGCGCGCGCCCTCGGGGTTTGTGATGACGATAGGCTCGCCGCCCTCAAATACCGCTACGCACGAGTTTGTTGTACCTAAATCTATACCGATGATCTTTCCCATGATAAATACCTCCGTTTATGTTTATCATTAATTATTTATAAGTTTATCAGTTTGCGACCGTGACCATTGCGTGTCTGAGCACACGGTCATCTTTTTTGTATCCCTTCTGGAATACGTCTGCTATAACATTTTCTCCCAGATCCTCTCGCTCCACATGCATCATCGCATCATGGATATTCGGATCAAACGCGTCTCCCGGCTCACCGTAAGAGGTGACCGACATTTTTTCGAGAACCTCATTAAAGCTCTTTAGAATAAGCCCGATACCCTCTGCGACCTTGTCGCTTTCCTTGTACGCCGCCGCTCTTTCCACATTGTCGATTATCGGGAGAATAGACGAGAGAGCATCGAAATATGCGTCTGTGTAGATACTTTCTTTTTCTTTCGCGGTACGTTTGCGGTAGTTATCGTACTCGGCGATCATACGCATATATCTGTCATTTAACTCGTCAAATTCCTTTGTTTTCTCTTCAAGAGACTTCTGAGCTTTTTCAAGCTCGTTTTTAAGCTTCTTATCTTCCTTTTTTTCGGCAGGCTTTTTCTTTACCTTTTCTTCAGCCGCCTCTGTTGCCTCGTTTTTTATCTCTTCTGACATTTCGCCTATCCTTTCTGTCATTTATTATCCGGTGGCGACAGCATATTGCCGTCCATTGATCTTTCGAGCGACTCTGCGATGTACTTAACTACCGCGCAGACTCTTGCGTAATCCATTCGCCGCGGCCCGACGATACCGATCGCACCGACCGGTTTCCCGCCGACTCTTATCGTTTTGAATATAAGCGATGAATCGTTCATCTCGTTGAGCGGGTTTTCGGATCCTATGATTATATTTGTGTCGTCTCCGACCGCGCTTGATACCACATCCAAAAGTCCGCTCTTATTATCGAACGCTTGAAGCAGATGCTTAAGCTTTTCGGTATCCGAAAATTCAGGATATTCCAAAAGCCTGTTAACGCCCTCGTATTTGAGCTCCGAGCCATCCCCCTGCCTTAACAGATCGTACACGATCTTAACAAGCGGATTTGCCAACAATTCAAGTCCGTCAAGCCGTCTTTCAAGTTCAAGCATGATCGGAACATTGATATTATCCGGATCTACATTTGTAAGCGTTGCGTTCAGTGCCTCTCCGATGCGCTTTACATCGTTCATTTCAAGCACAAAGCCCGAACGTATTTTCTTGGTTTTTATCTCACCGGTGCTCGTAAGCATAATGAGTGCAAAACACAAATCGTCAACATACATGGTGTCAAATCTTGTGACTACCACGCCTGTCGGCTTAGGTCTTACCGTAAGTCCGGTATAATTCGTCATTACCGACATAACCTTGGTAGCGCTTTCGAGTATTCCGTCCGCCTCGGTATGCTTTGAAGCAAGTATCTTATTAAGCTCCGCGATCTCGGTAGAGGTCATGCTGTACTGTTGCATGAGCGAGTCAACATAGAATCTGTACCCCTTTTCGGACGGTACTCTTCCCGCCGAAGAATGAGGTTGCTCGAGAAATCCGGAAGCTTCAAGCTCTGCCATCTCATTTCGTATTGTAGCAGACGAGCATGCGATCTGCTTGTTTTCGGAAAGGTACTTTGAGCCGACCGGCTCACCGTTTTGGATATGAGAGTCGATTATTGCTTTTAGAATCAGCTTTTTACGTTCGCTGAGTTCGATGATCTCTTCACTCACTATCATACCTCCCCGTATACGCATTTTTTGTTTTTTAGCACTCAAGTATTCCGAGTGCTAATATAATGTACCATTATTCTATTCAAAATTCAAGGATTTTCTATTGTTTTTATGTGAATTATTTGTTAATTGGCATCAAAGAGTGCTGATTCGGACAAAAAAATACCCGAAAGGCATATTAACACCTTTCGGGTATGTAAAGCTTATGCTGAAAGATCACTTCTTTATCTGCTCGCCGCAGATAACGCAAAATTCCTGGTCCGCTTCTATCGGAGCCTGGCACTTCGGGCATACGGGAGCTTCGGCAACAGCGTTATCATCTTTTTCGTTAGCAGCACCGCACTTAACGCAGTATTTTACGTCAGCCTCGATCTCCGCACCGCACTTTTGACACAAAGTGATTCCCTTGAGTACTCTTATACGCTCATTGAGAGAGTCGATCTCCTTTTTGGACGCGGATATCTCATCAAATGCCTCGGGAAGGATACGATCCTCAGCTCCCGAAAATCTAGTAACATATTCACGACCGATCCTCTCATGTGCCGACGCGATCTTTTTCTCCTCTTCCTTTACAGCAAGCGTAAGCTTTGCGATCTCCGCAAGCTCCTTTGTTTTGTTTACCGCTTCCTTTCCGGTCTTGGAGAGCTTTTCACCGATATTATCAAATTTTTCGCTTATGTTATCAAGAAATTTCATAATTATTCTCCTTCTGTTATATATGTTTACGTTTTTACACAGTATTATACGCTTTATAATAATTATACTCGCAAAAAAACGATTTGTCAATCACCTTAATTATATTTTTACAATATGAGAGATATTGACATATTCTTCAAATAATTGTATAATCTACAAAGTAGTATCATGACCCGCGAAAGGAATTTATATATGCGAAAGATCTTAAAATTTTTGAACGGATATATCAAAGAGATCATCGCGGCCCCGCTTTTCAAGCTTATCGAGGCGGCGTTCGATCTTACCGTACCGCTCGTTATAGCCGCTATAATTAACAACGGCATAAAAACAGGCGACAAAATATATATTTACAAAATGTGTGCCGTTCTCGTGCTTTTAGCCTTTTTGGGACTCGCTTTTTCTATCACAGCACAGTTCTTTTCGGCAAAAGCGGCGGTAGGAGTATCATCAAAGTTACGCCGCGCGGTGTTTGAAAAAATACAAGATCTTTCCTTCTCCGAGCTTGACACCGTCGGAACGTCAACGCTCATTACAAGGATCACGAGCGACATAAACCAGATACAGAACGGTCTCAATCTTACGCTGAGGTTACTTCTGCGTTCTCCTTTCATCGTATTCGGTGCAATGATAATGGCGTTTACGATAGATGTCCAAGGTGCTCTTGTTTTCGCCGTAGCCATACCGATACTGTTGATCGCGGTCTTTGCGATAATGCTCAAGACCATGCCGCTTTTCAAAAAGGTACAGGCCGGACTTGACCGTGTTACGGGTATAACACGCGAAAATCTTACAGGCGTCAGAGTTATACGTGCGTTCTGCCTTGAAAAAAGCGAGAGCGATAAATTCAAGGAAAGCAACGATCTGCAAAACTCCATTCAACAGTTTGCGGGAAAGATATCCGCGCTTTTAAATCCGGTCACCTACATTATTATAAATGTTGCCGTTATCGTGCTCGTGTACACAGGCGCTCTGCGTGTTAACCTCGGAGAGCTTGAACAGGGAGATGTCGTCGCGCTTTATAACTATATGGCACAGATACTTGTTGAGCTTATCAAGCTCGCAAGTCTCATAATATCCATCACAAAGGCTATCGCGTGTGCCGGCCGTGTCGAAGCTGTTCTCGATCTTGAATCAAGCCTTGAGCATACCGATGACACAAGCATCTCCTCAAGCAAAGCAAAGGTTGAATTTGAAAATGTAAGCCTCCGATACAAGGGCGCAGGTGCAGACTCTCTTGAAAACATCAGCTTCAAAGCCATGCCGGGCGAGACTATCGGCATAATCGGCGGTACCGGCTCCGGCAAGAGCTCGCTTGTCAACCTTATACCGCATTTCTACGACGCAGCAGCCGGAAGAGTGCTCGTTGACGGCAAGGATGTAAAAAGCATCGACCCCGTACTGCTTCGCGATAAGATCGGCATAGTTCCTCAAAAGGCGGTACTCTTCAAAGGAACTATACGCGAAAACATGCTCTGGGGCAATCCGGATGCAACAGACGCAGACATATACAAAGCTTTAGAAGCAGCGCAGGCTAAGGATGTCGTTGACAGCAAGGACGGCGGACTCGATGCCGAGGTGGAACAGCACGGACGCAATTTTTCAGGCGGTCAGCGTCAGCGTCTGACTATAGCGCGCGCACTTACAAAAAAGCCTGAAATACTCATACTTGATGACAGTTCAAGCGCGCTTGACTACGCGACCGATGCAAAACTCAGGTCGGCTGTGAAGTCACTTCCGTATCATCCCACACTGTTCATTGTATCACAGCGCACCTCGTCAATAATGTCGGCAGACCGCATTATAGTTCTCGACGACGGAGAGCTCTGTGGTATAGGAACGCATGAAGAGCTGCTTGCGGACTGCGAAGTATACCGCGAGATCCATGAATCACAATTCGGTAAGGAGGGAGAAAACGCATGAACAACACAAGCACAGTTATAAAAGTATTAAAGCGTATCAAGCATTATCTCCCCGTGCTGGTGATCTCGCTCGTCCTCGCGCTCATAAGCGTTGCATTGACACTGCTTCTCCCGATAATCATAGGTGACGCGATAGACCTCATCACCTCTCCGGGAAATGTGGATACAGAAGCTATGCTTCCGCTTTTGTACAACGCCGCGGTTGTTATAGCATTTACCGCGATAGCCCAATGGATAATGAACTATTGCAACAACAAGATCGCTTATAATGTTGTAAAGGATCTGCGCGCACAAGCATTTGAAAAGCTTCAAAAGCTCCCGTTTTCATACCTTGACACACATTCGAGCGGAGATGTAGTAAGCCGTATCATATCTGACGCGGATCAGTTTGCCGAGGGACTTCTACTCGGTTTTACACAATTTTTCACAGGAATAATGACCATCATCGGAACTATCGTGTTCATGCTTTCGATAAACGTGAAGATCACGCTCGTCGTTGTGCTTATAACGCCTCTGTCTCTTTTTGTAGCCAAATTTATCGCCTCCAAGACCTACGCGATGTTCAAAGCACAGTCTTCTGTACGGGGTGAGCAGACCGCATTCATTGATGAGATGATAAATCACCAGAAGATCGTTCAGGCGTTCAACCACACCGATGAAAGCATGGAACGATTCGATGAGATAAACGACAGGCTCGCAAAATGTTCGCTTCGCGCCGTGTTCTTCTCGTCAACGACTAATCCGTCAACTCGTTTCATCAACAATCTCGTTTACGCTGCGGTCGCGCTCACAGGGGCACTGTCTGCACTTGCGGGAGGCGGGCTCACGATAGGTAATCTCTCTGCGCTTTTAAGCTATGCCAACCAATATACAAAGCCTTTTAACGAGATTTCCGGCGTTATAACCGAGCTTCAAAACTCGATAGCGTGCGCGGCAAGGCTTTTCGAGCTTATCGAAGCCGAGCCCGAGCCCTCGGATAAAGGCTTTGACACGCTTGAAGATGTAAGCGGTGAGGTCGGTGTTAAAAACGTCTCCTTCTCGTACGTTCCGGACAAGAAGCTCATCGAAGACCTAAGCGTTGATGTAAAGCCGGGACAGCGTGTCGCCATTGTCGGACCGACGGGGTGCGGCAAGACAACGCTTATCAATCTGCTCATGCGCTTCTACGACGTAAACAGCGGAACGATCACGGTCGATAACAAGGATATAAGCAAGGTCACACGCCACAGCCTGCGTGCAAGCTACGGAATGGTGCTTCAAGACACATGGTTAAGAGCAGGTACGATCCGCGATAATATAACACTCGGCAAGGAAAATATTACCGACGCAGAGGTCATAGCCGCCGCAAAAGCCGCGCATTCACACAGCTTCATCAAACGTCTGCCCAACGGCTATGACACGGTCATCGGAGAAGACGGAGGCGGTCTGTCGCAAGGACAGAAGCAGTTGTTGTGTATAACACGTATCATGCTCTCGCCGCCGCCGATGCTCATACTTGACGAGGCAACATCGTCTATCGACACACGTACCGAGATACGTATACAAAAAGCCTTCGCCAAGCTGATGCAGGGCAGAACGAGCTTTATTGTAGCTCACAGGCTCTCCACAATAAAAGAAGCTGATGTTATCCTTGTAATGAAGGACGGCAATGTCATCGAAAAGGGCAGTCATACCGAACTTTTAGCCGCCGGCGGATTTTACAAAACGCTTTACAACAGTCAGTTCGCGGGATAAAAAATAAGATCAGGAGACGTATGTCTCCTGATCTTATTTTTTATGCGCTGTCGCTCTCCTGTACGGCACGTCTGAGCTTATCCATACGCATATCAAGCTCGGCGCTGAGCTTGGCACAATATTCAAGCTCAGATGCCATCTCACAGGTAAACTCGGCGTCCTTTTTATACCTGAGCTGATGCTCAAGGCTTGCCCAAAAATCCATCGCTATCGTACGAAGCTGTATCTCGACCTTCATCAGACGTTTTTCGTGTGCCAGAAAGATAGGTACACTGACTATAAGGTGCAAGCTTCTGTAGCCGTTCGGCTTGGGGTTTGCTATGTAATCCTTTTTCTCGACAAGGGTTATATCATCCTGCTTTAACAACGCGTCACACAACGTATAAACATCTTCCGGGAAAGAGCATATGACACGTACACCCGCCACATCATTAAGATTTTCTTCAACTGATGTAAGAGTCAACGGATATCCTTTGCGCTCAAGCTTTTCGCTCATACTTAAAGGATCCTTAATACGACTTTTCATGCCGTTTATCGGATTTCGGTCGTACCTAAGCGAAAACTCTTCGTTGAGCACATTGAACTTGGTCTCGATCTCCATCATGGCACAACGGTAGTATGCTATCAGCTTTCTAAATCTTTCCATTCCCTCTTTTGCCTTTTCGAAATCATCACTGTCCAAAAAACGGCGTATCTGCTCTTTTTGAATGCTGTCGCTCTCCTTGACATATGTATTATTCATGTTATCTATGTCCTTTCGGATTTTTTCTTTTTTTATATTCTAACTCATCAAGATTATTAAACTGTGATGCAAAATCGACGTATATGTAAAATCCGTGTGACGTTTTTGCATACAAAAAGAGCGGCTGTGAAGCCGCTCTTATCTTTATGTGTCAGCCCTCATATGCTGCTTTGTCGCAAATGATGACTACATCGGGATGTACCTTGAGCAAGGTCGCGGGATTGGATGTAGATATATCATCATTCAAAAGCTCGCAGAGCACCTCGTGCTTTTCCTTGCCGCTTACGAGCATAAGTATCTTCTTACTCTTGAGTATGGTGCCCATACCCATGGTAAGCGCCTTTGTAGGCACGTCGGTAATATTATCAAAAAAACGTGCGTTTGCCTCTATCGTACTTTCGGTAAGCGAAGTAATATGAGTTACGGCATTGAGCGTTGTATCAGGCTCGTTAAAGCCGATATGACCGTTTCTTCCTATACCGAGAAGCTGAATATCAACAGGGCCCTTCTGTGCTAAAAGCTCCTCGTATCTCGCGCACTCTGCGTCCGGATCCTTTGCAAGGCCGTCCGGAACATAAGTCTTTGTCTTATCAATATTTATATGATCGAAGAGGTTTTCGTTCATGAAGTAACGGTAGCTTTGATCATTGTCGGGAGCGATAGGATAGTATTCATCGAGATTAAACGATGTTACATTACTGAAATCTATTCTTCCCTCCTTATTCCATTTGATAAGATTCTTGTAAAGTCCGACAGGTGTACCGCCTGTTGCAAGACCGAGAACACTGTCAGGCTTGAGTGTTATCTGGCTTTCAAAAAACTGTGCTCCCTTTTCGGACAGCTCTTCATAGTTTTCACAAATTATAATTCTCATTGTCTTTGTATACCTTTATTTTTCGAGTATCTTCTTTATGATCGCATTCATTTCGTCAAGCTTCTGCTCCATATCGTAAACGAGTTTGAACTGATCTCTCGCACGATCAAGATTATGCTCCGGACGATGGATCTTGAAATATGTGTCTCCGCTTAAGTAATCGGTAAGGAAACGGATACCGCACTCAAATGTGAGTATGATAGCCGACATCGGAAGAAGCTCTATCTCACGTTGTGTAAAGCTATCGGCAAGCTCCTCGCAGAAGCCGCGGGCAAATGCTTCAAACATATCAAGATCGATCTTTACAAGATCAAGATTTGTCTCGTCCTCTGCCGCGGCGTTAGCGCCCGCTCTGAGAGCATCACCGAAATCGTAAAGCAGAGAGCCGGGCATTACCGTGTCAAGGTCGATAACGCAAAGGCCCTTGCCTGTTGCGGCATCGAGCATTACGTTATTAAGCTTTGTGTCATTATGCGTTACTCTGAGCGGAATGCTTCCGTCAGCGATACCGTCTATGATAAGCGAGCAAACGTCGCGTCTCTGACGCGCAAACTCGACCTCGGGCATTACATCCTTAAGTCTACCGCATACATCCTTTTCGATCGCTTCTTCAAGAGCCTCAAAGCGCTTAGGTGTGTGGTGGAAATTCTTTATCGTTTCATGAAGCTTATCTGCCGGAAAATCCGAGAGAAGACGCTGGAATTTACCGAACGCACGTGCAGCGTTGTAAAATTGCTCGGTGTTCTCGGGACTGTCAAGCGAGATCGAGTCCTCGATAAACTTGTACACTCTGAAATAGTCCTGTTCGTTTTCCTTGTGATATTCTTTGCCGTCAACAGTTCTTATCAAGGTAAGCGTTTCGCGGTCAGGGTCTCCCCCCTCTGCCGCTATCTTTTCTCTGAGAAAATCGCACACCTTTGCAATATTAGCCATTACCTCGGGGGGATTTTTGAAAACATTGCTGTTTATACGCTGAAGAATATATCTCGGCTTACAGCCTGTTATATAAGTATCGTTGATGTGTCCGTTGCCGTAAGGAGATGTTTCAAACTCAATATCAAAATGTCTGATTATGTCGTTAATATCGTATCCCATTACTGTTTGTTATTCCTTTCGTGTACACATAATTTAAATGTGCACAGTATTTTTTTATCAAAGCGCGTATTTGGGGTTTATGTTCTTATTTCTTTCGATCCACATTCCGTTTGTGAAATCCGGGATGGCAACCGGCTTGCTTCCGCATGCGATAGACTCTTCCGAAAGAGTTGTTATCGCCATCCACGCCGCCATGTCGTATACGTCTATCGGGAAATCGTAATCATTGCAGATAGCGTCGATGAACGCGCCGTATACGAGCCAGTCGATGCCGTCGTGTCCGCCGATAACGCCTTCTTCAAGATAATCCTTCCAGATCGGATGCTCATGCTCCTTGAGGTACTCTTCTGCGTTGCCCCAATGAGCCTTCCAGTTGAAGTGATCGCTTTCGGTCGTATCTCTCTCAAGGAATACCGAGTTGGTGGCTTCCTCGTACATTCCGCGTGTTCCGCGTACTGTAAATCCGCGCGAATAGAATCTGGGAAGAGTGGTGTCAAGTGTAAGAACGATGGTCTCACCGCCCGCACACTTGATAACCGTAGTTACGATGTCGCCCTGATTGAAGGTGCGATCAAGTAAGCTCTTGTCAGCCTTTTCGTTCTGTGCAATGTAGTCATAAAGTCCCTCTGCCTTAGATGCGGTAGAGGTAAGCGATACCATTCTGTTGCCGTCATTGATACCGAGAAGCTTTGCAATCGGACCAAGCTCGTGTGTAGGATAGTTTTCGCAGTTTCTGTTGAGATAGTTTCTGAGTCTGTAGTGACGGTTTTCACGTCCGAACGTGATCTCATCGCGCAGATCATGGCAGTATCCGCCCGAGCAATGCACGATCTTTCCAAGCAGACCCTTTCTTACCATATTTGTGGTAAGAAGCTCGTATCTTCCGTAGCAGCAGTTTTCAAGTATCATGCACTTTGTGCCGGTTCTTTCATATGTACGGACAAGCTTCCAGCAATCGTCGATGCTGTACGCGCCACCTACCTCAACGCCGACAGGCTTGCCTGCCTCCATGCATTCGCAAGCGAGATTGATGTGGTTTTCCCACGAGGTCGTGATGATAACGGTATCTACGTCCTCATCGGCAATGACCTCCTTATAGTCAAGGTAGATCTTGGGAGCAGGCTTACCTGCATCGGTTACGATATCACACGCCTGCTTTGCGCGATCCTCGTAAACGTCACAAACAGCAACAACCTCTACAGTATCACGGGGAACGAGGATATCCTTAAGGATACCACGTCCGCGTCCGCCAAAGCCAATCATACCAAGCTTGATTTTTTCTTTCATAATTTTTATCTCCTTATTGACAGAAATAACATTTTATGATAACATAATAACATATCCAAAAACAAATATCAATAGAAAATCAGCCACTTTTTCTTGATTTTTGGTCACTTTTCTTTGGAATTGGCTACTTTTTATGATCTTTCTCGGATTAAACGTCCGAAAACGGGGTGATTTCTAATGGATTATATCGAATGTAAAATACCAAAAAGCATCAACGTGTCAGGCTTGTATACCGCCTTCAAGGTACAGTTTGAAGCAAATTACACCTTTGACGGAGAAACACACAACTTCTGGGAACTGGTCATCGTGCTTGACGGTGATATAGGGGTGTGCGCCGGAAACAAGATCCTCTCTCTTACAAAGGGAGACGCCTTTTTGCACGAGCCAATGGAGTTTCACAGAATATGGTCCGAGCATCAGACCTGCCCCACGGTCATCATAATCACCTTCAGCGCCGAGATGATGCCCGAGCTTAACAAACGTGTATTTACCTTGCCTGAGGAGGAATTAAAAAGCATCGAGTCACTGCACGGCACGCTTGAGGACGCATACGACTACAATCACTTCATCGTAAACGGCATCAAGGAAAACTGCAGTATAAAAGCCGAGCTTTTTGTAAAAAAATTCGAGATCTTTTTGCTTCAGGCAATATACAAGTATCAGAAAAAGACCTACGAGAGTGAAATCAACCGTACAAAAAGCGCACTGTCGTACACAAGCATCGTGCGCTTTCTCGAATCAAACATCGGGCTTAATCTCAGCATTGACGAGATCGCCGCAGGATGTAATATGAGCCGCAGCAACTTAAAAAAGACGTTTGCAAAATATGCCGGGCTCGGAATAATGAAATACTTTATGATGTTAAAGATGAGGCAGGCAGAAAATTATCTGCAATCGGGACTTACCGTCGGAGATATTGCCACAAGGCTGGGTTTTTGTGACCAGAATTACTTCAGCACAGTATTCAAAAAGCATTGCGGAAGCACTCCCTCGGAATACGTCGCACAGTATAAGTATAACTCAAATTGAAAATATTGTCAATATAATAAAGGAATTTTTATATTGACGCCAAAAACGGACGCATCAAGTGATGCGCCCGTTTTTATGCGTTTACTGTTCGGATGCGGTGAGCGGCAACACCTCATATCCGCTCCATTGTGCAAGATAGCGCGAGACTATAACAAGATCTGTCGAATCAAAGCTCGTGTCGCTGTTTACATCCACTGCATCTTCTTCATCAGCAGTCATTTCGTATCCCGACCACTGTGCGAGCACTCTCGCCATGATTACGCTATCTTCAGAATTAATCTCTCCGTCGCCGTTCACATCTCCGTAAACAATATCACTTGCTACAGAATACTTCACCGCACCGACACTTTCAAGCTGTTCTTCAAAGAAATCGGCAAGTATAACATAGCCTGCTTCATTCAGATGCACGCCGTCCTTATAGTAGGTCGTGTTGTAGCCGGTGATATTTCCGTCTTCGTCATACAGACAAAAATCCTTAAACGTCTCATCTCGCCATGACTTTATTACGTGTATACCGTATTCGCCACAAGCTTCTTCCATTTCCTTAACGTACTGCTCAAGAGTTTCTCCTCGGCTGTTTTCTCCTGTAGGGAAATATCCGCCGTTCTGCAAGGGGGTAGAAAATACTATCTGCTTATCGGGGAATCTGATTATAAGCTTTTCGATAAGCGTACGCACACCCGTTTCAAAGCGTGCCAAGCTTCCCGTGCTGTGTCCGAAGTCATTTATACCGCCAAGCACGAACACAAGATCGGTGTCCGTCGGGATCAGGTTCACACGGTCGATAAATGATATCTGACCTGACGAGCCCACACCGCCGATGTTAGATCCGCTCAAGCCGAGATTTACACGCGTGATGTGCAGATCCTGTTCAAGGAAGTAATGATGTGCCTGATTCGGCGCTGTTATCGAGTCGCCCATGAACGCGAGCTTGGGAAGAGACTCAACACTGTCCGCGTGAGCCTTTTTGGTTATTTCAAGAGGCGCGATCGCCTTTTCATTTACGTAAAGCTTTATCTGATCGTAGCCTGTAAGACCGTCAAGCGTTGCGGTCGCGGTAACGGTCGCACTTCCCGCCTTGACAGCCGTAATGACTCCGTTCTGATCAACCGTTACGGCATCGCTGTCGCTCTCATATATTACGCTCGCGCCATTTTCGGCAGTAACGCTTACCGTAAGCTTTTCACCGGGAAGCATACGGAACGCATGCTTATCAAGCGTGATATCGACCTCGCTCTTCGGCGTTTCTGTATAAACGTGGGCATTTGCATCCTCAACACTGTTGAAAAACGCAATATAAAGAACGTCGAAGTAAAGCGAGCCGTTATCGCTCGTCATAGCCGACTGTGTAAAGGGCTTGAACTGAACAGCCGACATGATATTTTTCTGAATATACGCCCACGTGTTCGCGGCAACATCGGTCGTAGGCGTTGTATAGTCTCCGCCGTAACCGCCGGTGTACGCAACCTCGGAAAGATCGATCACCATATCGTGCCACTCTCCGTCACCGGTAAGCGTAATACCATTCAGACCGCCCCAAATTCTTGCGCCGCTCGTGTATATAGTTTCGGGCTGTGAGCCAATCTGGGCGCTGTTAGTTCTGTACGCGATCTTTAAAACGTCTGACGTTGCAAGGCTGAAGCCTGCAGGATAAACGTCGTTATTTATTTTCGCAATCGCACGGATGTTATCCCATGCAGACGAGGCTGTACTGCTGTCAACCGTAAAATGAATATGTGCCGGATCGCTTTCGCTCTTTGCAACACTTTCACACTTAAAGCCCTTAAGCGTTGAAGCCGTAAGCATTTCACCGTCTGCGATAGCAACAGGCTTCACCGACTTTGGGGGAGTATATACGTACGCGTTCGCATCATCAAGGTTATCAAAAAATGCAACATACTGTACCGAGAAGGTCGTTCCCGTAGGTATGACCTGTCCGTTTGAATATCCCGAAAGCAGTCTGAAATGATCGTATGTACTCGTGTCTGTAACGGTATCGTAACCGCCATTTTGACCTAAGGTGTATCCCGGCGCGTCAAAAACTACCTTGCTTATCTCTGTCGAATAAGCAAAGGTTCTTGCCCAAAGTCTGTTTTGCGGGTTTGCAAGCTCAATGGCGCTGTTCATAGAGTTGCCCGTAGAATAAGCCGCACCAAGCGCGATATACGGCGCACTTTTCACATTAACACCGTCTAACATAATCTTAAAGCAGGTAGCGTCCGAGTTTGTTACGGTGTAGTCAGACGTTATCTTAAGCGTTGTAATGCCGGTCGTGCTGTCGTAGCTCACCTCGCGGTTATCCGCGCCAAAAAACGCCGAAAGCTCAATATCATCCCCGTCAATAAGATAAAACGGGGTGATCTCGTCAGTCGCATCTGCCAAAACAGATACTGTTCCAATAACCGTAATTAAGAATATCGATAACAAAAGAGAGAATAAAAGACCTGCCTTGATTTTCATAAGCACATCCTCCTAATACAATTATTTTTCTCTTTCCATTTTAAGTATATCACAAATGTATTTGTGATATCAAATGAATTTATATCGCAAATTTATATTATCCTGCTTTTTTAATATTTGAATATATTCTGAAAATTAGGGTTGAAATTCGTCAAAATTTGTGTTATCATATTTTTAAGCACACAGTAATCCAACAAAACTGTTATAATATGCAGGAGAAGATGACAATGTACCAATATTCACACACGGGAATAAATACGCCTCATCAACCGGGAGAATTTGTGGGCGCTGATAATCCAAACTTAAAGATGTGGCGCGTTATACAGCACTGCACCGATTTTTTATACGGTGAAAGCATGAACGAGCTTTACGAGGGCAGATCAGAACAAATACTGATAGTACCTCCGGGGCACGAGCTCTTTCACGGTCCTAAAAAGAATGCCCGTACGGGGTTTGTTGATGATTGCATAATATTTTATTCCAACGAGAACGAAGAAACTCTCAAGCAGCTGAACCTGCCTATATGCAAAGCACTCGACGTTCAGGATAAATTCCTGTTGAGAAGATTCATAAACGAAGTGTCTAATGAGAGAATGCTAAAGCAATCCGGATATATTTTGCGTATTTCCTCGCTGATAGGCGAAATGCTCGTCGAGATCGCCCGTGAATACGAAAAGCAACGATGTATTACCTCTCCGCAGATGCTCGCGATCGAAAAGGTGCGAAAAGAGATGCTGCTTTCGTATTCAAAGCCGTGGACGGTCGATCTGCTTGCGGAGCTTGCCGGATATTCCGCAAGCCACTTCACCCACCTGTATAAAAAATTCTATAACTGCAGTCCTATCGACGAGCTTTTACAGCACCGACTGATGATAGCCAAGGATGAGCTGACCAAAAAGAGACTTTCCGTAACCGAGATCAGCCGCAAATGCGGATTTGTTTCTTTATATCATTTTTCTCAGTATTTCAAAAGACAGGTCGGCGTTTCTCCCTCACAATTCTGCAAGAACATATAAGAAAACGCGTGGATATC
>JAFUMW010000093.1 GCA_017482465.1 Clostridia bacterium
GGATGAGGAGATCATTAATATTAAATAACATCAGATCAAAGTGCTTGTTTTAAGTAAAAACTACTTTTTGCTCAATAACGCAATAATATAATTTTTATCAGTGATAAATGCTCTCCTCATCCGTCTTTCGCTGACGCGAAATCCACCTTCTCCGCTGGAGAAGGCTTTAAATGTCGAATTTCGCCTGTGTGCGGCGCTTGGATTATAGGCTATCCGAGTAAGCCGCGCGAATAGAGTCAAGTTGTAGCAGAGCGCGGATTTGATGCAAAACTATCAAATTCAACGACTGCACATAGTGAGGGGATAATAAACCTCATTGAGCCCATACTTTCAAAGTTTTTGCGGGGGAGTCCGAGGGGGAGCTTTTGCAAAAGCACCCCCTCGAAAAACCCTACTATCTTATAACACCGACAATACTGTCAATATACTCAAGAGACCTTGCCGCGGCTGCGTCGGCTCTGCCCTTTTTGCCGCCGCGTATCTTTGTATCAAAGGGCTTTATAAGACCGAAGTTTGCATTCATCGGCTGGAATTTAGTGACAGTGGCGTCACTGACATAGGCAGCCATTGAGCCTATCACGCTTGCGCTGTCGAAGATAAAGCTGTCCATGCCGAGAGCGCGGCGCGCGGCGTTAAGTCCTGCGACAAAGCCTGACGCACATGATTCGACATAGCCCTCGACGCCTGTCATCTGACCCGCGAAGAATATCCTGTTATTTGACACCATAGAGTAGTCAGACGAGAGCAGTCCGGGCGAATTAATGAATGTATTTCTGTGCATTACGCCGTAGCGTAAGAACTCGGCGTTTTCAAGTCCGGGTATCATTGAGAAAACACGCTTCTGTTCGCCGTATTTTAGATGTGTCTGGAAACCGACGAGATTGTACATCGTTTTCGAGAGATTCTCGGCACGGAGCTGTACGACCGCGTACGGCTCGCGTCCTGTCCTCGGGTCAGTAAGTCCGACAGGCTTTAGCGGACCGAACAGAAGAGTTTCAAAGCCGCGCTTTGCCATTACCTCAACGGGCATACAGCCCTCAAATACCGTAAGCTTGTTCTGCTCTTCTCTGTCGAACTCCTTTATCTCGGCCTCTTCTGCGGTAACAAGCGCGTTATAGAACGCCTCGTACTCATCTTTTGTGAACGGGCAGTTGATATAAGCCGCCTCGCCCTTATCATAACGAGAGGCAACAAAAGCCTTGTCCATGTTGATCGTAGACGCATCAACGATAGGCGCTGCCGCGTCAAAGAAGTGGAGATAATCACGTCCTATAAGCTTTGATATGCTTTCGGAAAGCGCATCGGAGGTAAGAGGACCTGTCGCAACAACGGTGATACCGTCAGGTATCTCGGTGAGCTCTTCTTCGATGACCTCAATATATTCATGCGACTTAAGCTTGCTTGTAATATAATCCGAAAAAGCGTACCTGTCAACGGCAAGAGCACCGCCGGCAGGCACTTCACAGGCATATGCCGCTTCCATGATCAGCGAGCCTAAACGGGAAAGCTCCTCCTTGAGCAGTCCCACCGCGTTATATACCTGGTTTGAGCGCAGGGAATTTGAGCAAACAAGCTCGGCAAAGCCGTTATAGTGGTGAGCCGGCGTAAATTTCTTCGGCTTCATCTCAAAAAGCCTTACTTTGACACCGCGCTTTGCAGCCTGCCATGCCGCTTCTGAGCCAGCAAGTCCCGCGCCTATTATATTTATCTCACTCATTGCGTTCTTCTATTTCCTTTTTGAAGCCGCAGCCCTCGCTCTTACAGCATGCAAGGTTTTTGCCCTTCTTTATAAAGAGCGGCGCGCCGCAATCGGGACAATTTTCGCCGGCAGGCATATCCCACGACGAGAAATCGCAGTCGGGATAGCGCTCACAGCTGTAGAAAACGCTCTTATTTCTGCCGTGCTTCTGTATAACCCTTGCTCCGCACTTGGGGCAGGCTACTCCGATATCCTTTGTTATCTGCTTGGTGTTCTTACAGCTCGGATAGTTTGCACAAGCCAAGAACGAACCGTATCTGCCGCTTCGCACCACCATGTTTGATCCGCACTTTTCACACTTCTCGCCGGATTCTTGTACAGGCTTTTCTTCTTCCTTCTTTTCATCCTGATTGGAGTTCAGCGGCTTTGTATTCTTGCATCCGGGATAGTTCGGGCATGCCGCAAACTTACCGAATCTGCCCTCCTTGACCACCATAATGCTTCCGCACTTGTCGCAGACCATGTCGGTCTTTTCGACCGGCATCTCATAGCTTTCACTGTCAGTGTCGGAAAGAGCTGACTCAAGGCTTTCGGCAAAATCACCGTAAAATTCCCTGAGCACCGAAAGAAGCGTGTCGTCTCCGCTCTCGATAGCGTCAAGCTGATCCTCCATGTTAGCGGTAAATCTGTAATCAACGATATTCGGGAATTTTGCCACCATTAGCCTTGTTGTGATCTCGCCGAGCTGTGTCGGAACGAACGACTTGCTTTCGCGCTTTACGTAACCGCGCGCGATAATAGTTGTGATGATGGGCGTGTAAGTCGACGGTCTGCCGATACCCTTTTCCTCAAGGAACTTGATAAGCGAAGCTTCATTGTATCTCGGAGGGGGCTCTGTGAAATGCTGTTCGGGCAATATCGCGGATGCCGAGAGTACCTCTCCCTCTGTAAGCTTGGGTAATTGTGTCTTCTTGTCTCCGTCCGAGCCGTTGTCATCGTCAGAATCCTCATAAAGGCTCTTGTATCCGGGGAACTTTATGCTGTAGCCGCTTGTGTGGAAAGTGAATCCCGCGGCTGTGATATCCGCATTTATCGTGTCGATCACGGCAGACGCCATTTGGCTTGCCAAAAATCTCGACCAGATGAGCTTGTAGAGCTTGTACTGATCGTTTGTAAGTCTGGACTTGATCATATCGGGCTCGAGCGCGATATCCGAGGGACGGATAGCCTCGTGCGCGTCCTGCGCGTTAGCCTTGGTCTTGTATACACGGCGAGCGCTCGGATAGTACTCGCCGCCGAACTTTGAGGTAATATACTCGCGTGCCGCTTCAGCCGCCTCGTCCGAGACTCTGAGCGAGTCGGTACGCATGTACGTGATAAGACCGTGTACGCCGCCGTGCTCGCTTCCGAGATTGATACCCTCGTAAAGCTCTTGCGCCACCTTCATTATCCTCTGAGACTGGAATCCGAGCTTTCTCGATGCTTCCTGTTGCATAGTCGAGGTAGTAAAAGGAGGTGCGGGGTTCTTCTGTCTTACAGCCTTCTTAACAGACTTGACGGTAAACTCCTTGCCGTCAAGCTCGCGAACTATAGCCATAGTCTCGCCTTCGCTCACAAGCTCGGTCTTTTCGCTTCCCTTGCCGTAGAATTTTGCAACAACTGCACCCGAGCCGCTTTTAAGCTCTGCCTCGATGGTCCAATATTCCTTTGGAATAAACTCGCGGATCTCGTCCTCGCGCTCAACGATGATACGCGTCGCGACAGACTGCACGCGTCCCGCGGAAAGTCCGCTCTTTACACGCTTCCAAAGATAGGGACTGAGCTTGTATCCCACTATACGGTCAAGGATACGGCGCGCCTGCTGAGCGTTTACGATATCCATGTCGATATCACGCGGGTTCTTTATAGCCGCCTTTATCGCGGTCTTGGTCAGCTCGTTAAAGGTCACACGCTTGATCTTTTCCGCGGGGATATCAAGCGCCTTTACAAGATGCCAGCTTATAGCCTCTCCCTCGCGGTCCGGGTCGGTCGCGAGAAATACCTTTCCCGCGCTTTTAGCTTCCTTTTTAAGCTCCTTTATAAGGTCGCCCTTTCCTCTTATATTAATATATTTAGGTTCAAAATCATTATCTATATCTACCCCGAGCGTACTCTTGGGAAGGTCTCTTACATGTCCCTTGGACGCGAGTACCTTATATCCCGAGCCAAGATAGCTCTTTATCGTACTAACCTTCGAGGGGGACTCAACAATCAGTAAATTTGCCATACAGTCAATGGTCTTCCTTTCGTAAATGTACTGCTTAGTCTGCAAGCATGTAAAAGCCGCCTGCCTGCGACTTAATTATTCCGAGTATCTCAAGCTTTGTAAGCGCGCTCATCACATCCGCAGTAGGTGTGTCCGCGTCGGTAAGCGACTCGGCGTTTATTCGCCCGGAGTCTGAGATCTTGGTATAAAGCTTACCTTCAAGCTCGCTTAAGCCTTCGGGCATCGGCTTCTTTTCAGCCTTTTTTATTTCGGGCACTTGAGCTTTTGCCTTTTTCTTTTTGGTCTCGGACGGCTTCGTTCCTGTAAAAAATTTGGCAAGTCCGTTCTTCGCGGGGGCTTGCACAGCATTATCAAACGGTGTTGCGTCACTGTAGCGTTGTGCTTTCGGCCATGACGGTATCAGCGATGCCTCGGACGCCGTATTTACACCCTTGGGAACGGCAACATCGAAGTTCGTGTTCTCCATCACCGAATTGAGGTACGAATACTGGCACACGAAATCCTCGATGATATCTCCGGCATTCGTAATGGGCTTGGCGCCGTCCTTGAGCAGTGAGATCGGACCGTGACTTGTCGGCGATGTGATATCGCCCGGCACAGCGTATATGCTCCTGCTCTGCTCGGTAGCGTACTTTGCCGTTATCAGCGCTCCGCTTTTCTCCGGGCACTCTATAAGTGCGACCGCGTCCGAAAGTCCGCTTATGATACGATTGCGTATCGGAAAATTCTTACCGATCGGAGGTGTGCCCGGTGCGAACTCGGTAACAAGCGCACCGTTCTTCGATATCAGCTTTGCAAGCTCGCGATGCTCGCTTGGGTATATCCTGTCGATACCCGTACCCATGACCGCGATAGTCTTACCGCCGTTGTTTACAGCCGCAAGCTGTGCTATACTGTCGTTTCCGAGTGCCATACCGCTTACAACGACCGATCTTGCTCTCGCCAGTCCTCCGCCTATCCTGTAGGCGGCGATCCTGCCGTAATCGGTGAAATGACGCGTGCCCACGACGGCGACGGTCAGCACCTCGTTAAGATTCGGAAGCGTTC
Source organism: Clostridia bacterium (assembly GCA_017482465.1). Classification (GTDB taxonomy): domain Bacteria; phylum Bacillota; class Clostridia; order Oscillospirales; family CAG-272; genus UBA4717. Next base: position 5,013 of record JAFUMW010000093.1, read on the forward strand.
CGTATACATAAAGCAACACAGGGTACGCGTATGTCCACTTGAGCTTTATCGGATAATCGGGCTCCATACAGTGAAGCAGACGCACAGAGCGCGACCTACAGAAATCAAATATCTCCTCGGCGCGCGAAAGATCCTTGTTCATAAGCCTTGATGCAAGTCTCTTTTCAAGCCCGTCCACACGTGCGTAGTCATCAAGCTCCGCCTCATACACCGCTCTCGCGTCACCAAAGTGTTCAAGCAACAGCGAGTAGCCGTTATTTGCAACACCGCCCGCGAGGCTCAGCCATAACCAGTATATGTAATCGTCCAAAATACATACCGTCACTTTCGTTTTCTATAGAAAAGTTTCCTTTTGAAAAGCTCCCACATAAGTATCGACGACGCTATCGACGCATTGAGCGACTCGGTGTTCTGCGCCATTGGTATGAACACACTTCGGTCGCATTCGGCGATAATATCATCACCGAGACCGTGTCCCTCATTGCCGATAACAAAGCATACGCTCTCATCTTCCGAGACTTCGAGCTTGTCAAGACTTGCAGCGTCTCGGTCGAGTGCGGCGGCGTATACACGCACTTTGCATGAACGCAAAGCTTTTATCTGCTCAACAGCGTCAAAGCCCGAGCATATCGGTGCTTTAAAAAGAGCGCCCATCGAGCCTCTTACCGTCTTGGGCGAAAACAGATCGGCGCAACCGTTTGCGACGTACACCGCATCAAGCTCAAATGCACATGCCGATCTGAGCGCCGTACCCAAATTACCCGGGTCCTGCATATCGCACAGCATCACCGTGTACTTAGGCTTGGCAAAAAACTTTTCATTATTATATATTGTAGTATATTTTTCGAAAAAGTCAATAGTTTTTGCAACAGTTATTATACCCTGAGGCGATTTTTCGGATGTAATTTTTTCAAAAACGCTGTCAGCGACCGGGATTATGCATATATCATCCCTGTCGGTGCTTTTGAGCGCGGCTCTTACAAAGCTTATTTTTTCATTATAATAGCTCTCACTCAGAACCACGTATTCTATCTCCGCACCGTAAGCAAGAGCTTCGGAAAACAGCTTTTCTCCGTCAAGCACAAACAAGCCCTCAAGCTCTCTGTACTTTTTTTGCTGAAGCTTCGCAAGCCTTACGGCAAGCGGATTGTTTTTCGATGTAATTATCTCTTTTTCCATAATACCCTTTTTATAAGGACTTAAAAAACCCGGTAAAAACCGGGTTTTATAGCTTTTTTACTTAGCGAGTGCTGCTTTAGCTTTTTCAGCGATAGCTGCGAAAGCGTCCTTGTCAGCAACAGCGATCTCTGCAAGCATCTTGCGGTTGAGGTCGATTCCTGCAACCTTGAGGCCGTGCATAAGTGTCGAATAGTTCATGCCGCATACCTTTGCCTGTGCAGAGATTCTGGTGATCCAGAGAGAACGGAAGTCTCTCTTCTTCATCTTTCTTCCCGCGAAAGCGTAGTTACCGCTCTTCATGACCTGTTCTTTGGCCATCTTGAAGTGCTTACTCTTCGCGCCCCAGTAGCCCTTTGCGAGCTTGAGCATTTTATTTCTTCTCTTGCGAGTCATCATCGCGCCTTTAACTCTTGCCATTTTACATTATCCTCCTAAAGTTATCTTGCCAAATTGCAATCTTGAATTTCTTGTTTGATTTTCTCTTACTTCTTGCCGAGAAGAGTCTTTACTGCCGGTGCGAAGGATTCGCTGAGGATTCCTGCCTTACGTAATGCTCTCTTGCGCTTTGTCGTCTTAAGACCGAGCTTATGACGGCGGTTGGAGTGGCTGAGCTTTACCTTGCCGCTCTTGGTGAGTGTAAATCTCTTTGCTGTTGCGGAATGTGTCTTAATCTTTCCCATTTTTATATCTCCTTTGCATGTTGCTTATTTCTTGAGCGGAACTACAAGCATCGACATGAAGCGTCCCTCAAGCATAGGTTTCTTATCGACCTGACCAATCCCCTCGAGCGCCGCTTCGAACTTCGTAAGCACGTCGCGTCCGATCTCAAGGTGAGTCATTTCACGGCCTTTGAATTTCACGACCACTCTTACCTTGTTTCCCGAACCCAGGAAACGGGTCGCATGATTGACCTTCGTCTGAAAGTCATGCGTGTCTATGCGGCACGAAAGTTGAATTTCCTTGACTTCAACGATCTGCTGCTTTTTACGCGCTTCTTTTTCCTTCTTGTTGCGTTCAAAGCAAAACTTTCCATAGTCCATAATGCGGCACACGGGCGGCTGAGCCGTCGGAGCCATCAGAACTAAGTCAAGGTCGTTGTCATAAGCCATGTTGAGCGCATCCTTGAGAGGAAATATTCCGAGAGCTTCTCCGCTTGCTCCCACGAGTCTTACTTCTTTTGCTTTGATCTCGCCGTTGATCAGCATATCCTTTGAGCTAATACAAAACACCTCCGAAAAAGGAAAAAATAATGAGTGCAAAAAGAATCTCCGCACTCACACAACAAGGCACACGCATAACTTATGCGTGCTTCTGTATTGACCGTATTCGCTGTGCGATACGGTGAGAACGGTTGATTCTGCTTCTTTTTACCTCGTAAGTATACCACACATTTTATCGCTTGTCAAGTGTTTTTTCAAAAAAAGGACTTGCAAATGTGAACAAATTGTAAAAATGCATTTTTGCTCTTTACAAACGCTTCTTTTGGTGATATACTGATAAAAACGAACATTTGTTCGATGCTTGAGGAGGCGTATCATGATAAAGCTTACCGATAAGGAACGCGCGCTTTATGAGCTTATAAGCAAAAAGATAAAGGAAGAAGGCTTTGCGCCAAGCGTACGCGATATATGTGCGGCGCTCGGCTGGAAGAGCACGTCCACCGTGCACGTATACCTCGCCCGTCTTGAAGAAAAAGGGCTGATCCGCAAGGAATCCAACAAGAGCCGCGCTCTCAAGGTCGAGGGAGAAAATAACACCGACGGACAGAGCGAAGCTCCGCGCGGCAAAGTACCGTTGCTCGGTCAGATAGCCGCGGGCTCTCCCATTCTCGCGGAAGAAAACCTTGAGGGATACGTTGACTTCGTTTCCCCGAACATCCATACCGACACATCTCTTCTCTTTGCGCTTCGCGTAAAGGGTGAAAGTATGATCGAAGCGGGAATCTTAGACGGCGATATCATAGTCATCGAAAAATGCGAGAGCGCCGAGAACGGACAGATCATCGCCGCGCTCGTAGACAATGAGGCAACCGTAAAGACCTTCTATAAGGAAAAAGGACATTTCCGTCTCCAACCCGAGAACAGCACTATGAAACCGATAATCGTAAACGAGGTCACGGTGCTCGGACGCGTGGTCGCCTGCTTAAGATACTATTGATCGGCGGATGGATATATGACAGGATTTTATGAAACATGTGCAATGTGCGGACCGCGAAATATCAAAAGTGAGGACATTGCTACGCTTCTGATAAGACTCGACCGCGAGCTCGGTCTGCTCGCCTCACAAAACGTGAGTTGCTTTCGCGCCGTTCCCTCGCCGGGCTTTAATTTTTACGCGGCGCTAAGCGTACTGAACCTAAAAAGAAACTTTCCCGAGCTTGAACTTGAGGTGCTCGTAGGAAATTTCAATAACAATTTAAGCCGTGAGGACATCGAAGTGCGTGATTTCATCATATCACATGCAGACATAGTAAAAGAGGTCCGCGTCGCGGTACGCGAGATCGCGGCAGACGCATTATCGTCTGCGCTTACAAAGGACAGCTCGTATCTTCTGACATTTTCCGAGACCGACGCAGGCTTTTGCACTCATGTACGCGAGCACGCCGCACTCGGCGGTCAGCAGATAATATACACCGACAGAATAAACACAGGGGTCTCAGTCTGAGACCCCTGTGTTTATTACGATATCCTCGAGCTTACGCTTAGGTACGTGGTGAACATTGTCACCGTCCCGCCAGTAAGCGGTAGGCGCATCTTTTTCAAGCTCCTCGAGCACCACCCTTTCATCCGGCTTGCCGAGAGCAACACACAGCAATATGTCTATATTTTCGCCGAGTTCAAGCTCGGCTTTGATTTTTGCCGCGTCAAAGCTTCCGATCATGCATCCGCCGTAACCATCCTCGACAGCCGAAAGCAACAGTGTCTGGGCAACGATACCTATATCACGCATCACAGGCGCGGGATTAGGTGTTTTTTCGCGGTCGATACACAATAGTACAAACGCGCTTGGGCCTTTTCCCTCGGGAGGAAGCTTTATATCAAGCGCCTTTGCCCAGCCGGTATACGGCAATATCCTGTCGGCATCCCTGTCCGAAAGAGGCAGATACAGTATCGGCTGAAGATTCACCGCCGACGGTGTCAGGCGCGCCGTGTCGATATATTCAAGTAATTTTTCGCGCGGTATCACAGCGCCGCGATCGTATGTACGATAACTTCTGTTTTTGATCACAAGGTCCTTAATCATTTTTCTTCCCTTTCATTTTGTAAGCTGTACACTCATGTGTAAATTTTTCAAATAAGCGTCTTGCCGCCGCATCCGTTTGTATCATCCTCTCGGGGTGCCACTGAACGCCGACAAAGAATGGATGTCCGGGCATATAAACGCCCTCAATATATCCGTCATCGGACTCAGCACACACCCTCAGCCCGTTTGCCTGCTTCTTGATAGCCTGATGATGAAAGCTGTTCACAGGCGAATGCTCGGGATATATCTCCGATAGCGGTTCTGTTACCGTTACCGAGTGGTGCGGCTCATGGTACGCGCCGCTTTGACGGTGTCCCGGCATATCCTGATAAAGCGTGCCGCCCAAAGCAACGTTCATGACCTGTGCTCCTCGACATATTCCAAGCACAGGCATACCGTATTCAAGTGCAAGCTTCAATGCCCTAAGCTCAAACAAGTCACGCAGATCGGATACAGGACCGCACTTGTCGCTTTTTTCTTCGCCGAAGATCGACGGGTCAATATCGTCACCGCCCGTAAGTAAAAGACCGTGAACAGACGCAAGTGCCGTGCTTATGTAATCCTCATCGGTGTCAAGCCCCGCGATAAGCGGAACAGCTCCCGCTTTTATGATCGCGTCGACATATGAGAACTTCATATACAGCTTGTCGTCACCGTCCTCATGACCCGGCGTAAGCAGAATGATCGGTTTTGCCATAGACCCTCCAAGTTTTTTTACAGTATATGCAAAAGATTAAAGTCCTGTTACCAAAAACAGCTTCACATAAGCCATGTATTCACGCACATTACTCATAAAAAACTGCCAGAGATCCAAGGACGGGGCAGATACCGTGTCCGCTTCAAGCTCATAATAATCAAACAGATACTGCACTCGCGGTATGTGGAAATCGGATGAAACTCCGATGACCCGGTCGTACTCAAGTCGTTTTTCTTCTATTATCGCCTTTGAAAATTCGATATTCTCATAGGTATTCTTCGCATATGCCTCCGGGTAGATACGCGAGCGGTCGATCCCCTTGTTTACAAGATATTCGCACATCGAATACGCCTCGGCGACGCCCTCGTTTTCGCCCTCTCCGCCGGTGACGATACACACCGACTCCGGGAGTGCTTCAAGAAGCTTATACGCTGTATCAAGACGGCTTCTTAACTGCTGACCGGGCGTGTAGCCATAGGTTCGACAACCGAAAACTATGATTATATCCCCGTTTCCGTCTCCGTCAGCCTCGGCAAATGTCTGCGCGGCTTCATCAGCACCGATAGCAGAACATACACCTATATATGCCGAAAACAGCGTAAACGTAACGGCGTAAAAGCACATTCCGGCGATATATATGATACGGACAATGCGCCAGAAGCGGTTAAGCCTATCGCGGTATTTTACAAACAGGAAGGCGGGTATTGACGCTGCGGCAACGACGCAAAATGGTATGAAGCAGGCGAAAAACGACTCACCGTTTACAAGCACCAAACACAGATACGGCAGGTAGCACACAAGCACGAACGCCGCGAATATAAGCATTATTGTATTCGTTTTTCCTATTTTTTTCATTTATTTCTCCAAGATTTATTTGCTTGTTTTTATTATACACCTATATTTATTAATTTTTCTACCGTTTGGCAGAAATTACAGAACAAAAATCAAAAGAAAAAACGCCGCGGATGCATCGCCTGCGGCGTTTGGTAAAAATCGGGATACGATCGCTTCGATCCGATAATCTCACAAATATCTGATCTCGTCTTTTTTCTTGTAAAGAACGGTCACAACGACCATCGCGCCGATGACCGCACCGGCGAGAATATATACCTGAAAA
>JAFUMW010000094.1 GCA_017482465.1 Clostridia bacterium
ACTGCAGAGTAAGCAATTTACAAACCATGTCGGCAATTTCAGGCCGACAGCGCGACCGGGACATAGGCGTGAGGAAACTCACGCCTATGTTTTTTGCTGTAATAAAGTCCGTAAAAGTTTTTGGCGATATGTTCACAAAAAATACTTGTATTTTTTTTGTATATAAAGTATAATAACTATGATTATGCTAAATTTCCACGTTATGAACACAGAAAGGTAGATAAATGGGACTTTTAGAAAAGGTTTTCGGAACTTACAGCGAACGTCAGCTGAAAAAAATATATCCTATAGCGGACGCTATCGAGGCTCTTGCTCCTAAGTACAAGGCGATGAGCGATTCACAGCTTCGCGGTATGACAGAAGTGCTCAGGGACAGACTTGTCAGCGGTGAAACACTTGATGATATCCTTGTTGACGCATTTGCAACCGTACGAGAGGCGGATGAGCGTGTGCTCGGCAAGCGCCCGTTCTACGTGCAGCTTGTCGGCGGTATCATACTTCACCAGGGCAGAATAGCCGAAATGAAAACAGGTGAGGGCAAGACTCTTGTTGCTACGCTTCCCGCATACCTTAACGCTCTTGCGGGCAACGGAGTGCACATAGTAACGGTAAACGAATATCTTGCAAAGCGCGACAGTGATGAGATGGGACGTGTTTACGGATATCTCGGTCTTACGACAGGACTTATCCATCATGACCAGGACCCTCTTGAAAAGCAAGCGGCATACAAGGCGGATATCACCTACGGTACGAATAACGAGTTCGGATTTGACTATCTCCGTGATAATATGGCAATATACAGCTCACAGCTTTATCAGCGCGGACACGCGTTTGCGATCGTCGACGAGGTCGACTCTATCCTTATCGACGAAGCGAGGACGCCGCTTATCATATCGGGTGCGGGCGACGAGGTAAGTGAGCTTTACTCCAAGGCAAACGACCTTGTGCGTTCTTTCAGAAAGTATGTTATAAAGGAAGCGGACAACAAGGAGCTTATGGACGATGTTGACGCTGACTATATCGTTGACGAAAAGGCTCATTCGGTAAATCTCACACGATTCGGTATCGAAAAGGCGGAAAGATACTTCGGCATTGAAAATCTTTCGGATTCGGAAAACGCCACTATCGCACATCACGTCAATCAAGCAATGCGCGCTCACGGTGTAATGAAGCGTGACGTTGACTATATCGTAAAGGACGACGAGGTGCTCATCATCGACTCGTTCACAGGACGTATAATGTACGGCAGACGCTATTCGGACAGTCTGCATCAAGCTATCGAGGCAAAGGAGCATGTTGAGATCAAGCGTGAGAACAAAACACTTGCCACGATAAGCTTCCAGAATTATTTCAGACTTTATAAAAAGCTCTCGGGTATGACCGGTACGGCACTCACCGAAGAAAACGAATTCAGAGAGATATATGCGCTTGATGTTGTAGAGGTCCCCACAAACAAGCCCATGATAAGACAGGATCTTTCAGACGCTGTATATCCCACGGTCGCGGGCAAGTACAAGGCGATAGTAGAGCAGATAAAAAAATGCAATGAAAAAGGACAGCCGGTGCTTGTCGGTACTGTTTCCATAGAAAAATCCGAGGAGCTTTCGGCAATACTCAAGAAAAACGGTATCCCTCACACGGTACTTAACGCGAAGTACCATGAAAGAGAAGCCGAGATAGTGGCTCAGGCTGGTAAGCTTCACGCAGTGACGATCTCCACGAACATGGCGGGACGCGGAACGGATATCATGCTCGGCGGTAACGCCGAGTTTATGGCAAAGCATGAAATGCGCCGTCAGGGCATTGATGACGCGGTCATAAATCTCGCGGTCGGTACATCCGAGGAACACGATGACGCGGTGGTGCAGGCGAGAGCACTGTTTAAGGAGCTTGTTGAAAAATACAAAGCGGAGATCGCTCCCGAAGCCGAAAAGGTAAGAGCGGCAGGCGGTCTTTTCATACTCGGCACGGAGCGTCATAAGAGCCGCCGTATCGACAATCAGTTAAGAGGACGTGCGGGACGTCAGGGCGACCCCGGCATGTCGCGCTTCTTCCTTTCGTTTGAGGACGATCTCATGCGCCTGTTCGGTGGAGACAGAATGTCAAACATCGTCAAGACCTTAAACGCTCCCGAGGATACTGTGGTTGACCAAAAGCTGATATCGGGCGGCATCGAATCGGCACAGAAGAGAATAGAGGACCGCGAGTTCAATTTCAGAAAATCGGTCATCGAATACGATAATGTCATGAATGAGCAGAGAAGAGTCATCTACTCGCAAAGACGCGAGGTGATGAACGGCGAGGACATGAGCAAGACCGTAAAGCATATGATCTACGACGTTATCGACACCGTAGTTGCTGAGAACACAGCGGATGAAGTACACGACGACTGGAACTATGATGCTATCCGCACATACTTCTACGGATATCTCACAAACGACAGCGACTTCAGATATACGACCGACGACTTTGACAGGATAAGCGCGGAGGATATCTCCGGCGAGCTTAAGAGCCGTGCGGATAAGCTGTACGGTGATAAGGAAGAACTGTTCGGCGAGAACATGCGAGAGGTCGAGCGTGTCGTGCTCTTACGCAGTGTCGATGAAAACTGGGTCGAGCATCTTGAAGCTATGGATCAGATGCGCTCGGGCGTGTTCCTTCAGGGATACGCACAGAGAAACCCGCTCAACGAATATAAGATACTTGGCTCGAACATGTTTGACGAAATGATATATTCGATAAAGCAGAGCGTGACAAGGCGTATACTGACTGTAATGCCCAAGGAACAGCCGACCGTACGTGTACAGGTAATGAAGGAAGCAAACGGCGGCAGAATGAATATGGCGTTCAACCAGTGCAGAACTACGCCGCCCGAAGCACCGAAGGCTGTGCCTA
>JAFUMW010000095.1 GCA_017482465.1 Clostridia bacterium
AGGGCGTATGCGACGGTACTATTGACATGATCGCGACCGACCATGCACCGCACTCGGCTGAAGAAAAGTCCGCGGGACTTGAAAAGAGCTCGTTTGGGATCGTCGGACTTGAAACCGCCTTTCCGGTGATGTATACCTACCTTGTAAAGGAAAAGATCATCACTCTCGAAAAACTTGCAGAACTCATGTCTTATAATCCGAGAAAACGCTTTGGGATAACAGAGGACGCCGGATTTTCGGTCTGGGCTTTAGATCAGAGATTCACCGTTGACAGCAGAAGCTTTAAGTCAATGGGACGTGCGACTCCTTTTGAGGGCGCGGAGCTTTACGGAAAACATATAAAAACAATATACAGGGGGAAAACGGTATGTTAAAAGAATATAACAAGAAGATCGTACTCGAGGACGGAAGCGAATACTACGGTTACGCTTTCGGCGCAAATAAGGAATGTGTTACCGAGATCGTGTTCAACACTTCGATGGTCGGCTATCAGGAGATCGTGTCCGACCCGACATATTCAAACCAGACGGTCGTAATGACCTATACACTTATCGGTAACTACGGTATCACAGACGAAGACTTTGAGTCAAAGACGCTCACGATCGGCGGACTTGTTGTACGAGAATATAACGATTTCCCATCAAACTTCAGATACACAAAGACGCTTGCCGAGCTTATGGAGGAAAACGGTATCCCGGGTATCTACGGTATAGATACACGTAAGCTTGCACGCTATATAAGAGACAACGGTAACTGCAAGTGCTTTATCACAGATGCGGCAACACCGATAGAAAAGGCTCTTGAGATTCTTAAAAACACCGAGCTTTCAAATGAGACGGTCGCAGAAGTAAGCTGTAAAAAGAGATGGTACTCAAGAACTCCGAACCCGAAATTCAATGTCGTTGCAGTAGACTGCGGTATTAAGCTCGGAATAGTACGCACACTCAACAGTTGCGGCTGTAACGTAACGGTAGTACCGTGGAACACCCCCATTGATGAAGTAATAAATATGAAGCCCGATGGCATCTTCATCTCGGACGGACCGGGCGATCCCGGTGACGCGGCTCCTGTTATCGAGCTTATACGTGAGCTTCGCGGTAAGTATCCGATATTCGGAGAAGGTCTCGGGCATCAGCTTATAAGCCTCGCATACGGCGCGAAGATATACAAGCTCAAATTCGGACACAGAGGCTCAAACCACCCGATCAAAGAGCTTGAGACAGGACTTGTTGCTGTAGAAACACAGAACCACTCGTTTGCGGTCGATGCAGACAGCGTAACAGGAACGGGACTTGAGATCACGCACATCAACATCCTTGATAACTCTGTCGAGGGCGTACGTTGCGTTAAGGATAACGTGTACAGCGTGCAGTATTATCCCGGAAATGAAAAAGGTCCGCAAAACAGCGACAGCTTTTTCGACAAATTTATTAATATTATGAAGGAGGGCAAAGCAAATGCCTAAGAGAACAGATCTGAAAAAAATACTCGTTATAGGCTCAGGCCCGATCGTGATCGGACAGGCGGCGGAATTTGACTACGCCGGAACACAGGCCTGCCTTGCTCTTAAGGAAGAGGGCTACGAGGTCGTGCTTTGTAACTCCAACCCCGCGACCATTATGACCGATACCACTATTGCGGACAAGGTCTACATGGAGCCGCTCACGCTTGAATATATTGCTAAGATACTGCGTTATGAGCGTCCCGACGCGATCGTACCCGGCATCGGCGGACAGACAGGTCTTAACCTGGCGATGCAGCTTGAAAAAAAGGGAATACTCAAGGAGTGTCAGGTAGAGCTTCTCGGTACAAGAAGCGAGAGCATCGAAATGGCGGAGGACATAGAACTCTTCAAGGAGCTCTGTGAACGCTTGGGTGAACCCGTTCTCCCCTCGCTCATCGCTAACTCTATGGAAGAGGGCGTTGCCGCGGCGGCTGAGATCGGTTACCCGGTCGTACTTCGCCCCGCATTCACTCTCGGCGGTACAGGCGGCGGCTTTGCTTACGACGAAGAGCAGTTCCGTGAGATAATGAAAAATGCTCTTGCACTTTCTCCCGTGCATCAGGTGCTTGTAGAAAAGAGCATCAAGGGCTATAAGGAGATAGAGTTTGAGGTAATGCGCGATGCAAAGGACACTGCGATCACTATATGCAGTATGGAGAATGTTGACCCTGTCGGTATCCATACCGGTGACTCGATAGTTGTTGCTCCCTCACAAACGCTTACAAACAAAGAGTTTCACATGCTTCGCGAGAGCGCGCTCAAGATCATACGCGCACTCAAGATCGAGTGCGGTTGTAAAGTGCAGTTCGCACTTGACCCCAACTCGTTTGAATATTACCTCATCGAGGTAAATCCGAGAGTATCGCGTTCATCTGCGCTTGCATCCAAGGCAAGCGGTTATCCGATTGCACGCGTATCCGCCAAAATAAGCGTTGGTATGACGCTTGACGAGATACAGCTCGCCAACACACCTGCGGCGTGCGAACCGGCGCTTGACTATGTTGTAACAAAAATGCCCCGTTTCCCGTTTGATAAATTTACAACTGCGAACAATGTTCTCGGTACACAGATGAAGGCAACGGGTGAGGTCATGAGCATAGGCCGTACGCTTGAAGAAAGCTTCCTCAAGGCTATACGCTCGCTCGAGATCGGCGTTTACCATCTTCACATGGCAAAGTTTGACACCTACAAGTCCGAGGATCTTATGGAATATATCAAGCTCGGAACGGACGACAGGATCTATGCTATTGCCGAACTTTTAAGACGTAAGGCTGACCTTGGTATGATCGCATATGCAACACAGATCGACCTTCTTTTCATTGAAAAGCTCAAGAATATCGTAGACGAAGAAGAGCTTCTTCGCGAAGAGCCATGGAATTTGGATGTTCTTAGGGATGCAAAGAGAATGGGCTTCTGCGACCGCGCGATAGCAGATATGTGGAACACTACCGAGATCGAGGTGTTCAACCGCAGAGTGGCTGAAAACATCATGCCCGTATACAAGATGATAGATACATGCGCTTCCGAGTTCAAGAGCTATGTACCTTATCTCTACTCGACCTACGAGGACGAAAACGAGTCGGAAGTGTCCGATCGCAAAAAGGTCATCGTGCTCGGCTCGGGTCCTATCCGTATCGGACAGGGCGTTGAGTTTGACTACTCGACCGTTCACGCAGTTTCAACCATCCGAAAGGCTGGCTACGAGGCTATAATCATCAACAACAACCCCGAAACCGTATCTACAGACTACACCACCT
>JAFUMW010000096.1 GCA_017482465.1 Clostridia bacterium
CCTTGTGCCGCTGTTTAAGGCGCTTGCGGATACAGAGCGCTGTGCCAAAGAGCCGCTTGAAGCTATGACAAACTTTTACCGTGTCTGCCACGAGCTTTTTTCACGGCTTGAATATACGCAATCAGCACCGATCGACCAAGCGATACTGTTGGCGATCGAGTATATCAATAAAAATTATAACAGAAGAATATCAGTACCCGAGCTTGCACAGATGTGTAATATGAGCCAGTCGCGCTTTTTCACCACCTTCAAGGCGGCGACGGGTAAAACGCCGATAGACTATAAAAACAGCGTCCTTGTAAACCGGGCGTCACAGCTGCTCGTGAGCCAAAGTGATCGAAGCATCGAGCAGATAAGCGATCTTTTGGGCTTTGAGTCCTCGACCTATTTCAGACGGCTGTTCAAATCGGTCACAGGCAAGACTCCGCGCGAATACCGCAATACAATGAAATCAGGAATGTAAAAACACGCCCGATTTTATCGGGCGTGTTTTTACTCACGCATTCGCGTCGATATATTCGATCAGTCCGGCGACAGCTCCGTCGTTGTTCGAGCATACGGTAATGTCCGCGATCTCGCGTACAGATTCGATCGCGTTTTCGGGACACGCTGACACGTCAGACTCTCTTAAAAGCTCGATATCATTTTCATAATCTCCGATGCCGTAAAGCGTAAACGGGGTATTCTGCGCGCGCGTTTCGCACATATGCTTTAACTCAAGCGCGGCGTTACCCTTTGTTGCACGGATATTGTTGATCTCAAGCATGGTCGGCCATGAACGGCTTATGTAATACATATTCTCGCCTGTGACATTTATATACTTCTGCACAAGGTCAAGCGACGCGGCGTCGCCGTTAAAGACGACCGTGTACCATTGAGTTGTCGGTACTTCGTCTATCGGCACACAAAGCACGTCCTCGTCGGTGAGGTTGAACGTGTCCATGTCCGGCTTTTCATTTGTACCTATGATATAATATTTTCTGTCGACGGTTATGGTTGCCGTAACGCCGGGAAAGCTTTCTATCACTGTGTTGATTATCGAGATAGCCGGCCCGGGTGCGATGCAGATCTCATTCATGCGCCTGTCGGCTTCATGGTCGAATATATACGCTCCGTTACAGCATATCATCGGCGCGTTGGCAAGCTTTGCGATCTCCGGCTCGATTATTCTGTCGTTTCTGCCCGTGGCAAAGGTGAAAAGCCCGCCATGCTCCTTGAAATAGTTGACCGCGTCTATGTTTCTGTCGGCGATCAACATGTTCTCGTCAAAGAACGTTCCGTCAATGTCGCTTACTATCAGCTTGTTATCAAATTTCATAATGTCTCTCCAAATATATTGAAGTTTTACGGAATTTACTGTCCGCGCCTTAGCTTTTCAAGTATCTTCTCAAAATATTCGGGCAGTCCGCTGTCAAAATACAGCTCTTTTCCCGTGATAGGGTGAACAAAGCCGATCACACGTGCGTGCAGGCACTGCCCGCACAGCAGTGACGCATTCATTTTCTCGAATTTGTCGCTGTTCGGCTTATATACAGGGTCTCCGATGACCGGGTGACCGATGCTTGCCATGTGTACGCGGATCTGGTGAGTTCTGCCTGTTTCAAGCTTTAGCTCAAGATAAGTATATGCACCGAAACGCTCCTTGACCTTGTAGTGAGTACGGGCGTCGCGCGCACTCTGTGCATTTCCTCGTATCACAGCCATCTTTTTTCGGTCGACAGGGTGACGCCCGATAGGAGCGTCTATGCATCCTGTGTCCTCTTTGAAGTTTCCGGTGACTATTGCGTTGTATATACGCGTGAACGAGTGTTCTTTAATCTGGTCTGCGAGAGCAAGGTGAGCCTCGTTGCATTTGGCTACGATAAGCAGTCCGCTCGTATCCTTGTCTATCCTGTGTACTATCCCCGGGCGTATTACCCCGTTGATAGAGGAAAGTGAGTCTTTGCAGTGAAACATCAATGCGTTTACAAGCGTACCGTCAGGATTGCCTGCGGCGGGGTGAACGACCATCCCCTTTGGCTTGTTTACAACGAGCAGATATTCATCCTCGTAGATTATCTCAAGCGGTATGTCCTGCGGCTTTACATCGAGCAGCTCGGGTTCGGGCAGTTCGACGGTTATCTCGTCGCCCTCGCGAAGCTTGTAGTTTTTGCGTACCGGCTTGCCCATTGATAAAACGGCACCGTCCTCAAGAAGCTTTTGCACAGCAGAGCGTGTCATATCAGCCTCATGCGATACAAAAACGTCGATACGCTCGCCGACATCGCCTTCGCGCACAGTTAGAATAAGCTTACCGTCCATAGTCAGCAAAATGCAGGGAAGACATCATGTCGTCCCCTGCAAATCTCCTTCTTTTTTGTCAAAAAATATGATCTGCAATATAAGCAGAGCCGCACCGACAGTCACACATATGTCGGCTACGTTGAATATCGGAAAATCTATCGGCTTGAAGTAGATAAAATCTACTACGTAACCAAGCCATATGCGGTCGATCATATTGCCGATACCGCCGCCCGTGATAAGTGCGAGCGAGGATATCCGAAAAGAGTTTGTGTCCTTGAAGAAAAAGATATACACCGCGATCGCAATTATGGCGAGCGTTGATACGAGCATGAATATCCAGCGTGAATCTGCCATCATACCGAATGCGGCTCCTCTGTTTTCGTGATATGTGAAGCTGAGAACGCCGTCGATGATATCTTTACTGCCGAGTCCGGACTTTTTAAGCCCGCTTACCGCCAGTGACTTTGTAATACGGTCGGCTAAGACCGATAAAGCCATGATGATAAGCGCGAGAAGCTTCTTATTCATCGGTCTTGACCTTGTCGATTATAACGGTCGCGCTGTTATCCTCGAGCGCGTTTTTGCCTTCGCTTGAAACTCTGTCGAACACTACTGTGTCCGCGTTTTCAAACAGAGTGTCGGGATCAACGCTTGCTTCTGCCTCGGCAACTTCGTCTTTTACCGTTTCGGTTTCCGCAGTGTCTTCGAGATTGAAGCTTACACTTACCTCTACCTTCGGCTCGGAAGCGTTCTTCTTGAAGTTTTCGCTTGCCTTGGCAACAGCGTCCTTTAAGTATTCCTCGTTCGATTTTAATTTTATATTATCCGTAACCGATGTGAGCGCGTCAATACGTTCGATATGCTCACGGTATGTTTCGAAAAGATCGTGCTTGAGGGATGCGACCTGTTCTTTAAGAGTGACTATCGTATCTCTTTCGAGATTGATCCTTTCATTGAACTCTGTAAGGATGGCATTACATCCGATCTTTGCGGATTCGACGATCGTGTCCGCTTTTTCGTTTGCGGTCTCTACGATCTTTGCCGCTACCTTCTGTGCGTTTATAAGAGCGCTTCTTACAGATTCCTTTTCGCTTTCAAGCTCACTCTTTTGTTCAACTGCGGCTCTGAGTTGTTGCTCAAGCTCGAAATTCTTTCTGAACAGCTCGGTATATTTTTCAAGCAGGAAATCCATGTATTCATCGACCTCGGGAACACTGTATCCCCTTACGGTCTTTGAAAAGCTTTTCTTTTTAAGTTCGCTTGGCTTTAACATTTTTGTAACTCCCTTATATATATTTGAGAACGGTAATACGTGATTTTCCTTTCGACGTAGTATCGTTAGTATTTGCGATCTTATACTTGCCGTAGCCTCGTACGGAGATGATATCACCATCGCCGACAGTGTCGTCCGGAGAAGCTTTTGCGTAATAATTCAGCTCGGCAAGCCCTTGCTTTATCAGCGTTTTCGATTTGTCACGCGAAATTCCCGTGATTGCGGATACAACGCAGTCAAAGCGCAGGGAAGTGGCGACAGCCTGACTTGATACGGTGTTATGCTTCAGCCGCACGGTGCTCTTGCTGTCGCAGACAGTTACTTTTACGGGTGTTCGTCCCACACTTGTGAGATTGTCTGATATATACTGCGCCATTTTCGCAGTAACGAAAACATAAGCGTCGTGATCTGTGTCGGGGACTATGTCGCCGAGCGTACTGCGGTCTATTCCAAGCGAGAGTATCGCGCCCATGTAATCGCGGTGGGTGAGCTTTACGAAATCCGAGCAGGATATGCGAAGAAGCGCTATGCTGTCTTCACAGCTTTCTTTGCACAGATCATATATCGTGTCATCCGAAGAATCAATACAGCCCGGTTCCAAAAGCATGGAATACATAACGTATTCGGGGAAACAGACAAGTACACGTCTTTCGGCGTCCTTGAAGCCGCCGTAAAAGGCAAAGCAGAAAGAACCGTCCGACAAAAGGGCGGTTTTTACAAGCTTCTGCTCTCGGATATTAAGAAACGACGAAACGCGGGTCTGTGAATCACGGCTTCTCTCGGCAAGCTCAAGAGCGTGTGAGACCACGCGTTTTTCATCCTCGTCTGCAAAATTGAGAAATGACAAATTCTTATTCATATTTATACCTTAAAGCTTGATAATACATCAACTACGATACTGAGAAGTATAAACGAAATGAAAAAGGAGATGTCTATCGGCAGTGAGCTTAACGATTCAAATCTTTCGACTATTGCTCTTACCGGAAAGATAAACGGTTCAGTGACTCTGAAAAGAAACTCCTCGATGGGATTATCCTGCGATAACGGTAACCATGACATTATCGCCCGAAGAAGCATCATAAAGAGCACGACCGATAAAAACACATCTATTATATCGGTTAACAGATAGAGTAAAAGGTATGCGAAATTGTTCACTTACAACCTCTGAAAACGATCGTATGTTATACGTTTAACGACTTAGTTTTCTTCTGCGGTGTTTTCAAGAGCAGCTGCAGCGGAGTCACCTGTTACGTCAACATTGTTGGGAGTGATTATAAATGTGTTTGCCGCAACATTCTTAAAGTTGCCTTCGATGGAGTAAACTACGCCGTGAAGGAAGTCGATAAGATGTCTTGCATCTTCCTTCTGTGTACCCTCGAGGTTGAGAACAACGGTCTTACCGTCGAGAAGGTGTCTTGCGATCTGCTTAGCTTCTCCGTAAGAAGCGGGCTTTACAACCTTGAGCTGAAGGGAAGAGCCGGTCATGCCTACTACATCCTGTTCTTCAACATACTGTTCCTCTGTATCCATGTCGGTATCATAAGGGCCGTAGTTGGTGTCTGCTTCTGCATTTTCGTTGTTTGCCATTCCGTTTTTGATTTTGTCAAAAATATTCATTTTATCCTCCAAAAAATTGTGATCTTATTTTCTTTCTCCGAAGAGAGTAGTGCCGAGTCTTATACGGGTCGAACCCGCGCTGACAGCCTGAGGGAATGATCCGCTCATTCCCATAGACAGGATGTCCATACTTATATTATGTATGTTTTTTGTCGAAATGTCAATAAAATATTGATAAGTTTTGCAAAAATATTCAAATTTTTTTTGTTTATCGTCTGTTTTTGGTGCGATTGTCATAAGTCCGCGCACCTTTATATTGCGAAAATCGGATATACTTTCCAGAAAATCTTCCAGCTGTTCGGGCATGACACCGCCCTTTTGCTCCTCATGACCGATATTTACCTCGACAAGCACCTCCATGACACGGCCGCACTTTTGGGCACGGGAGTCTATCTCACGTGCGAGCTTCAGCGAGTCGAGCGATTCTATCATATCGACCTTGTCGATTATGTATTTGACCTTGTTGGTCTGAAGAGAGCCGATGAGATGAACACGGACTTTTCTGTCATCCGGGAAGTTTATGCTGTCGTATTTGGATAAGAGCTCCTGTACACGGTTTTCGCCGATGATATCTATGCCGAGCTCATTTATCACGTAATTGATATACTCGACAGGCTGATTTTTGGTTACAGCCATTATCTCTACCGGTCTGTCGGTTATAGCTGCAAGCTCTTTTTTTACAGCTTCGAAATTTTGTTTTATTTTATCAAATTCATTCATCAGTTTATTACCTTGCCCGCGTAAAGGTCCTTGCCGCTTACGATTATGTTGTCATATACGTAGAGAACTCCGTACGGCGTTTTTGCCGGGTCGGGTTCGGCGGCGATATAGTAGTTTTCATTCTGCGCGATTATATCCGCCGTACAGAAATACACCTTCGAGCCGTACAGAATATACACGCCCTCTTCGCCGTCGACCACTCTAAGAGCACCGATCGGCACCTTTATTCCGGAGACCGAGCTTTTTATGATCTTGACCGATTGCATACGCGCAAATGAGAATTCGCTCGGAGAGTCAAAGGATTCAAATACGAGCAGAGAACCGTCGCCGTCTGTATCCGACACGGTCTTTACGAGCTTTAGCGACATTCTCTTGTTTCCGTTTGCTTCAAATACGATCTCATAGCTTCTGCCCTCGGTAAAATCCTTGAGATCGGATTTGGATACAGGGCATACGAGATACCATCTGTAGTCGTATGCTATCTTTCCTATGACCGAAGAGCCCGCATCCTCCGGGGAACGGAGAGTGAAGTCTATAAAATCATCATATGACATATCCAGAGCGGCGTCCGCAGTGAAGATGCTTTCATAACCGTCGCAGGTGGAATAGAAGTACCCCGAACGATCCGAATATATGCTGGTCGTGACCGCACCGAGGGAGCTTTCGTATTTTTCGCGCTCTGTCTCAAGCAACTGTATCTTATCATCAAAGCCGTCTATCTCGCCGGTGATGACCATTCTGCGGTTGAGCAGGGTGAGCATATCATCCGAATTTGATAATACCCCTGATATATTACCGTTTTCAAGCCCGGATCTGATGTTATAATACAGCTCGGTAAGCTTTGAGTCGATGTTTGAGGTGTCAGAGGTCATGTAGGTCTTGTCGATGTTGCTTTTTTCAAGAAAATCTATGTTATTGTTGATGTCGATAAGCGTATTTCCCTGAGCAAGACCGCCATCGTCGTAAAGTGAAGCTATGCACGCGTTTTTGGCTATTTTCGTTCCGTCGTCATAGTAATAAGCGGCAGAAGTATTGGTCTCTCCCGACCGTATAACGTATTCGTTTCGCATGATATATGCGTCGCTTGATACGGTGATCTCGTCGGTGACAGGATAAGCTACTTCGGTTACAATGCTGTCCGAGGCGGAAAAGAAAAGATGATAGAGCAGATATGCCGATACGGCGAGCAGTACCAAAGAGCTTATTATGTATTTAAATATCTTTGAGTTGACGATATTTCCGAAAAAAATGCTTGATCTTTGAGCAATTGATTTGAACAACTCTTTCAATGCTTTCACCTTATATCAAAATTTATGTACAAATATATTACAGTATAGCACAAAAATCGAGCTTGGTTAAGAGTTCTAAAGCATTGTTTACAATAATTTTAAATCTGTCGTCATAGGATGCTATACTGTCAGGGTATATCCAGTGAATATTTTTGTTGCGTTTGAACCATGTCATCTGCCGCTTGGCATAGCGTCGACTCTCGCGTTTTATATCATCTGCCGCGGCTTCGAGAGACGTTTCTCCTTCAAGATAGCCGATCAGCTCCTTATACCCTATAGCCTGCGCGGCGGTAGTGCCCGGACGCAGTATCTTTTTTTCAAGCAGATCTCGTACTTCGTTTACCAGTCCGTTTTCTATCATGATGTCAACACGTGTGTCGATGCGCTCGTATAACTTCTCACGGTCAAGGTACGCAAGACCGATCACAACAGCATCATATTCGGGCTCTTTTTCATGGGAACGCCTGTCCCATTCCGTCTTGGTGATACCTGTTGCATGGTATATCTCAAGTGCGCGGATGACACGCTTTAAATTGTTCGGATGGGTCGCCGCGGCACTTTCTGGATCGACAGATACGAGCATTCTGTATACATGGTCGTTTCCGAGCCCTTCTGCAAGTTTGAAAAGCTCTTCTCTGTAGTCAAGATCGGTGTCGGCATCCGAAAATTCTGTAGAGGAGAGTATGTTGTCAACGTACAATCCCGTACCGCCGCACAGTATGGGCATTTTTTTGCGGGATATCACATCATTGATCGCCTCTTTTGCGTCGCGCACGAACTCGGCGCACGAGTATGCGTCGATCTCTGAAGGATCGACCACGTCGATCATATGGTGAGCGATACCCTGTGTCTCCTCAAAGGTCGGTTTGGCAGTGCCGATGTCGAGATGCTTGTATATCTGCATTGAGTCGCATGAAATGACCTCACCGTTTACATGCTTTGCAAGCTCAACGGCAAGCGCGCTCTTGCCCGACGCTGTCGGTCCGACTATAGCAATCACTTTTTTCATCAGTGTGTTCCTTTTACATGAATATTACTGCTTGCAGAATTAACGCAGGAGTGACTCTCCTGCGTTTTGCTGATAAAAATATTATATACTATTTTTGAGTGTTTGTCAATCTGCGAGTTGCTTCAATAAATATC
>JAFUMW010000097.1 GCA_017482465.1 Clostridia bacterium
TCCGGCTCGTCTTCACGTGTCTGGGGACTTAAATGGAAATATCTCAAGACCGGTGCTGACGATTCATATATATTCGATATTTCCGCAACAGCTAACGGCGGTGACATGGGAAGCGGATACACATGGGATAACGTAGACGCTGACTCATACGTAAACTACGTCAGACTCAAGACCTACTACAGCGGTCAGTCATACGTAGCAGGCGAATATTTCGATGTTGAATATATCGCATTTTTCAAGGACACCGCAACTGCAGAGGCGTTTGATTTTGACTATGATTTCAGCGCCGGCTACAGCGATCTCTATCTCAAGGAGCAGGTCCGCAGAGTCGTTGCCGGCGAAAGCATCAACATGAACATAGCGTACAAGCCTGCTTTTCTCGGTGCTCCCACCAATGTTACATACGAATCCGACAATAAATCTGCGGCGACTGTCGATGCAACGGGCAAGGTAACAGGCGTAAGCGCCGGTACAGCTAACATTACAATGACATGCGGAGACTTCACTTCGACCTGTAAGGTTATTGTGCTTGCAGAAAAGGTTAAAACTATCACGCTTTTTGATAATGAGACCATAACCGATGATGACAAGGTTATAACAAGCTCTCTCGGCGACTCTATCACCACCTATGCTCCCGCACCTAATTACGGTAACAACTACCATGACTGGTGGGCTAAGTGGTACTATCTCGAGAATGAGGACAGAGGTATATCCGGCTCTAAGCTCGGTACTGCTATTGTTGACGACGAAACCTCCTTCGTTAACAGATATCAGCTCATGCGCGATGATGCCGACCTTGTAACCGTCAAGGGCGGTACTAACGACTGGGGCCGCACATCCAAGGGTGCAAACAGCGACCGTGTTACCACAACATACATGGGTGCGCTCCGTATACTCATGGAAGGTCTTATTGAAAAATATCCCGATCGTCAGATCGTGTTCTTTACTCCGATAAAAAGGTGTGAAGGCTTGCAGACTCCCGAAACGGTCAACTCTTTCGGAGATACTCTCGGTGATTTTGCCGAAGCTGTCATGGAAATAGGCGCGGCATACGGCATTCCTGTCATCGACCTTTACAATCCCGAAGAACTTGATTTCACAAGCACACGTATCAGTGCCGGCTATACCGACGCTAACGGCGTATGGCACGATGCTGTATGTGAGGACGAACGAATGCCCGATGGACTTCACCCCAGCGGAACAGGTCATATCACTATAGCTCAGTATATGATCGAGCAGATGGAGACACTCGGAATCGTTGATGTGGTTGAAGAAACAGATGCTCCCTCGGTTGATGTAAGCACGCTTGACTACAACCTCTTCCCTGCTTCCGAGCTTATTACTTCGTATTCAAGCTCAAATCTTTCGGTTGCTTCTGATTTACTCAAGGAAACGGTAAGCGGCGTTGAAAAAGAATTTATCAGAATAACTCCCGGCAGCAGCACTACCAGCAAGGACAACACACAGGTGATTTTCAAGCTTAATGAGATTGGCGCAGACTTCCTTATTAAGGATTACACGCATATGGTTGTCGGCTACAGAACAAACACAGCTGCAAGCTCAGCCGTATTTGATTTTAATGCTGTTATCAAGCGTGACGGTGCATATTCACGTCACTGGGGGCTTAAGTACAATCCCACACGTGACGGTGCTATCCATTATGTTTATCTGCCCTTAGCTGACGAAATTTCCGGCGGAGAGGTTACCGGGTATGTAAGCTTTGACGATATTGACGACGATTCACTGATTACACAGCTGTACCTCAAGCCCTGGGGCGGAAATGCGGGAGCAGCCATGGTCGATGGTGAATACGTTGACATAGAGTTTGTCGGATTTTTCAAAACGGCAAGTGACGCCGGTGCGTATGTACAGAACGAAAAATATATCATGTCACAAAACAGCGTTCTTTGCGGTGATATTGACGGCAACGGTGCAGTTGAATCAAACGACTCTGTTGTGATCGCGCGTTATCTTGCAAAGTGGTCAGGCTACAGCGAATTGATCAACATGGACAATTCCGACCTTGACGGAGACAATGCAGTAACCTCAAATGACAGTGTTATAATCGCCCGCTATCTTGCAAAGTGGTCAGGCTACGAAACCTTACCCTACGTATCATAAGTACAAAAAAACCGTCGCAGAGCTTACTCTGCGACGGTTTTCGGCATTTGTTTGGAGTAACCTGACGGAGACACTCCGACATATTTTTTGAAATAACGTGAAAAGTGGTGTATTGCAGTAAAACCGCATTTTTCACTGATGTCGGTAATACTGCATTTTCTTCTCGCAAGTTCATTTTTAGCTATATTAATCCTGTAAGCCAGAAGATCGTCTATCGGACTGATACCGTAGAATTTCTGGTATAGTGCACAAAAATAGCTCTGTGAGTAACCTGCCATGTCTGCAAGCGTCTTTAATGTCCATTCATTGCGGTAATTTGCAAGCATTTCCACACGTACACATTCAATTCTGTACTTTTGCGGCAAACGCATATTTAAGACATGCTCATATTGACGCCCCATAGCAACAAGCATCTCTCCTATTATATTAGATGCTATGCAGTGGCGACCCATTCTATGAACATTCAGTTCGTTTCGTATGCGAGTAATGTACGGCGCTATAAACCGTGCGTCCCCTATATCAAAAGAAACATTCATAGGAAGACGCAATTCGGATAAAAGAGTTGAGATGTGTTCTCCGCTAACAATGATCCAGTCATCAATATATCGCAAACCGCTGTCCTTAGGTGAGCCGTGAACTATCTTGCTACCCGGGGACAGGATAAGTAATTCTCCGCCGTTTCCGAATCTGATTTCTTTATTAATATCATACATGAAATCATTGTGATGTTGAACTATCAAGTACCGATAATCACTTGCATATGTACAAAGATGGCCTTTATTATGATCAGTGCCTGTCTCTCCGCACCAGAAAGTAAACATGTCACACCGCCCTTTATATTATTCAATATCGTTATATGCAGTATAGCATAAAATAAGTTAAAATTCAATAACATATATCAAAATAATTCAAATAATTCCTCATAGTTCAGTATATGATCGAGCAGATGGAGACACTCGGAATCGTTGATGTGGTTGAAGAAACAGATGCTCCCTCGGTTGAAGTAAGCACACTTGAGTGCAACATCTTCCCTGTTTTAAGTTTATTAACATTGTATGTATCGTAAAAAACCGTCGCAGAATCATTTTGCGACGGTTTTTGGTGTCTGATTTGCATATTCTGACGGCGTCATCCCTACAAGACGCTTGAAATAGCGCGAGAAATGCTGTATTGAAGCAAATCCGCATTTTTCACTTATTTCGGTTATAGAACAGTTCTTTCGTAAAAGCTCGTTCTTTGCTTGATTTATTCTGAAGGATAAAAGTTCGTCGATAGGACTTATTCCGTAAAGTTTTTTATACTTCGAGCAAAAATAGCTCTGAGAATATCCTGACATATCAGCAAGCTGGCTTAATTTCCATTCATTTGAATAATTCGCTATCATTTTATCACGTATTTGATCGAATCGTTCCTTTTGAGGTATACTTGAACCGATTATACTGTCATAACGCCTTCCGATTGCGACA
>JAFUMW010000098.1 GCA_017482465.1 Clostridia bacterium
AAAGCATCGTTGGCTTGCACTTCTAACGTTTCATACTCAATCGGACATCATCACGAAAAAATACCGCACCCCATTGGGGTACGGTATTTTTTGGAGCTGGTGACCGGAGCTTGAAAAACGACCTTCGGTCGTATAAGAAGTGCGTTTTGTTATAAAAAAGCATCGTTGGCTTGCACTTCTAACGCTTCATACTCAATCGGACATCATCTCGAAAAAAGACTGTACCCCAAAAGGGTACAGTCTTTTTTGGAGCTGGTGACCGGACTTGAACCGGTGACCTGCTGATTACGAATCAGCTGCTCTACCGACTGAGCCACACCAGCATCGCACGACAGATATTATAATATAAAAATTCACTTTTGTCAATACGGTTTTGAAAATTTATACGATCTCGTGCGATTTGTTTACTCGGTTATCCTGTCAATTCCGGTTTGCAGACTCTCAGCATCAAGCATGCTCGTTGCATATGCTTTGAGATTCCCCTCGCTGTCAATAAAATAGGTCGCGGGAATAGACGCGGTGTAGTACGCGTATGCCGCTTCGGCGGTCGTGTCGTAAAATATCGGGAATACGTACTCGGTCGATGCTATGAACTCCTTTGCCGTGTCGACCGTTTCGCGGTCACCGTCTGTCAGATTGACCATCATAAACTGGATATCCTCACCGTACTCAAGATACGCCTCGTTAAAGTCGGGCATCTCGGTTTTACAGGGCGGACACCAGCTTGCCCAGAAATTGATGATGACAGGCTTTCCCAAACAGTCGGAAAGCTTGACAGCATTGCCCTCTCCGTCATATACTGTGAAATCGGGCGCGGCAAATTCTTCCTCTTCGGCTTCTGACGAGGTATCATCCGATGTGTCGGAAGATGTGTTTGACCCCTCTGTTACGAGTACATCAGGTATGTTTTCGATGCTGAAGCTCCCGTAAAGGAAATACGCGCCACCGATAATAAGAACAATAACCGCTACGATTATGATGAGTGAAAAATATTTCATGATCTGTACCTCCGTCAGCTTAACAGCGCCAGTAACCTGCCGAGCGTGCCTGTCATCATGAACAGACCGACGACAATAAGAAAACTGCCGCAAACTATGTTGATGATCCTGTAATTTTTCTTAATAAAATTAAATGTTGATTTTAACCTGTCGATCAGCACGGCGCTCGCGATAAAAGGTATACCGAGACCGAGCGAGTAGAGAAGAAGCATAACAACTCCCGAGAGCACCTCACCCTCACGTGATGCAAGTGCAAGCGCTGAGCCGAGAAAAGCGCCGACACAGGGCGTCCAACCGACCGAAAATATTATTCCGAAAAGCATCGCTGAGAAAAATCCGAGCTCGCGCGTACTGATATTCGAGCCAATGCCGCCGAACAGCTTCAGCTTGAAAACACCGATATAATTTAGACCGAAAATAATTACTATAGATCCCGAAATGATATTGACGGCGCTTTGGTACTCCTGCAACAGTCTGCCAAGCGTACCCGCGAGCGCACCGAGCAGTACGAAAACAACCGTAAAGCCGAGTACAAAACCAAGAGCGTTTTTTAGCGTCTTTTTTGTTGACGGCTCTTTACCCGTAGCGAAGTACGAAACGTATATCGGTATCATCGGCAGGATACAGGGAGAAATAAATGTGATTATTCCCTCAAGAAAAGTTATAAAGTAGTTCATATATCCATCCTTTTCGGTTCGTTGTATCAATATTATATATCATATGTGCGATAAATGCAATAGAAATTGCAAGATTATCCGATACACGATTTTTGACTGACAGAAAAGTATACAAAAAAATATGTAAAAATAATATATATATTAACGTGTTTGCTATTGACAAGATAAAATCAATGTGGTAAAATATATTGCAGAAAATCCGAAACCCGAAACGGACGGATAGATTCAAAGTCTCTATGGCGATGGCAGTGGGATCGACAGGACGGAGATATATAAATGCTCGGATGCACTACAGGTGCGTCGGTTTGTTTATGTCTTGTCGTATTCGGACAAGACTTTTTTTGTGCCGATGCGACGCACCAATACGTGTTCTGACATGCTTGCAGATTGAAGCAGGTCAGCCTGTCCGCGCCCTGTTATACCCATACCTTTGGGTAAAAGAAAGGAACGGTCAAACAATGAAGAAATTTGAGAAGGCAATGCTCATAAACGCTGGATCAGTCGATTGCACTATGCTGTCGGATGAGCTTTTGCATTCCCTTGATTTGCCCGAATATACAATTTTTCCCGGCTTTTGCGATGTGCATGTGCATTTTCGTGAGCCGGGATTTGTTTATAAGGAAACGGTGAGAAGCGGAAGCCTTGCCGCCGCGGCAGGCGGGTACACGGCTGTGTGTACAATGCCGAACCTTGATCCCGTACCCGATTCGCCCGAGCACTTAAAGCTGCAGACCGATGCGATAGAAAAGGATGCGGTCATCGGAGTTTACCCGTACGCGGCGATCACGGTCGGACAGGCGGGAGAAAAGCTCTCGGACATGACTGCGCTTGCAGACAAGGTCATAGCGTTCTCGGATGACGGGCGCGGCGTGCAGTCTGATGATATGATGCGCGAGGCGATGCAAAACGCGAAAGATCTCGGTAAAATGATCGTAGCGCACTGCGAGGTCAACTCGCTGTTAAACGGCGGGTACATACATGACGGTGAGTACGCAAAGGCGCACGGACACAGGGGTATATGCTCCGAGAGCGAATGGGCTCAGATCGAGCGCGACTTAAAGCTTGCAAAGGAAACCGGGTGCGCTTACCACGTATGCCATATTTCGACCAAGGAAAGTGTAGAGCTGATACGCAATGCAAAGGCTGACGGTGTAGATGTTACCTGTGAGACCGCGCCGCATTATCTTGTGCTTGACGACAGTGACCTCAAGGAAGAGGGACGCTTCAAGATGAACCCGCCCTTGCGAGGGAAAGCAGATAAGCTTGCATTGATCGAGGGCGTATGCG
>JAFUMW010000099.1 GCA_017482465.1 Clostridia bacterium
GTTGACTTTTTGCAATAAAACTGTACTTATTTTACAATTTACATTTATCGGCATCTATGTTAAAATTCTAAAAGCACGCAACCCCATTTAACCAAGCTTCATTTTATGTCAAATATCAAAAACTTTCTAAAGGAGATCAAATAATGAAAAGAATCATATCTCTGCTTCTGTGCATCCTCATGTTAGTTCCCACAACTGTTATATCCGCGGCTGACGAAATTGATGCATACGTCTACGGACCCAAAAAGATCACCCTCGAAAACTATATTTCAGGCACAGGTATGTCGGTCACGCTCACCGAGGATACAGATCTGACCTACTTACATTTTGAAGCACCCGAAGGAAGCTATGGAAACGGCGCTTTACAGTTCATGTTCAACCCGCTCGAAATAAACATAATGGAATATCCCATTATTAAGATTTCTTACCGTACGGATTCCTACTCTCACGTTGCAGACTCCACGATTCGTTATAACGGTCTGAACAAAGAAAGCTGGCCCGCATCCCATCCGAAAATTTCCGGCGACGGTAAATGGCACGAAATGATCATCGACCTTAACACAATGGAAAAAGGCTCCGGCGTACCCGGCGACAGCGTTGTCGATACAAAGCTCGTCTTAAAGCCCTTCGGTCAGGGCGCGGTCACCATTAAGAGTACAAAGTATTTCGATATCGAATACATAGGCTGCTTCAAGACAGAGGCTGATGCAAAGGCATATAAATTTGGAGGCGAAGAAAACATAGTTGTTCCCGAAAAGCCCACCTTCGGGGAGGATTTCTTCTACGAAAAGGCAACGACCGAGCTTATCGACGGCTATATGGCAAAGATCGATGAGCGCATCGAAGAAATAAAGAATACTCCCACAACAGTTGAGGTTACCGGAACAAAATACTATGTATCGGTTCTCGGAAACGACTCAAACGACGGTCTCACCCCCGAAACCGCATGGAAATCCATAAACAAGGTAAATACCGCAAGCTTGGAAGCCGGTGACGGCGTGTTCTTCAAGCGCGGTGAGGAATGGAGAAGCTCTGTTGCTCTGTCCGCACATAACGGTATCACCTATTCCGCATACGGCACGGGCGCAAAGCCTAAGCTTAATTTTTCGATCAAGGCAGACGGTGCAGAAAACTGGATCGAGACCGAATATCCCAACGTATACAAGTACGCAGGAAAGATATCCGGCAATAACGATGTCGGAACTATCGTCTTTGACGGCGGCCGTGCATGGGGTATCCAGGTACATTACGATACCAAGGGCAAGCGCTTTGTAAACTACACGGATAAGTTCAACACTCTCTTTAACGGCATCGAAAGCTTCAAGGTTACCGCGAATATCCCCGAAGCTCCTCATGCACTCGAAAATAACCTCGAATACCACCATAATTGGGAAACACAGGAGCTTTTCCTCTGCTCAACAGCAGGTAATCCCGGCGAGGTATTCTCTTCGATCGAGATCGTTGATAAGGGCCACGGAGTAACGGGTGCCAGCAACGTGACGATAGACAATCTCCACATCCACGGCGCAGGCTCACACGGTATTTCCTGCGGTGGTGTCACAAACCTTACGGTTCAGAACTGCGTGTTTACATGGATTGGCGGTGCTGTCCAGAGCAGCACACTTAATGATCAGATCATAAGATTCGGTAATGCAGTAGAGGTATACGGCAGAGGCGACGGCTTTACGATATACAACAACTACGCAAGCCAGATATACGACTGCTGTTGGACGATTCAGAACGGAGCTGCATCTCCTTTCAAGAACATTCATTTCTATGAAAACGTATCCGAATTCTGCAACTCGGGTCTTGAGGTATGGCAGCCTGCCGGCGAATTCGAAAATATGCAACTTCACGACAACTACACACGCTTCAACGGCTATGGCTGGAGCCATCAGCGTACAAACGGCGGCGGTGCTACCTTCTACGGCGCTGACGGTGTAAATACCGGCACATTCAAGGACTGCGATATTTACAACAACGTAAGCCTTTTCTGCTCCGAATCGGTAGTACGCTGCGGATCTGCAGGTTACAACCGCTATAACTTCCACGACAACGTGTACGTTATGGAAAACAATAACAAGCTCGCATTTGCTCCCGAAAACATCGGCGAGGGCATAGGCGCTCACAGATGGCACAGCTACAACGAAAAGGACCTTGGTACAGCATCAAAGCAGGGCTTTGAGCAGGGTACAAAGTTCTACTATACAGAGCCCTCTCCCTATGAAAATATGTACGACATGTACGATATCAAGAACGGCGTAAGCGTATTCGAGGATATCAAGGACGATTTCTGGGGCAGAGACGCTATCGACCACGTATCGCTCAAGGGACTCTTTAACGGAGTGACCGCAACGACCTTTGCTCCCGACAATACAATGACTCGCGGTATGCTTGTAACGGTTCTCTACCGTATGTCAGGCGAAAGCGGATACAAGACCTCAAGCTTTACCGATGTTAACGAAAACGCATGGTTTGCTCCCGGCGTTGCATGGGCAGAGGTCAACGGCATCGTAAAGGCAGGCGGCAAATTCCGTCCCGACGACAATGCAACACGTGAGGAAATGGCTGATATGCTCTACAGATTTGCAAGCAGTCAGTTCAAGTTCGCAACAAACACAGCAAAGACCTTCACCGACAGCGCAAGCATCAACAAGGACTATGTTGACGGCGTTAACTTCTGTACGGCAACAGGCATTATCGGCGGTTATTCCGACGGCTCGATCAAGCCTCAGAACAGTGCGACACGCGCTGAGGTCGCCACAATGATAAAGAGATTCAACAAGTTCTTGGGTGAAACTCCCGTTGACGCCCAAATGGCTTACGAAGCGGCTATAAAGACAAGCTACGTGCTTAACGGCGAAGAGCTTAAGTCGATGCTCGACCGTAACGCGCTCACATCTGTTGTAAACGCAGATGGCTCTGTTACCTTCTCGACCTTCAACGATGCGACCGGTACTCCCTCGTTCGGTATCCTCAATATGAAGAACACGAACACTCTCTTTACCGATTACTCGGCGCTTGTCATTGAATACGACGCAAGCATCGACACTTCGAAGCTTAACGCGAGCTTGGGCTTTGTAGCTATCGGCGGCTGGGATACTTATAACGCAACACCCATCACCCCCGTGATCGATAACGAAAAGAAGTATATTTATATCGACTATACCGAAGAAACGATCGCTTTGGGAAAGAACAGCGGAATTTCTTCAATGGCAGTATATCTATACCCCTGGGGCAAAGATAAGCTCGAATACAAGAAGGGCGAGACCTTCACGATCAAATCCATAAGACTTTTCCAAAACAGTCTTACAGCCCAGGCTTATATTAAGTAAACAAAAATCATATGAATATTATATGCACCGCGAAGGTTACACTTTTGCGGTGCATATTTTTATGAACAAGCCTTAGAGTCCGATTCAATGCGGACATATTTTTCTTGACATAAACATTGCACTATGCTAAAATATCCATAGATCATGGAGGTGTAATTATGAAGAAACTTGCTCTTGCACTTGTTCTGCTCACACTGCTCTTATCCTCGTGTGAAAGCGCAGAGCCTAAAAAAGAGGTAAGCACACCCGTATTTACCATTAACGGTGAGCTTCCGGATATAGGTGAGTTTTCGGCAAATAAGCCTCAGGAACGCTTTTATGAAAAATACACGCCGGAGTTCATCCCAAGCGATGCTTACGGTGAAGTGATCCCGTTTGTGGGTATGTACAAGGATTATTCCGGGGTCGACGAGTATTCCACCGGATTTTGTACTCCCGACGGCAAAATAGTCATGGATGCCGTCTTTAATATCAGCAACATCAATTACTACAAAACAAGCGATGGCTTTGAATACTACAGAGTCTTATTTGATCCGCCCAAAAATATGTACTCAGCGTCTACCATGATCGTACACAAAAGCGGAGAGCATTGCCTGATGTTTGATGAATATACACGCATATACAGCATCGAGGGCGGTGTTATAGTTTCGGGGGTATATGACGGCGAAGCATCAACCCTTAACTTCTGTGACTACTACGGAAATGAGCTTTTCACACTCGACGGGCTATTCTGCTACGGTGATTTCAGTCACGGTTTACTGCCCGTATCAAGGCTTGATGACAACACCTACTATTATATCGACCTTGAGGGAAATACCGTGCTCGGTCCGTACAAGTATGCTAACAGCTTCAATACAGAAGGTAACGCACATATCACCGACATGAACGGTGATAAATATATTATCGACATATACGGAAATCGTTTAACAGACACCGAATACATCGATATCAACCGTACAGATGATGATATTGCTCACCATTATTATGCTACGCACAAGAATAATCAGAGAATGATAGATGTTCTTGACGCTTCGGGCAATTATGTTGCAACAGTATCCACAGGAAGCTTCTTTCACAACGGCGAGCTTCTGCGTCGATACACAACAACGCAAAACGGAATAAACTCTTACCACATAGAAAGGGTGTCGGACGGAGTCGAGATCGTAAGCAAGGAATACGGTACTTCTCCCGACCGTGACGGTATATACGGAGATCTGTTTGTGTCCACGCTTTCAAACGGGAAGGTCATATTTGATATAAACGGAGAAACCGTAGCGTTTATTAAACCCGGATATGATTTTTCCACGATATCCGAAAACCGTAGGTATATGGTATGTCAGTCCGGCAGTATCGGTTACAACGACAGAACAGGTGTATATACAGACACAAGGAAAACACATGTATATGACATATCTCAAAAAGCAACGATCTACATGTACGACGGCTATTCTTATGCTTCTTCTGTCGGTAAAAACGACAGATATCTTCTTATTTCGTACGCGCATAACATCAGCGACAGCGAATACTCATTGCTTGACACCGAAACCGGTGAAATGATTTTTGAAAACTGCGAGCTTATCTCGTACAGGACATTCGGCAACTCCGACTATTTCAACGTATGTACGAAAAACTCAAGCTCGCTTTATGACATTGACTTCAACCTGATACTCAGAAACTATTACGAATAAAAGAAGGTGTATGATTGAAAAGAATAATATTACTCTTTATTGCAGTCCTGTTGTTTCTTACCGCTTGCGAAAGTACAGAGCCGGCAAAAGAGGTAAGCACACCTGTGTTTACCGTCAACGGTGAGCTTCCCGATATAGGTAAGTTTTCGGCAAGCAAGCCGCAGGAGCGCTTTTACAAGGAATATACACCAGAGTTCATCCCGAGCGATGATTACGGTGAAATAATACCGTTTATCGGAAACCGAAAGACATATACAACCTCCCGATTCTTTGGTGAAAAGGGTACTAATGTTTATTCCTACGGCTTTTGTACTCCCGACGGCAAAATAGTTACAGACTCAAGCCCACACAACTACATCGAGCTTCTATCGACAGACAACGGCTTTGAATACTATTACATGAGCGTAACGGATGATAGTCATGACACTTATTACCCTCGTGAATACTTCATACCCAAAAGCGGCAAATGGTGTCTTGCGGCACCGGCATACTCCCATATAAGCGACGCAGGTAGGGAGCGCATACTGATAAGCAATCCTGATATGCATTTTGCCGTATACGATTACGACGGCAAAATGATATTTGAGCTTACCGATATAAGCGACTTCAGCTATTATCAAAACGGCTTATCCGCAATAACTATAGGCGAGGGTGACAGCGCCCGTTGCTTTTACATAGACTCCGACGGAAACAAGGTGCTCGGAGATTATCGCTACGCGACCGACTTCACACAGCACGGTATAGCCGGAGTCGTGGACGAAAACGGCGATTGCTATCTTATAGATACCAAAGGCGAGCGCGTAATCGAAAAGTCTTATAAAAAGGTACGGATAAAACATAAAAGCAACCATAATTCACCCGCTTTGTTTATCTTATCAGACGACTCTTTACCCGGCGTTTATGACGTTTACACAGATGACGGCGGATTTGTAAACACGATTACGCTGAGTAACGAAAAACAATGGTTAAATCTTCTATACCTTGGGAACTGCGTCTTGTACGACAACGACGGCACACTTTATACGCTTGATGACCGAAAAGTGTATATAAACAACACCTTCGGAGACAGGTACGGCACAGTCTACGAACCGTTTGATGTTATAAAGTACTCGGTAAATGACCGGACGGCAATATTAGACGAAAATGGAAACATACTCGCCAATCTTTTTGATATGTACTCGTTTGAAGACATATCAAACGATCATAGATACCTGTTATACCGTTCGGGTGAATACTCTGATTTTGAAAAAAAGTATGAGCTCACAGATAACAGCACCTGCTATATTTACGATACAGCAGAAAATAAGAAACTTTTCCCGCTAAACGGAGAAAGATACGACTATATAAACTTTACAACTGCCGACAAGCGGTACGTCAAGCTTTACAGCTATAATTATGAAAACCACGAGAATGCGCGCAACGTCACACTGTATGATACACAATCACAGCGCGTGCTCTTTAAGGACACTGAATATGTGCGACACATGAAACTCTCGGGCAAGGATTATTTTTTAGTGTGCACGCTTAACTCATGTGCCCTGTACAACAGTGAACTTGATATCATTTACAAAAGTCACAACGAATAATGAAATAAGGAGAAAAAAATGAAAAAACTTATAGCCTTTGCACTCGTGCTTGCCGCACTTCTCTCCTGCGTCAGCGGCTGCGGCACTACAGAAGATAACCAAGAAAACAGCTTTGTTTTCACCGAAGAAAATTACCCGAAAATGGGCGGAAGCCTTGCAAATCTTCCTTTGGGCGAGGCTGTTACCGCGACCGTTCTCGGAATTGACCGTGAAAAGGCATCCTCTATGATAGTTTTCGAGGGCTCGACCACAGACAATTATGAGGCGCTCGTTGACGGCACGTTTGACATCATCCTCGCTTATGAAATGGGCGACGACGCCATCGCTTACGCTAATGAAAAGGGCGTTGAGCTTGAAATGACTGCTATCGGTGCGGACGCGCTCGTGTTCATATGCAGTCTTGAAAACACTGTTGAAGATCTCAGCGACGAGCAGATAAAGGAAATATACAAGGGCAATATCACGAGCTGGGATGAGCTCGGCGGAGATAATCACCCGATAATAGCTTATCAGAGAAACAAGGACAGCGGAAGCCAAACGCTTTTTGATAAGCTAATAAACCTTGGCGATCAGCTTATGGAAGCACCCAAGGATCATCAGGTCGGATCTATGCTCGGTCTTCTTGAAGCTGTTGCCGATTACGACAACTCCAAGGATGCCCTCGGCTACACCGTATACTATTACCTCACAAATATGGAAGGCGGAAAGCTTGATACAAGCAAATTACTCTCTGTAAACGGTGTTGCTCCCACAAATGAAACGATCGCAAGCGGAGAATATCCTTACGTTAACGATTTCTATGTTGTGATCCGCAAGGATGCCGCAGAAGACAGCCCCGAACGCGTTCTTTATAATTGGATAATCAGCGAACAGGGCAAGGAGCTTGCAAGAAGAGAAAACTACGTTGTCAAATAATCAACTGCACACGGCGAATGTGATGATCATGTTCGCCGTAATATTTTCGGTATTTTCTCAAAAAAAAAAAAAAACGCGTTTCTGCTCAAAATCGCGTTTTTTTATTGTACACGCTCTTGAAAAGTGTTGTTTTTTCATGTATAATCATAGTGTATGCTTTCCATAAATCGGAAAGCTGTCATATCGTTTGTCACGATACTATATTTTTACAGGAGGACTAATTCTATGACAAACACCAAACGCGCGTTGTTTTTGAGCATCGTTTCTATGTTCCTTTGCATAGTTATGCTTGCAAGCACTACTTTTGCATGGTTTACTGACAGCGTTGAATCAACAAACAACATCATCAAGA
>JAFUMW010000100.1 GCA_017482465.1 Clostridia bacterium
ACGCAGATGAGGGTAAGCGAATTTTGCGACAGTATACACACCGCCGCAGAGCTTCATAATATGGTGAGCATGCTCGAAAAATACGACCGTTCGGTGGAGCTCTCCGAGCAATACGATCATATTTTCGGATATAATAAGTGATCTTGTCAAAAGTATAACTGATTGTGAAACTTTGTCGGCAGTCCCTCACGGTACAGATGCGAATCGTTTGCAAGCGTAAGCACTCGCGGGATTGAATATCCGGGAAGATCCTCTTTGAACTCGATAACCGTCATGCCAGTGTGACCCATGTCAAAATGAGTTGAAAAGACGGGGTAGGGGATATCGAGAAGTGTGCTTAAAAATATGAGCCCAAAGCCCTGATGCGCGAATAAGGCAACGCGCTCATCGTTCTTGCGGGTTATTTTGTATGAATTGCTGTCCGGTACGTGATCATATCCAAGCTCGGCAAAAAAAGCGTCCGATTCGCGGCGTACACGCTCAGCACCGTCCTTGAAGCCGTATTTTTCAAGCTCGGGATGTGTGTACCAATTTTTACCTAACGTAAGTACAGAGCTTTTTGCCAATATGGGCTTGATATCGGGGTGATGGAACGGCCAGCGCCTACCGTCTTTGTACGGTTTTGCAAACTCATGCCAAGCGTGTCCCTCGTTTGCAAAATCGACGAGCGTCATCTCCTTTTTGAGGATTTCGCAGGTTGGTTTTGCAGTTTCTATCGCACGGTCGGAAGTTGACGCGTATATCCTGTCAATACCGTAAAGCGCAAGGCGCTTTGCAACAGCCTCTGCCTGTCGCCTGCCGAGAGGCGTGAGAGAATCGGGATCGTATATAGGGTCTCCGTGACGTATGTAAAAGAAAAGCATGATGACACCTCGGTAAATTTTGTATTGAGTATAGTATATAATCTTTGCAGTGAAAAGTCAAGAGTGTTTTAGAGTAAGCAGATGTGATCGATACCGTAGCATATAAAAGAAAAAGTGTACTTTTTACAGTACACTTTTTGAATTACACCATAGCCGTTTTTTAAGCGTTTACCCATCTATTAAATCAAGTATCTGATGTATATTCTTCTTTCCGAATGAAACGGCACGGTCGTTGATAAGGATACACGGTACGCTCATGACATTGTGGCGCTTCCTTATTTCCTCAAAATGATGAATATCATATATCTCCGCGCTCACATTGGGATTTTTTGCCGCGATATGCTGTGCCGCCGTTACCGTATCGGGGCACATCGTGCATGACAGCGACACTAACACCTTTATCTCGGTCGGCTTTTTGATCGTTTCTATAGCTCTTGCCGTGTCATCATCTGTTGCCTGACCCGGACCTGCCGCGTTGTAAATACCCAAAACAAACGACGTGAATTCGTGTCCGCCCGGAACGCCGTGAAAGGCAAGCCCGGTCTCTGTGCCGTCGCCCAGACATATCTTAACACAAGGCGCGATATTTGAAGACGCCTGCCTGTCCGCGATGTCGACACTCAGCTTGTTTGAAAGCGACGTAAGCTCACGCATATATGCTTCAAGCTCACCTGATACCGAACGCTCATCAAGATAAAGCTTTAAGATCATGTTTTGTTGCATTTTTTCAAACAGGGAAGTGAGTTGTCCCTTTATTTCGGGTGAAAAGAGCTCTCCCGTATTCGCTGATACCTCTCCGTGCAGATCGTTTGGCGCGCCTTTGCTCTCTTTCGTGACCGGAGGCTTGGCGGATATCCCCGTCCTGCGCTGAACTGCAGCAACATATTTTTCGATCTCGGTGGCGGCAAGCGCTCCGTCTCCCGTGGCAGTAACTACCTGACGAAGCGGCTTGATACAAACATCTCCCGCGGCATATACTCCATCTATATTCGTGCTTTGCTTTGCGTCGGTTACGATATAGCCCTGATCGTCCAACTTTACAATGCCGTTAACAAGCTCGGTAGCCGGTGCATAGCCGACAAAAACGAACACACCGAAGCTGTCTTTGTTTCCCGCTTTGTATTCGCTGATCTCTCCGCTTTTGATGTTTTTATATCGGATATAATCAAGTCCGGCGTCTCCTGATACTTCTTCGACGACCGTGTCCGTAATTACCGTGATCTTTTCATGCTTTTTTGCAGGCTCGGCAACGGCCGCGGCACAGGTGAAATCTTCCTCGCGTATCAGTACGGTCACGTGTCTTGCAAATTTTGTAAGGAAAACGCTTTCTTCAGCAGCGGCAAATCCGCCGCCGACAACAAAAACTTCTTTTCCCGTGAAAAATTCTCCGTCGCAAGTGGCACAGTAAGCAACACCGCGTCCTTTGTATTCCGCTTCACCCTTGAAGCCGACAGTTCTCGGATGCGCTCCCGTGGCAAGCAGGAGCGCAAAAGCGCGATATTCACCTTTGTCGGTCATGACCGTCTTTATATCTTTGCTCGTTTCAAGCCCGGTTGCTTCTGCAAGCAAAAATTCAGCACCGAAGAACTCGGCTTGACGCTTCATTGTCTCGGTCAGCTCCTTGCCGCTTGTTTTTGCAATACCGGGATAGTTGACTACCTCATTAGTGATCGTGATCTGTCCGCCAAACTGCTCTTTCTCGAGTACAAGCACCCGATACCTTGCTCGCGCCAGATAGAGCGCGGCGGTAAGCCCTGCAGGCCCTCCGCCGATTATTATAACATCATAAAGCTTGTCGGAGACGGAATTATTTATGCGCTCCATCAAAGCTGACCTACAAGATCAAGGCTGGGCTTAAGTGTTTTTGCACCTGGTTTCCAGTTCGCGGGGCAGACATGATCGCCATGAGAGTGTACGAACTGTCATGCCTGTACCTTGCGTAAAAGCTCTTCCGCGTTTCTTCCTACATTACCCGCAGTCACCTCGTAGCCTACGATCCTTCCCTCGGGATCGACAATAAATGTTCCTCGCTCGGCAAGACCGCCCTCCTCTATAAGCACACCGAAGTCTCTTGAGATAACGTGTGTCGGGTCGGCAAGCATAGGATA
Organism: Clostridia bacterium; assembly: GCA_017482465.1. GTDB lineage: Bacteria > Bacillota > Clostridia > Oscillospirales > CAG-272 > UBA4717. The sequence continues at coordinate 2,972 of JAFUMW010000100.1, forward strand.
GTTTATCTTTTTGATACGGTCCGATGCGTCATGCCAGGCCTTGTGTACAAAATGTGTGTCTGTAGATACCGCATATATCTCGCATCCTATACTCTTGAATTCTTCGTATTTATCCGCAAGGTCCTCAAGCTCAGTAGGGCATACAAATGAAAAATCGGCAGGGTAAAAGAAGAATACGCTCCACTTACCGAGAACATCCTCTTTGGAAACGAATTTGAAATCATTCTCATGAAACGCGTAGGTTTTGAAAGCCGAAATTTCTTTGTTGATCATTGACATAATAATCACTCCTTTTCTTTATCAATATGAATTATTCCCTTGTTTTAACAAGTAATACATTGAAAACTGATATAAAACCGAGTGCCTTAATATATCCTAAAAAATCGGAAAGCTTTGAAAAAAACTAAATTATGGCGCTTGTATTCATGCACCTTTAAGTTAAAATCCCGATTCCCCGGCAAAAAGAAAAGACCGCAGAAGCGGTCTTTTCTTTTTGGTCGGAGTGACACGATTAAACGAGTTTGCCTGCGGCAACCTCTGTAAAGGTGCGTTTTGTCAATTATGGCGCTTGTATTCATACACCTTTAAGTTAAAATCTTGATTCCCCAAAGCAAAAGAAAAAGGGA
>JAFUMW010000101.1 GCA_017482465.1 Clostridia bacterium
CTGCGTTTCTAATACTATATTATATAATGTAAAGAGCAAATTGTCAAGCATTCTTTTGATCTGCGGACAGAAAGTCAAAATATGCTTTGAGTTTTTCTTTTATGTATTCGGCAAGCGTAAGATACCCCTCGGACGTAAAGTGAACGCCGTCGGAAGTAAGCAAAGCCTGATTTTTCTCCGACTCGCCGTATATGTCGATATATCCAAAACCGTATTTTTCAGAGCAGCTTTGGCGCACTGCGTTTCTCGCGGTCACGATCTTTGTGTGGCTCGCGTTGCGCCGCCAGGTTGCCGAGAGAGTAACTACAGGTACACAAGGAAACTCCTTTTTTAAGAGCACACATAAATTTTGGTAATGCTTTTCAAATTCGCTTTCGTTATCAAGGTGATAGCCGTGCCCGCCCAAAGCGAATATGATTGCGTCGAGCCTGAGCATCTGCTTTGCAAACAGTGTGATCGATGCTCCGAGATAGGGATTGTCGACGCCTTTCGAGGTGCCGTATCCGTCGATGATATATTTACCATCCGAGATATCGTTAAGACAGCTTCTGACACCGCAGGAGATCGAGTCACCGAGGTAAAGTATGCGGGGCGTGTCGCGATCATCGTTATTGTGCCACCATGTGTTGTCCCATTCGTATTTTTCGAGAAGAGATGTTCTTCCGATTTCGGGTATTGTAAAATTTTCCATTAGTCTGCTCCTGAAACAAAAATGTATCTATGATCGTTCGGGAAAATGTGCGTTTATAAGCCGATGTTTTATACGCATAACTCATAATCGCCGCTTTTTAAGATGTTTGCAAGCTCTTGCTCGGTGCGTATGCGTTGCTTTGATACTATTGCTGTTCTGCCGCCCGATGCCGCCGAATGCCCGTCAGAGCCGACGGTACATCTGAGTGAAAGCTTTTCTGCAAGCTCACGGGCTTTTTCGTTATCCTCGGGCGTGTTGCTTGCGTTGAACACTTCTATTCCGTCAAGAAGTGCAAGCTCATCAAGCGGTCCGGGAGCAGTTATGTATTGGCGGTTACGGTAAGGATGTGCCTGAAAAACAAGTCCTCCGAGCTTGTGTACAAGCTCAACGTATTCACTTACGGTCGCGTGCTTAAGCTTTTCATTGTACAAAAAATCGGGCGTTATACCGTATATAAGTATCTCCTTGCCGCTGCCCACATTTTCTTCTATGCCGAACAAAAGGTCAAAGTCGTATTTTTTTGAGTACGCTTTGCCGCGCTCATAGTCCTCGCGGTAGGCGTCGCAAAACTCGTTCCACGGAAGAGCGCGGTCGATACGGGTGTCGCCGTTGTAGAAATGGTTGGTTATCACCATGCCGGAATAGCCCTTATCGCGCAAGGCTTCCATGTGTTCTTCTATGTCAGCACCTCCGCCGCTGCACGGCTTTGAGTGTATATGCATCTCATATTTGTACATTTTTTCTCCTCCGAGCATTTCTTATATGTGTAAGTATAGCACAATTTTCTCTTGATTTCAATATAATATCCGATTATAAAATATTTTTATGGCAGTTGACTTTGTTGCATGAGTGTGATAGAATTATAAAAAACGTGGAGGCTTAACATGGATCTTTCAATAAATCTTAGTTATTTTATAAAGGGATATACAGGCGGAGGCAGACCGGGATGGGTGAAGGAAAAGCCGGACAGAACGCTTGAAGAAGCCTTGAGCCTTGTGAAGGAGCTTGGATATACAAAAATAGATTACAACGGCAACGGCGCAGGCGGACGTGACGGTGACGAGATAAAAAGCGTGATCGATAGCTTCGGTATAAAGGTAAACCAGTCACACGCTCCGGACAATTTCTGGGCACAAAAGCCAACTGAGGATTTTATTAACGAGCTTCTTGCCTCGATCTCACTGTGCCGCAAGCTCGGCTCGGAGATCTATGTTGTACACGGAGATCAGATAGACAGAAAGAATATGGAGTATTCAGAGCAAGCGGTGCTTGAGTATAATTACAGGGTGTATTTTCCCGTAGTCGAATATGCCGCAAGTCACGGCATGAAGGTCGCGTTTGAAAACACGATAGATATGCCGCCGCACAGGGTGTTCTGCTCGCACACCGAGGAGTTGCTCGCGCTTACAGAAAAATTCTCCGACTCGAAAAGCGTTGGTATATGCTGGGATTTCGGGCACGGGAACGTAATGTATGATCCGAACAGCATCGAAGAAATGATAAAGACAAAGGATCACCTTATATCTACACACGTACACGATAATTTCCACAGCAAGGACATGCACGGTCTGCCGTTTACGGGCAACCTTGATTGGACTAAAATGATGAAAGCTCTCAAGGATATCGGTTACAAGGGCGATTTTACATATGAATTTGTATATAATAATTATCCCGATGAGTTTTTTATGGATTTTATGAGGCTGGCGTACAGGGCGGGAGAGTACCTGCTTTCTCTGTAAGGAACGAAAGGCGCTTTTCGAGCGCCTTTTTTGTCTTTTGATGGAAATTTTCCTATATTATAAAGAAAATTCTTGCAAAAGTGTTGACAAGAGAAGAAAAATGTGTTATACTATCTCTACCTCTGTCGAGGGTTCTTTTTTTGCGCGCTGAAACGGATAAACGGTAACACCCGAAGCGCACAAAAGTCCTTTTCAGAGGGAGGTAACATCACTGGGCAAAAGCGCACGCCGCTGCCTAAATTTATTTGGAGGTGCCGAAAACATGAGAGTTAAGATCACTTTAGCGTGCAGTGAATGCAAACAGCGTAATTACGACACGAAGAAGAACAAGAAGAACGATCCTGACAGACTTGAAATGAACAAGTACTGCAGATTCTGCCGTAAACACACTCTGCACAAAGAAACTAAGTAAGGCGGGAGGAGAATAAAATGGCTGAAACAAAAACAAACAAACCCGCAAAGACTCCGTTTAAGGAGAGAGTAGCCAAGTTTTTCCGTGAATACAAGAGCGAGATCAAGAAGATATCGTGGGCAAGCCGCGAGCAGACCCTTAATAACACATGGGCTGTACTTGTAGCGTCTGTTGTAATTGCAGTCGTTATCGGAGTTATAGATCTCGGCGCGCAGAGCGGATTACAGTGGCTCGGTAATCTTATTTGAGCCAACAAGTTAGCGGATATATGATGAAAAAGGTGAGATAATGGCATTTATTGATGAATTTTACGATCACAGCGGCGAAGCGAAATGGTACGTCGCACACACATATTCCGGCTACGAGAACAAGGTTAAGACTAATCTTGAAAAGATCGTGGAAAATCGCGGTATCAGCGATAAGATCGTTGACGTTAAGGTTCCGGTCGAGGTTGTGACCGAGATCGACAACGGCAAGGAAAAGCAGGTCGAAAACAAGATTTTCCCGAGCTATGTGCTGGTAAAAATGATTATGACGGACGAAACATGGCATGTCGTAAGAAATATCAGCGGTGTTACCGGATTTGTAGGACCCGGCTCCAAGCCGATCCCGCTTACCGATGAAGAGGTTGCCGCTCTCGGTGTTGAAGAAAACACGCCGAAGATAGCAGTAAACTTCAAGGTAGGAGACGCGGTGGTTATTATCGACGGACCGCTTGAGGGAAGTCAAGGCATACTTCAGGAGATATCTCCCGATCTTGATAAGGTAACGGTTCTTGCAAATATGTTCGGACGCGAAACTCCGTTCGAGCTTGACACAAAGAGTATTAAACTCGCAGAATAAGGCGAAAAGCTTTATTCATACTACTTTCCGCCTGTAAGACAGGCACAAGGTGGGAGGGAGTAAAATTTTTTGAGTGCTCCCGATTAAATTACCACATGGAGGTATATTAACATGGCAAAGAAAATTATGGGCTATATCAAGCTTCAGCTGCCCGCAGGTAAGGCAACACCCGCTCCCCCGGTAGGTCCGGCACTTGGTGCGTACGGTGTAGCTATCCCGAACTTCACAAAGGAATTCAACGAAAGAACAAAGAACGACATGGGTCTTATCATTCCTGTAGTTATCACAGTATATGCAGACCGTTCGTTCACATTCATCACAAAGACTCCTCCGGCACCCGTTCTTATCAAGAAGGCGTGCGGAATCGAGACTGCATCCGCAACACCTAACAAGACTAAGGTTGCAAAGATCACCCGCGAACAGTTAAAGCAGATCGCAACAACAAAGATGGCTGACCTCAATGCAGGAAGCATTGACACGGCTATCAGCATGATCGCCGGCACAGCTCGCAGCATGGGTGTCGAAGTCGTAGACTAAGAGAGGAGTAGAGAACAATGGGAAAGAAATATCAGGACAGCGTTAAGCTTTTAGAAAAGACAAAGCTTTATGATCCGGCAGAAGCTCTTGCTCTTGTTTGCCAGACTTCAAAAGCAAAGTTTGATGAAACTATCGAAATCCACGTAAGACTCGGTGTTGACTCTCGTCATGCTGACCAGCAGGTCAGAGGTGCCGTAGTACTTCCTAACGGTACAGGTAAGACTGTAAGAACGCTCGTATTCGCTAAGGGCGATTTTGCAAAGGCTGCTGAAGAAGCAGGCGCAGACTACGTTGGTGCTGAAGATTATGTACAGAAGATCCAGACCGAAAACTGGTTTGACTTCGACCTTATCATTGCTACACCCGACATGATGGGTGTTATCGGCCGTCTCGGTAAGGTTCTCGGTCCTAAGGGACTTATGCCTAACCCCAAGGCAGGTACGGTTACAACAGACGTTGCTAAGGCTGTTACAGAAGCTAAGGCAGGTAAGATCGAGTACCGTCTCGACAAGACCAACATCATCCACTGCCCCATCGGTAAGGCATCCTTCGGTGCAGAAAAGCTTTCTGAAAACTTCAACGCACTTGTTGGAGCTATCATCAAGGCTAAGCCTGCTGCTGCTAAGGGTCAGTACATTAAGAGCTGTGTAATCGCATCTACAATGGGCCCCGGCATCAAGATCAACTACGCTAAGCTTGGCTGATCAAGCTGACAAAAAGCACCCGATGAGGGTGCTTTTTTATTTCATAAACCTAACTGATGTTTGGGCAAAATAAATGTAACAAATATTATTTTAGAGTCAAAGATGCTTCTTCCGTAAATTGGCGGCAAAAAACTCTTGACAAATTGCTTTAGATTGCATATAATTTAATTGCGCGCAATCAAAAAACAAATACGGAGGTATTGAAATGAGCATTTATGATTTCAAGGTAAAAGCGCAGGACGGAAGTGAAACGGCAATGTCCGATTACAAGGGAAAGGTCCTTCTTATCGTGAACAGCGCGACAGGATGCGGATTTACCCCGCAGTATGATGAGCTTCAGGACATTTACGAGGAATTTTCAGACAAGGGTCTTGAAATACTTGATTTCCCCTGCAACCAGTTCGGCGGGCAAGCACCCGGCAGTGACGAGGAGATCCACACATTCTGTAACGATCGCTACGGCATTACATTCCCTCAGTTTGCAAAAATCGATGTGAACGGCGAGAATGCGATCCCGCTTTACAAATGGCTTGTTGAAAACACTTCATTTGAAGGTTTCGACAAAAATCCGATGGGACTTATGATGTCGCAGGTACTCAAGAAGATCGACAAGGATTACAAAAACAGCAGTACGATCAAGTGGAATTTCACAAAATTCCTTATCGGCAGAGACGGCAATATTATCGCACGCTTTGAGCCTACGGCAGTTATGAAGAAAGTAAAGGAAAAGATCGAGGGAGCGCTGTAATGAGATACGAGTTCAAAACTCAAAACACGTGTGCACAGCTTATATGTTTTGATATCAACGGTGATGTGATCACTAATATCGAGTTTATGGGCGGATGCAACGGTAATCTTAAAGCTATCGCAAAGCTGCTTGAGGGAAGTACTGTCGACGAGATCGAGAAAAAGCTGCTTGGAAACACTTGCGGCAGACGCCCTACATCGTGTACCGATCAGTTGGCGATAGCGGTCAGAAAAGCATACAATGAAACAAAAACAGCTTGACAAAGTTGCAAAGGATGATTATAATGACCAGAGTATATGATTTTTTAAAAAAGAGCGAGGTATACTACCTTGCAACAACAGACGGCGATCAGCCCAGAGTGCGTCCGTTCGGTACGGTCGATCTTTATGAGGGCAAGCTTTACATCCAGACGGGAAAGATCAAAGCAGTTTCCGAGCAGATGAGAAAGAACCCCAAGATAGAGCTCTCGGCTATGTGTGAGGGTAAATGGATACGTGTAAGTGCTGAGGCAGTGCTTGATGAAAGCATAGAGGCGCAGGAGCATATGCTTGCGGCATATCCATCGCTTCAAGCTATGTATAAGCCGGGTGATGGAAACACGGAGGTGTACTACCTCAAAAACGCGACGGCGCAGATCTGCTCATTTGCCGAAGCACCTGTTACGATCACGTTCTGAAAATAACACGGAGATGATTATGAAAGATAACAGATACGATTCGCTGAAGCTTGAAAATCAAATTTGCTTCCCGCTTTACGCGTGCGCGAAAGAGACGGTAAGGCGTTATACGCCGTTTCTTGATGCGATAGACCTGACATATACGCAGTATATAGCGATGATGGTCCTGTGGGAGAAAAAATCGCTGACAGTAAAGCAGATGGGTGAGTATCTCTATCTTGATTCGGGCACGCTTACACCGCTATTGAAAAAACTCGAGGCAAAAGGCTATATCACGCGTACACGCTGTGAGCAGGATGAGCGAAGTCTCATTGTAGAGATTACCGATTCCGGCGAAAAACTGAAAGAACAGGCGGTGGAAGTCCCCGCGAAAATGGCACAGTGTTCAAGTCTTGAGCCCGAAGAAGCGGCAGCGCTTTACCGAATACTTTATAAAATGCTCGGAAAAACGGTGGAATAATATGAGCTTGAGAGATATGATATATAAGCGCAGATCATGCAGGAGCTACAAAAATGAGCCTGTGGACGCTTCAACAATACAAAAGATCAAAGAATTTGCCGCAAAAATAACGCCGCTTTATCCCGATATCGAGATAAAGTCGGAAATAATAGATTCGGAGCACGTGAAATGCGTTCTGCCGTGGAGATCGCCGCAGGTCATCGCAATATTCAGCGAGGACAAAGAGGGCGCGTACGAGAATGTCGGCTTTGTATTTGAACAGCTTGAATTGTATATGCAAAGCCTCGGGCTGGGAGTATGTTGGCTCGGTATGGGTAGACTTGATACCGATGTGAGTGCAGTGTCGTCAAGCGGCGGTAAGCTTAAATTTATGATGATGCTCGCGTTTGGCTATCCGAATGGGACACTGTACCGAGAGGCCAAGAGCGAATTTAAACGCCGTGCATTGACGGAGATATCCGATCTTGCGGACGAACGGCTTGAGTGTGTGCGTTTGGCACCGTCGAGCGTTAACAGTCAGCCGTGGTATTTCACGCATGACGGTGAAACTATCCATGTTTATAACGCGGGAGCGGGATTTTTGAAGCTCCATCTGGGTGATATGAATAAAATGGATATCGGCATCGCGCTTTCACATGTGTATGTTTCAAACACGGATACGTTCCGCTTTTTCAAGACCGACGCTCCAAAATTAAGGGGCAAGGTTTATGTAGGCAGCTTTACAATATAAAAAATACTGCAGCAACATTGTTGCTGCAGTATTTTTTTACAGATCGCTGAGATCGATCCTGTTGTCCTTGAAATAATATTCTTTGTCGTGTTCGTTGATCTCGCGTAATACCTTACACGGATTGCCGACGGCTATAACATTGTCAGGAATATCTTTGGTTACGATACTACCCGCACCGACAACGGTGTTGTCACCGATCGTTATTCCGGGTACTATTATAACCCCGGCGCCTATCCAACAGTTTTTGCCGATGTGTACCGGCGCGTTGTATTGCATAGCGCGCTCTCTGAGCTTAGGAAGGATAGGATGTCCGGCCGTTGCAATAACTACGTTCGGACCGATCATGGTGTTGTCGCCGACATAGATGTGCGTGTCGTCAACGAGAGTCAAGTTGAAGTTTGCATACACATTTTTACCGAAATGCACGTGGTGTCCGCCCCAATTTGAATGAAGCGGCGGCTCTATATAGCAGCCGTCACCGATCTCGGCGAACATTTCCTTTAATAATTGTGTGCGTTTAGCCTGTTCAAGAGGGCGTGTCGCGTTGAAGTCATAGAGCTTTTCGAGGCAGAGCATCTGCTGTTTCATTAATTCCTCGTCGCTTGGGTAATAGAGCTTACAGCTGTGCATCTTTTCTTTTTGAGTCATTTATGCGTTCTCCTTACAGCTCAACAACTACCGATACGGGATAATGGTCGCTGAGGATACCGTCCTTCGGGTCGTTGTGCAGGGTGAGCGTTCCCTCAACCGCACTGCCGTTTGAGAAGATATAGTCGATCTTTGTGAGAACTGGATCGCCGTTTTCGTCAACAAGCTTTCCGTCGCCGCCCGGATAACGGAAGGTGTTTTCCTTGATGCCTGCTGTGAGATCGTACACGCCTTTTACAGCGGTGATCTCCTTTATTGCACTGCCGTTCGGATATTCGTTGAAGTCGCCGGTGAGTATAAAGGGAGTGTTGGCAGCTGTGAGCTTTGACAGAATAAGGTCTGCGCCGCATACGCGTGCGATCTCGCCGATGTGGTCAAGATGCGTGTTTGCAAAGGTAAAGGGTTGATGTGTTTCTTTGGATACGAGCGTTGCCTGAACCGAGATTCTCGGAAACTCGCTCTGGTCAAGATTGAAGCGTGAGCCGGGAACGGTCGGTGTGGGCGAGAGCCAGAACTGATCAAACTTGAACAGGTCGAACTTTCTTTTGTTGTACGCGATGGTTACGCTTTCGCCGTTGTAGTTGATCTCTCTGCCCATGCCGAGAAAAATGTAATCGGGCATATTGTCGGAAAGCCATGTTTTTACCGAATCCTGCATTTCCTGGAAGCCGATTATGTCGGGCATTTCACGAAGAAGGAAATCCTTGATGCGTTCCTTTCTATCGCCGAAAAAATAATTGGGATTACTACTTCCCCAGCAGGGAAGATTGTAGGTCATAGCTTTGATTTTCATGGTTTTGTTCTCCTTGTATTTTGTTTACTAATGTTGGGGTGATGCACACGGTCCGCGTTATTGTTCCGCTTGTGACTACACGCGTTCCTACGGACCGCCGGGTCCAAGTAAGGAACACGGACGGTGCGTAAAGTAGCAGAGCGCGAATTTGATGAAGATAAGCAAATTTATCAACTGCATATAGCGTGAGGACAATAAGATCTATTGAGCTCAAGCATTAAAAGTTTTTGAGGGGAGTACGAGGGGAACTTTTGCAAAAGTTCCCCCTCGCAAAAAAACAAATAATCACCAGTATTTTTTATCAAGCGTCCTGTATCTTATCGCCTCTGCAACGTGATTTTCCTTTATTATCTCGGACGCGTCAAGGTCGGCGATCGTGCGCGATACGCGTATCAAACGGTCGTATCCGCGAGCCGACAGACTCAAACGCTCGTACGCCGCCGCAAGAAGCTTTGACGCGGCATCATCAAGCTGACAGAAGCGTCTGATGTGGCGCTGACCCATCTCCGAATTCTTATATATCATAGGAATCTCCGATTCGGGCTCTTCGCTTGCCGCTTTATATCGCGAAAGAGCGAACTCGCGCGCTTTTGCAACTCGTGCGCGTATGTTTTCCGAAGGCTCGGAGGGGACATTTTTAGACATATCTTCAAATGATACCGACGGAACTTCGATCTGTATGTCGATACGGTCGAGAAGAGGTCCGCTTATCTGCGACAGGTAACGCTTGATGTCGGCGGGCTTGCATGTACATTCGTGTGTCGGATGTCCGTAATATCCGCATTTACAAGGATTCATGGCACATACGAGCATAAACGATGAAGGGTATGTAAAGCGTCCCGCTGTACGGGTGACTGTTACATGACCGTCCTCGAGCGGTTGTCTCAGGGAGTCGGTTATCTGCTTTGGGAACTCCGGCAGCTCGTCAAGAAAGAGTATGCCGTTGTGTGCAAGTGAGATCTCACCCGGCATGGGCATACTTCCGCCTCCGACAAGACTTGTCGCAGACATTGTATGGTGAGGCGAGCGGAACGGACGCTGACATACAAGTGAGCTTCCTGTGGGCAAAAGTCCCGATATCGAGTGGATCTTGGTCGTTTCTATAGCTTCTTCAAATGTAAGCTCGGGCAGGATAGTCGGCAAACGCTTGGCAAGCATTGATTTGCCCGTGCCGGGAGGGCCGATGAGCAGTACATTATGTCCGCCCGCAGCGGCTATCTCGAGTGCACGTTTGACCTGTGCTTGTCCCTTTACATCCGAAAAGTCAAAAGAGCTTTTTGCAAATTCGGACTTGAATTTGCTGTGATCGAATTTCTGCTTTTCTATAAATTGCCGTCCGATCAGGTGAAGTACCAGTTCGCGCACTTCCTTTACACCATATACGTTTATGCCGTCAACGACGGCTGCCTCGGCGGCATTTGCGTACGGCACGAAAATGTGCTTGAACCCCGCCTCCTTGGCGGCAAGGCAAAGGCAGAGCGCACCGTTTACCGCGCGGACCTCGCCCGAAAGCGAGAGCTCACCGATGAAAACACAGTCGGAAAGATCAATGTCGGACGGGATCATACCTGTGACGCTTAATATGCCCGCAAGTATGGCGAGGTCGTAATAAGAACCCTCTTTCTTGCGTGACGCGGGCGCGAGGTTTATCATAAGATCGAGTTCGGGGAAAAGAAAGCCGCTGTTTTCTATAGCTGTACGCACCCTCTGCTTTGCTTCCTTTACCGATGCATCGGGAAGCCCGACGATCTCAAAATTCTGAAGCCTTTGCGTGGAGTTGGACTCCACGGTTACAATAAATCCGTCAATTCCCGCAAGTCCTGCGGAATATACGCTCTTAAACATTTATCTTCTCACTTTCAAGTGTCAGTCGAGTATCGTTATATGATGAGTGTATGCGGCAGATGCGCCCGATTCAAGAGAGGATGTGCTCTCCTTGTGTGAAAAGTCTCCGTCTGTACCGATGATATCGGGAAGACCTGTCCATGGTTCGATGCAGAGGTATTTTGCACCGCTTACCTGCCATAAGAGCAGGTGGTCAAAGCCATCGAAATCAACGCGTATGCGTCTGTCGCCCGTGCTGTTTACAAGTGTGACGCTACGTGAAGCAAGCTCCTTGAATATAAGCGCGTCGGATTCAAAATGGTTTTTGCTTAATACGAGAGCGTGGCTGTTTTCGAGGATCGTCTCAAAATGTGTCGAAAGAATTCCTTGCTCGACCTTATAATTGTTGAGAGTTTCCGCCTTGTCGAAAATGACCTGACAGCCGTCGATGCCCTCGGGAAGAGCATAAGCCTCGTGTCCTCCGCATGAGTAATACATCGTTGTGTCCGAGTTGTTTTTTACATCATACGTGACCGTGAGCTTGGTGTTCGAAAGCTCAAAGATCGCCCTTAACTCAAATCGGAAGGGATAAGAGATAAGCGTTTCCTCACATTCCGTGAGCAAAAAGACCGCGCGACTTTTACTCTGCGACTCAAGCTTAAAATCGAGCTTCTTGGCAAACCCGTGCTTGTCGAGCTTGTATTTCCTGTCATTAAGAATATACTTGCCATCGGCAAGACCGCCGCATATGGGGAAAAGCACAGGAGCACGTCTGCCCCATATTGCGGGATCGCCCTCCCAAATGTATTCTCGTCCGTTTTTGTCACGCAGGCTCAATATTTCCGCGCCAAATGTGCTTATTTCAAGCGAAAGCTCTGAACTTTGAATTGTTACGGTTCTTGACATATTTTTCCTCTTAAATAAAAATTTACTATTATATTCTATCACAATACAAAAAATATTACAATAGTTTTGGCAAAAGACTTCTATTGATTTTTAGCACGAACGGTGCTATAATGTATGTGCAGACATAATATTGGGAGGACTATTGTGAAAAAGACCGTTTCGATAATTTTTATTATGATTTTGTTGTGCATGTATGTTGCTTGCGATGCCGAGAAGCCTGTTGAGCAATTCGGTTTGACTGTCAGTGAACAGTTGGAGCTGGCACATCGTTCGGCAAAAGATAATGCTTATGAATCTGAAACGACCGAAGCCGAAACGACCGAAGCCGAAATGACCGAAGCCGAAACGACCGAAGCCGAAACGACTGAAGCCGGAACGACCGAAGCCGAAACGACTGAGATCGAAACGACCGAATCCGTTACCGAAAAAGAAACCGCGGCAGTTACTTCAAAGGTTGAAACAGAGAGATTGACAGCAGAGGAGACTACAGCGGAGGCAACATCAAATTCGTACTCATTGGTTACTTATGTCCTGAACACCAACTCCGAAAAATTTCATGAACCCGGGTGCTCCAGCGTTAAGAAAATGAAGGACGAAAACCGTTCGGACTTTACCGGTACAAGAGAAGAAGCTATCGCAATGGGATACGATCCCTGCGGAAACTGTAAACCATAAAGACTATATTAACGGAGGCATATATGAAAAATCAGAAAACTATAACCGTACGTATAAGCGAGGATCTGCTCGGAAAGCTCGCATATGTGAGCGAGAGCGAGGGTCGCTCGTTGAATAACCAGTTCTTACTGCTCGCACGTAACAGCGTTGCTTACTTTGAAAAGAACAAGGGACGCATCGACAACGCAAAGGCAAACGATGCGCTTGCAAAGCTTGACTGCATCGTTGTTACCGACGAAAACTGACTTTTTGTTGCAAAAACAACGCAAAATATTGATAGTTACAAAAAAATATGTAATTTTTTCGTAAATTTCGTTAAATTGTTTTCAATTACATCTTTACTTTTTGCGAAAAAAATGTTATTATATATTTTGAATGTGCTCGTAAGAGCCGTTTGTAGCTTGTTTAATTAAATATCTTATATACAGGAGGAAACAAAACATGGCAAGAAGAAAAATCTCCATGGACGGTAACACCGCTGCCGCGCACGTCAGCTACGCGTTTACGGAAGTTGCCGGAATTTATCCTATCACTCCCTCCAGCCCTATGGCGGAAGTGACAGACACATGGTCGGCTAACGACAAGAACATCTTCGGCGAGCCTGCAAGAAACATCTTTGGCGAAAGAGTAAAGATGATCGAAATGCAGTCCGAAGCGGGTGCGGCAGGTACCGTACACGGAAGCCTTGCAGCCGGCGCTCTCACAACTACATACACTGCATCTCAGGGTCTGCTTCTCATGATCCCGAACATGTACAAGATCGCGGGTGAGCTTCTCCCCTGCGTTATCCATGTTTCGGCTCGTTGTGTAGCTTCCCATGCACTTAACATTTTCGGTGACCACTCCGACGTTTACGCTTGTCGTCAGACAGGCTTTGCTATGCTTGCTGAGTCCAATCCTCAGGAAGTTATGGACCTCGGTGCTGTAGCTCACCTCGCTACGATCAAGGGACGCGTTCCTTTCCTCAACTTCTTCGACGGTTTCCGTACATCTCACGAGATCCAGAAGATCGAGGCTTGGGAAACTGAAGACCTTAAGGAAATGGTCGATATGGACGCGATCGCACAGTTCCGTGCACGCGCTATCAACCCTGAGCATCCCGTTCTCCGCGGTTCGGCTGAAAACGGCGACATCTTCTTCCAGCACAGAGAAGCGTGCAACAGCTACTATGATGCGCTTCCCGCTATCGTTGAAGAATATATGGATAAGGTAAACGCTAAGATCGGTACCGACTACAAGCTCTTCAACTATTACGGTGCTCCCGACGCAGACAGAGTTATCATTGCGATGGGCTCTTTCTGTGACGTTGCCGAAGAAGTTATAGACTACATGCTTGCTAAGGGCGAAAAGGTAGGTCTTGTTAAGGTAAGACTTTACAGACCCTTCTGCGCTGACAAGCTCGTTGAAGCTATCCCTGCAACTGCTAAGAAGATCGCAGTTCTCGACAGAACAAAGGAACCCGGTGCACTCGGCGAACCTCTTTATCTTGACGTTGTTACAGCTCTCGCAACAAAGGGCGTAGCAAAGAAGATAGTAGGCGGACGTTACGGCCTCGGCTCCAAGGATACAACTCCTGCATCCGTATTTGCGGTATTCGAAAACCTTGCAAAGGATGAACCTAAGAACAACTTCACTATCGGTATCGTAGACGATGTAACCGGTCTTTCTCTCGAAGAAAAGGTTGCTCCCGATACAGCTCCCGAAGGAACTATCGCATGTAAGTTCTGGGGTCTCGGCGGCGACGGTACAGTTGGTGCTAACAAGAACTCCATCAAGATCCTCGGTGACCACACCGACAAGTATGTTCAGGCATACTTCCAGTACGACTCCAAGAAGACCGGCGGTGTAACTATTTCTCACCTCCGTTTCGGCGATCAGCCCATCAAGAGCCCGTACTACATCACAAAGGCAAACTTTGTTGCTTGCCATAACCCTGCATACATCCTTAACGGCTACAAGATCGTTAACGACGTTAAGCCGGGCGGAACATTCCTTCTTGACTGCCAGTGGGATGCTGCAGAGCTTGATGCAAAGCTCCCCGCATCGGTAAAGAGCTATATCGCAAACAACGATGTACAGTTCTACACCATCGACGCTACATCCCTTGCTATCAAGGAAGTAGGCAACGCTAAGGTTAAGAATACAATACTCCAGTCTGCATTCTTTGCACTTGCAAAGGTCATGCCTATCGACGAAGCTATCGGTTACATGAAGAAGGCTGCTACAAAGTCTTACTCCAAGTTCGGTGACGCTGTTGTTGAACAGAACCACAAGGCTATCGAAATGGGCGCAGGCGCGCTTAACAAGGTTGACGTTCCCGCATCCTGGAAGAACGCCGGAGAAACTCCTGCGGATGTTCCCGCGACAGGAACACGTGAGGACCTCGTTAAGTTCGTTAATACCGTTGTTAAGCCCGTATCGAAGATGGACGGTGACTCGCTCCCCGTTTCCGCATTCGTTGACATGGCTGACGGTACATTCCCGCAGGGTACTGCCGCTTACGAAAAGCGCGGTGTTGCTGTAAGCGTACCTGTATGGCATCCCGAAAATTGTATACAGTGTAACAACTGTGCGTTTGTATGTCCTCACGCAGCTATCCGTCCTTACGCTATGAGCGAGGAGGAAGCCGCTAACGCACCTGCAAGCACAAAGTTCACTGAAAAGCCCGCAATGCAGACAAACTACAAGTTTACAATGGCTGTAAGCCCGCTTGACTGTATGGGTTGTACTCTCTGCGTAAAGGCTTGTCCCACAAAGCCCGAAAAGAGAGCTCTCGAAATGGTATCCAAGGATTCCCAGCTCGATCAGCAGGCAGCATTCGATTACGCTGTAGCTAACGTAGCTGAAAAGGAACTTCCTTACAAGGAAAATTCTGTTAAGGGCAGCCAGTTCAAGCAGCCCCTGCTTGAGTTCTCCGGCTCTTGTGCAGGTTGTGCGGAAACATCATATGCACGCCTTATCACACAGCTCTTCGGTGAAAGAATGTACATCTCGAACGCTACCGGTTGTTCCTCCATCTGGGGCGGTTCGGCACCTGCTACACCTTACACAGTAAACCGTGAGAGCGGACGCGGTCCCGCATGGGCTAACTCGCTCTTCGAGGATAATGCTGAGCACGGTCTCGGTATGGCACTCGGTCAGGGTACTATCCGTAACAAGCTCATCGCTAAGATCGAAGAAATGGCTAAGTCCGACAAGGCTTCCGATTCCTTCAAGGCAGCTGCTGAAGCTTACCTTGCAACAAAGGATGACGGTAAGGCTAACGAAAAGGCTACAAAGGATCTCGTTGTTGAGCTTGAAAAGGCAGCAGCTGCAGGTTGTCCCACAGCTCCCGCTATTCTCGCTGAAAAGGATTACCTCTCCAAGAAGTCTGTATGGATCTTCGGTGGTGACGGTTGGGCATACGATATCGGCTTCGGCGGTCTTGACCACGTACTCGCTTCGGGTGAAGACGTAAACATCATGGTATTCGATACAGAAGTTTACTCCAACACAGGCGGACAGGCGTCCAAGGCTTCCAGCATCGGTCAGGTTGCTCAGTTCGCAGCTGCAGGTAAGGCTATCGGCAAGAAGAATCTTGCGGAGATTGCAATGTCCTACGGCTATGTATACGTAGCACAGGTTGCTATGGGTGCTGACATGAACCAGCTTCTCAAGGCTCTTACAGAGGCTGAAGCTTACCATGGTCCGTCCCTCATCATTGGCTACGCACCTTGCGAAATGCACGGTATCGCCAAGGGCGGTATGCAGAACTGCCAGCAGGAAATGAAGAAGGCGGTAGATGCAGGATATTGGAACCTCTTCCGTTACAATCCTACTCTCGAAGAAAGCAAGCTCGTTATCGACTCCAAGGATCCCACCGGCGATTACAAGGAATTCATCGCTAACGAAGCACGTTACTCGCGTCTCGCTAAGTCCTTCCCCGACAGAGCCGCTGAACTCTTCGACAAGGCTGAAGCATATGCTAAGGCAAGACATGAAAGACTCGTTAAGATGGGCGAGCTTTACAAATAATATCGCGCTTGTAAACTCTTTATAAAATAGAATTTACTTCCCGATATGCTTAAAGTTTTCACGGTTATTTGTGAAAACAGAAGCGAATACTTACAAAGAGCCTCCGCGAAAGCGGAGGCTCTTGATTTTTTTCAAAAAGGATATGCTTATGAAAAATCACGTTCTTGTTTTAGGGACATTGGCAATCATTTTCGGGATGATCTCGGGGACTGTAAGAAAAAATGAGATAGTCGGCTCATGGAGAAGTGATAGCAGTATAGTTTCTTTTGAAAGCAGCGGCAGATGTATTATTGACGGCGAGTGTGCCGGATACAGACTTCAGGGTGACGGGAATTTATGTTTAAGCAGAGCAGGCCGCGCTGAAATATATCCGTATATGATCTCGTTTGACGGCGAAAGCATGTATTTTAACGGCAAGCGGTATGTAAAGACCGCTCAGTCGGGACTTGAAAGATCAATAATTGAGTTTTTGCTGTAATGCTCGCCTGTATCCTTGCTGTATGCGATGTCGGCACGGTTTTTGGCGAGAAATTTCGTAAATTCGTACATGTCGAGCCATATCTGATTCCACCCGTCTTTTTGAGAGCTGTCGAAAATTATCTGCAGACCGAAATGAAGATGCGGGACGTTTATGTTGTTTGTGTCCTGTTTTGAGCTGTATCCGGTCATACCGAGATATCCGATGACCTCGCCCGCGTTTATGATCTTGCCCTCATATATGTCGTTGTACGGATGCCCCTTACGCAGATGTGCATAGTAATAATAGCGTTTGCCGTCAAATGAGCGGATACCGATACGCCATCCTCCGAATCGGTTCCAGCCGCAGGCTTCAACATATCCGCTCTCGACGGCGATGATCGGTGTGCCGACCGAGCCCATCATATCGTGGCCGAGATGAACACGCTTGTACCCAAAGCTCCGTGCCGCACCGAAATCGTCGTAATGATTATAGTAATATCCTCCCGCAATAGGTGAGAACAGCTTGAGCCCGTATCTTTTTTGGTAGAATACGCCATCTTTTTCGCGGTCTGTGATGACGGCGTATTCTCCGACCATTCCTCCGAGCACCGCCGAGTAGGCTTTGAGATAATAGTTAAGCGTTTTGGTGTTATTGGTGATATCTTCCGGAGATTCACCTGTGCAAAGACGGTCGTAAAAGCTCTGCATATCCGATTTTTTATAGTTTTTGAAGCTGCCGCCGTATTTTACGGCGAGAAGCGACAACAGTGTTATGTGACTTACATGAGTGTCACTGCCGTAGCTGTCCACATCAAATTTTACAGCGTCGGCAAGAGCCTGTGCAGTGATATCAAAGTCGATCCATTTTATATAGTCCGATCCGTCCGCGGCGACCGTAACGGTTTTCATGTCCGTGCGATACGCGACATGTTCAAACAGCATAAGCACGCATAAAATACATAGATATATAGACTGAATGGCACGGCGTTTATAAATTTTCACTTTTTTACCCCTCATAAGTTTGTATCTGTTTCAAAAATTTGTTGACAATGGGAATTGTATATTATATAATATAAATATATTTAATATAATGGGCAACTATTACAAATCAGCGGACAAATATGAAAGTCTGAAAGGAATGGCAAAGACTATGAACAGACATGAAGCAAGAGAAGCGGCACTCGGACTTGTTTTTGAAAGATCATTCAAGCCCGATGAGGACAGCTCAAAGCTTTACGAGCTTGCAAAAGAGGAGAGAGCGCTTGAAGAGGATGAATACGTGCGCCGTGTGACGGCGGGCGTGTTTGAAAATCTTGAAAGGATCGACGCTCTTATAGAAGGATCGGCAAAGGGATGGAAGATAAACCGTATGCCCGGCGTATCGCTTGCGCTTATGCGTATCTGCGTTTACGAAATGCTTTTTGAAGCGGACATACCGATAAATGTGTCTCTTAATGAAGCCGTAGAGCTTGCAAAGAAGTTTGACGGTGATGATGCTCCGGCGTTTGTAAACGGAGTTCTCAACAAGATATCCAAAAACATGCCGGAGAAAGCGTAATGGCATCAAAAAAGCTTACGATCGGCTTTGATACGAGTAACTATACCACTTCTGCGGCTGTTTTCGATATTGAGAGCGGCGAGATGCTGGCAAACTTGAAAATGCCTCTGCCCGTAGCAAAGGGTGAACGCGGACTCAGACAGAGTGAGGCGCTGTTTGCACATGTGAAAAATCTGCCGGAAATATGCGAAAGGCTTCGCGGATCTTTTAAGTATGAGCAGATATGCGCGATAGGCTATTCAGCGTATCCGAGAGACGAGGCGGGCTCATACATGCCATGCTTTCTCGCAGGAAAGAGCGCCGCATATTCGCTTGCATCGGCAGGAGCGCCGATATACGCGTTTTCGCATCAGGCGGGACATGTTATGGCGGCACTGTGGCACAGCGGCAGACGGGAGCTTTTGGATTCTCCTTTTCTGGCATTTCACGTGTCGGGAGGTACGACAGAGCTATTATACGTAAAGCCCGAGGACAGCGGCTTTGACATAGAGCTTATAGGCGCGACGGCGGATATCAACGCAGGTCAGCTTGTCGACCGTGTCGGCGTTATGCTCGGACTCAGCTTTCCATGCGGACCTGCGCTTGAAGAACTGTCAAAGGGGTTTGATCACACAAAAAGAAAATGTACCCTTACGCAGAAAACGGTCGTCAAGGGGATAACATGCAATCTGTCGGGCGCGGAGAATAAAGCTTCAAAGGCTCTCGCAGACGGTGTTGATAAAAGCGAGATCGCATTTTTCGTGCTTGATTTTATCGCGCGCAACCTTGATGCAATGACACTGGCCGCCAAGGAAAAGTACGGCGAGATGCCTGTTCTTTATGCCGGCGGGGTCATGAGTAACGGGTATATAAAAAGCTATCTTGCGTCAAGGCATGACGCGGCGTTTGCGCCGCCCGTGTATTCGGCAGACAACGCATGCGGGACGGCGATACTCGCGGCACAGAAATATACAAAGGACAAAAATATCTGCATATAATAACGGTAAAGGGGGGATCAGCGGTGGAATTTAATAATGAAAATGCCAAAAACGTGTTGAGCGTAACACAGCTCAACGAGTATGTAAAAATAATACTTGACCGCGACTCTTTACTCGCATCGGTCTATATAACAGGCGAAATATCGAATTTCGTAAACCACAGGACAGGTCACTTTTACTTTACTCTCAAGGACGAAGGCGGTGTAGTTAAAGCGGTCATGTTCAAGTCAAGCAATTCAAAGCTGAAGTTCTTGCCCGAAAACGGTATGAAGGTGATAGTTCACGGCAGAGTTTCCGGATTCGTTCGCGGAGGCGATTATCAGCTTTACGCCGATGATATGGAGCCTGACGGTATCGGAAGTCTTTATATCAGATATGAGCAGCTCAAGAAAAAGCTTGAGTCGGAGGGATTGTTTGACCGTTCACGCAAGCGTCCTCTTCCCAAGATCCCGACAAGAGTGGGTATAATCACCTCTCCAACGGGTGCAGCGGTCAGAGATATGATAAATGTTACGGGAAGAAGGTTTCCGTTTGCAAAGATAATACTTTATCCTTCGCTCGTGCAGGGCGACGGCGCTCCCGAGCAGTTGATAAGAGCATTAAATTATTTCAATGAGACAAACAGTGCCGATGTGGTAATAATCGGACGCGGAGGCGGTTCGATAGAGGATCTGTGGGCATTCAATGACGAAACGCTTGCAAGAACTGTAGCGGCAAGCCGCATACCGGTCATATCGGCGGTCGGACATGAGACCGATTTTACGATATGCGATTTTGCATCTGATGTGCGTGCTCCGACACCGTCAGCTGCGGCAGAGCTTGCCGTACCCGATACTGCGGAGCTCAAGCGAAAGTTTGCAAATGTCGTATCCCGAATGGAGCTTTCGCTTACAAAGAAACTGGAGCTTTCAAAGCGCAGACTCGATGCGGCGGCGAAAAGCCGTGCGCTTACCTCGCCCAGATACATGATAGATGATAAGCGTATGCTCGTGCTTACAGCATCTGAGCGTATGGATAATGCGTTTTCAATGCTGTATGAGAAGAAGCGTCAGCAATTTGCACTGCAAACTGCGAGATTGCAGGCACTTAACCCGATGTCGGTAATATCGCGCGGATATTCGGCGGTGTTTTTGGGCGACGGCACGCTTGTAAAAAGCGTAAAGCAGGTCAAAGAGGGCGACGCGTTCGCGTTCAGAACGGGTGACGGAGAGGTCGACGGAATAGTGACCTCTGTAAAACCGAAAGAGAGGGAAACAGATCATGAGTGAAAATAAGATGACTTTTGAACAGGCGCTTGCCAGACTGGAAGAGATCGTCGGACTTCTTGACAACGGAAGTGCTCCGCTTGATAAGTCGCTCGAGCTTTTTGAAGAGGGAGCTGGACTTGTAAAGCTCTGCTCGTCCATGCTTGACAATGTTGAGCAGAGAGTAAAGATACTTGTTGCAGGCGAGGACGGTAATATTGAGCAAAAGGATTTCAAACCGGTGAACGAATGAAAAAACTGGATATAGAAGTAAAGCTTAAAGAGAGCGCGGCGGAATTTGAAAGGCACTTTGAAAAATACTTCTTGCACGACGATGAGGACATAAAAAGAGTTACCGATGCGATGCGCTACAGCGCGATGGCGGGAGGTAAGAGAATACGTCCGTTTATCGTAAATGAATTTTGTAAGCTCTTCGGAGGAAAAACCGACGCGTCGATGCCGCTTGCCTGTGCGCTTGAATGTGTGCATACCTACTCGCTTATCCACGATGACCTGCCATGCATGGATAATGACGATCTCAGACGCGGAAAGCCCACATGTCACAAGGCATATGGCGAGGAATTCGCTCTTTTGGCGGGAGATGCGCTTCTAACTTATGCGTTTGAGATAATAGCAGATGCAAAGTTACTTTCGGATAAAGTAAAGATCGAAGCGGTAAGGCTTATATCAACTCTTGCCGGGGTTTGCGGTATGGTCGGAGGACAGACGATAGATCTTGAGAGCGAGGGCAAGCATATCGGTATGGAAAAGCTTATGAAGCTTCACTCGCTCAAGACCGGAGCGCTTATGCGTTGCGCGGCACTTTTGGGAGCTGTCGCGGCAGATGCGGGAGAGGCTGAACGCAAAGCTGCGGATGATTACGCGTCAAAGATTGGGCTGGCATTTCAGATAGCCGATGATATTCTTGACGTGACCGCTGATGAAAGTGAGCTTGGCAAGCCGATCGGAAGCGACGCGCAAAACAAAAAGGTGACATTCCTTACCTTTATGAATATAAACGAGGCGCGAGAGTATGCGCAAAGAAGCGCCGTGCTTGCAAAGGATGCGATAAAGAGCTATGATGGCAGTGATGCTTTGCTGGTATTAGCCGATTATATCGTAAACCGAAATAAGTAAAATATTTGGCGGTGTTTTAAGTCTATGAATTATATAAATCAGCTTTTGAATAACAAGGCGTTGCTTGCTGCATTTACAGCGTGGTTTACAGCGCAATTTATAAAAATAATCATTAATCTGATACAGGAGAAGCGCATTGATTTCAGCCTTATCATGTCTTCGGGCGGTATGCCCAGTTCACATTCATCGACAGTGTGTGCTCTCGGTGTTATGGTATGGAAGCTCTGCACGCCTGCATCGGTCGAATTTGCGATAGCGGTCGTGTTTGCGTTTATAGTCATGTACGATGCCGCGGGAGTACGACGCGCGGCAGGCGAACAGGCAAAGGTTTTAAACAGGATCGTAGAGGATCTTGCAAAGAGAAAGACCGAGTACATGGAGAAGAATCTCAAGGAGCTTATCGGACATACGCCGTTCCAGGTGATCATCGGAGCTTTGCTCGGTATAGTGATAGGAATTGCGTTTCCCATATAAAAGAGGAAAGGAGCCCGTGCTTTGAGAATTGACGTATATCTTGCCGAAAACGGATTGGCATCCAGCCGTACACGGGCGCTCGATCTTATAAAAAAAGGACTTGTCAGTGTCGGAGGGAAAACAGTAACAAAAGCGTCGTTTGACGTGACAGACAGCGATGAGATAACGGTGGAAAACAGCGGGAATCAATATGTGAGCCGCGCCGCACTAAAGCTTGCACATGCAAAGGAGTACTTCGGCATTGATTTTGCCGGACTCGACGCAGTCGATCTCGGTGCGTCTACCGGCGGTTTTTGCCAGGTCATGCTTGATAGCGGTATAAAAGAGGTGTGTGCGGTCGATATAGGACACGGTCAGCTTCATGAAAGTATCGCAAGTGATAAGCGGGTACGCGTGTTCGAGGGCGTAAATGCAAGATACATTGACGAAAGTATTATTGGGAAGCGCGTTGATATAGTGACTGCCGATCTGTCGTTTATATCTCAGACACTCGTATTTGAAGCTATCGCAAGCATACTTAAGCCGGACGGCGTGTATATAGGACTCATCAAGCCGCAGTTTGAAGCCGGGCGCGATAAGGTTGGAAAGGGCGGCATCGTAAAGGATAAGCGCGTGCATGCAGATGTCATTGAAAAGGTAATACTTAATGCAAATACTTTCGGGCTTGTCTGCAAGGATATAACCTCTTCGCCGATACTCGGCGGAGACGGCAACCGTGAATTTCTCGCATATTATATTTATGAGCAGACACCCGGCGAGATACCGTCTCGTGAAAAGATAGATATTATTGCTAAAGGGGATACAGAGCACAGATGAAAAAGATCGCACTGATGCCGAACGAGCATAAGGATAAAGGGCTTCTTTGTGCAAGAGAGGTCGCAAAAAAGATACTTTCGCTTGACAAAAGTATTCTTGTTCCTTGTGAATACGCAGAATATTTTTCGGATATACCCGAGGTCATCCTTATGAGCGAGTGCGAGCTGTTTGAAAACGCAGAGCTCGCGGTCGTTACAGGCGGTGATGGTTCTATTATACATACGGCAAGAATGGCGGCGCTTTCAAGCGTGCCGATAATCGGGGTAAACCTCGGAAGACTCGGTTATCTTGCCGAGCTTGAGCTTGATGAAACAGATATGCTTGCCGAGGTTTTTGAAGGAAGATATTCGCTTGAAAAGCGTATGATGCTTGAATATGAGATAGTGAAAAAGGACGGCAGTACCGAAATCGGCGACCCGGCGCTCAATGACATAGTGTTGACCAGCCGCGGTAACACAAATAGGGTAGTTGATATTGAAATATATGCAGATGAACACAAAAATCCGGTCGGAGCATTCAGAGGTGACGGCGTTATTGCGTCCACTCCTACGGGTTCTACGGCATATTCGCTTGCGGCAGGCGGACCGGTAGTTGACCCCGCGCTTGAGTGCATCAATATTGTTCCGATATGCACGCATTCGCTCATGGCGCGTCCAATGCTCTTTTCGGCGGGTACGGTCTTGAAGCTTGTGAACGCCGGGCGTGTGGTAATAAATGTGTCGGCTGACGGAAGCGATGAATACAAGATAGAGCCGGGAGAACATGTTAGAATAAAAAGATCCGAGTATACGGCGCATTTTGTGAGAATAAGAAACAGCTCGTTTTACGAGGTGTTGCGTAATAAGATGGCGGAAAATCGGTAAAAGGCGGAAGGTGATATATTATGAAAAATGCAAGACAGGATAAAATAATCGAGCTTATATCCGAAAGGGTAGTTGAGACTCAGGAAGAGCTTTCCGAGCTTTTGAAAAACAGCGGCTTTAATGTAACGCAGGCGACGGTGTCACGTGATATACGTGAGCTTAAGCTTGTAAAAACCGTGAGTGCGGACGGCAGAAGCAGATACAGTCACGGCAAGGAGAGCCATGACGGCAAGGCATCCATACAGAAAAATCTTCTTGCCGCGTCGGTAAGTAAGGTGGACTTTGCCGGAAACATTACGGTCGTCAAGACTATCACCGGAATGGCACAGGGTGCTGCGGCGGCGATCGATGTGATGCATTTTGACGGTATAGTGGGATGCGTCGCCGGGGATGATACGATAATAATAGTGATGCGTACCGAGCAAGCCGCAAAGCGCTTGAAGGAAGAGATAGAAAATCTAAAATAAATCTGTCTGAGTTGAAAGGAAATGACTATGCTCTCATTTCTTCATATAGAAAACATAGCTGTGATCAAAAAGCTTGATATAGATTTTTCCAAAGGCTTTACGGCGCTTACGGGTGAGACCGGTGCAGGCAAGTCGATAATCATCGACAGTATATGCCTTCTTTTGGGCGCACGAGGTTCAAGAGACCTTATAAGAAGCGGTGAGGACTATGCTAAGGTGAGCGCGATCTTCGCGTGCCTTGACAGCGATAGCTTAAACGAGCTAAAGCTTCTTGACATTGAACCCGATGAGGACGGTACGATCTCTGTAATGCGTACCATATACGCCGACGGACGCTCGCAGGCAAAGATAAATTCGCAGACCGTACAAGTGTCGCTGTTAAAGGAAGCGTCAAAATATCTTATAAACATACAGTCACAGCATGAAAGCCAGATACTGCTTGATATAACTAACCATATAAAATATCTTGACACATATGCCGAGTCGGAGCATGATATCAAGAATGCAAAAACGGAGTATGCTTTTAGCTTTGAAGAATACAAAGCGCTTAAAAATAAGCTTGAGTTGCTTAAAGCACAGGGTGCTGAAAAGGAACGAATGCGCGAGCTTTTGGAATATCAAGTAAAGGATATCGAGGCGCTTTCGCTCAGATCGGGCGAGGATGAAGCGCTTGAAGCGCGCAGAAAGAAGCTTCAGAATGCCGAAAAGCTTATAAAGGGCTCGGATTTTGTATACAGGGCATTGGCGCGTAACAGCGGAGGTCTTTGTGCGTCAGATCTTATCGAAAAATCTGTGTCTGCATTAACAAAGCTGTCGGAATATGTACCCGAGGCGTCAGAGCTTGCCGAAAAGCTGACCGAATACAAGTACGAGATCGCCGATATCGGCGAAAGAGCACGTGATTTTGTTCCGGATGATATAGATGATGCTTCGGGTGAACTTGATAAGATCGAAGCGAGACTTGACGCGATATCAAAGCTTAAGAAAAAATACGGTCAGAGCGTTGATGAGATACTCGCATTCAAGGACAAAGCAAAATGCGAGCTTGATGAGCTTGAAAATAACGAAGAGCTTGTTTTGAAAACAGAGGCGAAATTAAAAACGGCACAGCAAAAGCTTGCACAAGACGCGAAGATACTTCATGAGATCCGCGTAAAAGCGGCGGAAAAGCTTGAAGTCGGAATAGGCGATGAGCTTGAATACCTTGATATGAAGGGTGCAAGATTCAAGATAAAGGCCGAGCTTGTGTCAAGTGTCGAAAAATATACACAGAGCGGTGCGGACGATGTTGAATTCCTTATTGCGGCAAACCCCGGCGAGGAGTTAAAGCCGATGTCAAAGACCGCATCGGGAGGAGAGCTTTCGCGTGTTATGCTCGCACTTAAGAGCAAGCTTGCGGGAGGCGGCGGAGCAGGAACGCTTATATTCGACGAGATCGACACGGGTGTGTCGGGCAAGACCTGTGAAAAGATTGGACTCAGACTTAAGAGCATCGCAGAAAATTCACAGGTGTTCTGCATAACACATTCGGCGCAGGTGGCATCTCTTGCAGATACGCATATGCGTATATCAAAGACAGAGGTCGGAGGCAGAAACGAGACCTGTGTTGAAATACTCGGTTTTGAAGAGCGCGTCAGAGAGACTGCGCGGATAACCTCGGGCGTGTCGATAAGTGACAAGCAGCTTGAGGCGGCGCGTGAAATGGTGCTTGCCGGAAGCAAAAAAACAGCGGACGTTTGATCTTTTCAGATTTGAGCGGAGGTAATTTTTGTGACAGAAAAAATACTTAACGGTATTGTAAGTAAATATGAATGCGAAGCGAAAAAAAATCAAAGCATTGCGCCTTATACGAGCTTCAGGATAGGCGGGTGCGTTGACTTTATGCTTTTTCCTCAAAGTACAGAGGCACTGGCGGGTGCTTGCTGCGAACTCAAGGAAAAAGGTATCCGTTTTATGGTCATGGGAAACGGTTCAAATCTGCTCTTTCCCGACCATGGGTACAGAGGAGTTGTCGTTGTTACTACGGAGTTGAAAAATATCACTGTGAACGGTAATATCATTACGGCGGAATGCGGAGCGTCATTGACAAAGCTTGCGGGCTCGGCTCTTGAAAATTCTCTTACGGGCTTTGAGTTTGCCTATGGTATCCCCGGGAGCGTGGGCGGAGCGGTCTACATGAACGCGGGAGCATATGTCTCCGAGGTCTCCGAGGTGCTTAAAAGCTGTACCTGCTTTGACACTAATACGTGTGAGATCCTCACGCTTGATAATGCGGACTGTGATTTTTCGTACCGCAACAGTATATTTGAGAAAAGCGGTAACAGATATGTGATACTTGATGCGGTCTTTGAGCTTTCGAAAGGCGACAAGGATGTGATACGCGCACAGATGAACGAGTTTATGTCCAAAAGACGTGAAAAACAGCCGCTCGAGTATCCGAGTGCGGGAAGCGCTTTCAAGCGCGCACCCGGTTATTTTACGGCCAAGCTTATCGATGACGCGGGACTTAAGGGCTTTTGCATCGGCGGCGCGCAGGTCAGCACGAAGCACGCGGGATTCATAATAAATGCCGGCGGTGCGACGGCTGACGATGTTACTTCGCTTATGAAGCATATACAAAAGACGGTGAAAGAAAAGTTCGGTGTGGATATAGAGGGCGAGATCCGAATTGTAGAGTAAAAACTTGATATAAACGGAGCGAAAAAATGGAGTTTGTGATCATAACAGGTATGAGCGGAGGAGGGAAGTCTCAGGCGGCAAACGTGCTTGAGGATGCCGGCTATTATTGCATTGACAATATGCCCGCGAAGCTTATCCCCGAGTTCGCCGCACTTTACAGCAGTGCAAACCGCGACCGAGATGTGGCGTTTATCATAGATGTCCGCGGAGAAAACGATTTTAATAATATGTTTGCAAGCATTGATCAGCTCAGATCAAGCGGTCACGAATGTAAGACGATATTTATCGAGTGCGGAGACGAAGTGCTTGTAAACAGGTATAAGGAAACCAGACGTGTTCACCCTCTTGCAAAGGAAAGCAATATGAATATCAGCGCGGCGATCGCGCGAGAGAGAGAAATGCTCGCGTCTGTAAAGGAACGCTCGGATATTGTCATAGATACGTCAAAAACCACCCTTGCACAGCTTAGGGAGCGTGTTTACGCGGCGATAAAGCAGGGCGATGAGAGTAAGATATACATAAGCTGTATGTCGTTCGGATTCAAGTACGGACCTGTCAGTGAGGCTGATCTTGTTTTTGACGTAAGATGCTTCCCGAACCCGTTTTATATACCCGAACTCAAGTATCACACAGGACTTGATGATAACGTTCGTGAGTTCGTTTTTTCAAACGAAGAAACCCCGAAATTTCTTGGCAAACTTTGTGACATGGTGGATTTTCTCCTGCCTCTTTATATAAACGAAGGTAAGCATCAGCTTACAGTGGCAATAGGCTGTACGGGCGGCAAGCACCGCTCGGTCGCGATAGCAGAGGCGCTTGCAAAGCATCTGTCGGACGGCGGATATAAGGCTGTCTCCTTTCACAGAGACATAAATAAGGAATAAACGAAACACACATAATGAAAGGAGGTGCGCGGTGTGTCTTTTGCAACACAGGTAAAGCAGAGCCTTTGCAGAATAAACCTAAAAAAAGATTGCTGCCGCCGTGCGCTTCTTTACGGGATACTGTTATTTGCGGTCGATTTTGACGAAAACAGAATTAGATTTATAACCGAAAGCGATGCCTCATCAGAGCTTACGATGAAGCTGCTTTACGATCTTTACCGCATTGAAGGCAATCTTTATGTTACCGAAAAAAAGCAGACCGACGAGTTCGGAGAAGTGCAGAAAAGCCACAAGATAACGGTGTCTGCCCGAGCCGACGTGAAAAAGTTGCTTTTTAAGCTTGGATATGAAAACGGTATGAATCCGGGTATAAACAGGTCTCTGTTTACATGCGAAAACTGCCGTGTGTCGTTTCTGCGCGGAGCGTTTCTGTCTGCCGGACTTATAACAGATCCCGAGCATTCGTATCATCTTGAAATACCCGTAAGGGAGGATAGGATAGCACAAGAGCTTATCGAAATGCTTGAAGAGGCAGAGGTGTCGGCAAAGCTCGGCTCGCGTAAAGGTCAAAGAATGGTATATATAAAATCAAGTGAGCAGATAGAGACCTTTTTGGGATATATCGGAGCGTCCGAAGCCTTTTTTGAAATAATGAACCAGCGTATCGTAAAAGATGCGCTCAATAATGCCAACAGGATCAGAAACTGTGACACGGCAAATCTTTCAAAGACCGTGTCCGCCTCAAAGACCCATACCGATGCGATAAATGAGCTTATAAAGACAGGAAGGCTTGAGCTTCTGCCGCCTGAGCTTAAAGAGACAGCGTTGCTGAGACTTGAATATCCTGAGCTTTCGATCAAGGATTTCGGGCTTATGTTTGAACCGCCTATATCTAAGTCGGGAGTAAACCACAGACTGAAAAAAATAATGGATTTTGCACAGACAAAGTAAAAAAGGAGGGGTACCGTGAGCGATTTCGTGCATCTTCATCTTCACAGTGAATACAGCCTGCTTGACGGTGCCTGCCGTATAAGCGACATCCCGAAGGCGGCGCGCGAGATGGGACATTCCGCCGTTGCGATCACCGATCACGGTGTCATGTACGGTGCTGTTAAATTTTACAAGGCATGTGTAGCAGAGGGCGTCAAGCCGATAATCGGATGCGAGGTATACGTCGCACCGGGTTCGCGTCATGACAGAAACCGTGTCAACAACACTGTCGGATATCATCTTGTACTGCTTGTTAAAAACGAGATCGGATACAAAAATCTCGTGTATATGGTCACAAAATCATTTACAGAGGGATTTTATTCGCGTCCGAGAATAGATATGGAGCTTTTGCGTGAGCATACGGATGGACTTGTAGCGCTTTCGGGATGTATCGCGGGATATATTCCGCAAATGATACTTGACGGTAACTATGATGCGGCAAAAGAACATGCGCTTGAGATGCAAAAGCTTTTTAACGGCGATTATTATCTTGAGGTGCAGGATCACAAAATAGAAGAGGAAGAACTCGTTCGCAGGGGGCTTAAACGTCTGCATGATGACACGGGCATCGGCTTTGTTGCTACGGGTGACGTGCACTATATAAAGAAAAGTGATGCCGAAAACCAGGCGATACTCATGTGCATACAGACCGGTAATGTTATAACCGACGGCAGACCTATAGGATTTGAAACAGACGAATATTACTACAAATCCACAGAAGAAATGCGCGAGCTGTTTTCGGATTTTGAGGGAGCGCTCGAAAACACGGTGTCGATCGCCGATAAATGCTCATTCGATTTTGATTTTACTGGCAGATATCTGCCGACATTTACGCCCGAGGACGGAAGCACTCCCGAACAGTATTTGAAAAAGCTCACATACGAGGGGCTTGAAAAACGCGAGCGCGCAGGTCAGATACTTTACGACGGAAAATACGACAAACAGGTATATATCGACAGGATAGAATACGAGCTTGACGTTATCGGCTCAATGGGCTTTTCCGAATACTACCTTGTTGTTCGTGATTTTGTCGGTTTCGCTAAAAGCAATAATATACCCGTAGGACCCGGACGAGGCTCGGGCGCGGGAAGTCTTGTTGCTTATCTTAATTATATAACCGATGTTGACTCGGTGAAATATGAACTTCTTTTCGAACGCTTTCTTAACCCGGAACGCGTCAGTATGCCCGACTTCGATATTGATTTCTGCTATAACAGGCGGGACGAGGTCATACAGTATGTAAAAGAGCGTTACGGAGAAGAGCGAGTGTCGCAGATAATAGCGTTTGCAACTCTTGCGGCGCGTGCCGCCGTACGTGATGTGGGACGCGCACTCGGTATGTCCTATTTGGCGGTCGACGAGGTCGCGGCGCTGATACCGCGTGATCCGAATGTCACGATAAAGGGACTTCTTGACGGTACGGTCAGGCTCAAGCAGGATAAGCTTGCTCCGGAGTATATACGTAAATTCAGACAGGCGTACGAGTCGAATGTCGAGACCAAAAAGCTTATCGATGTTTCTGTAGCGCTCGAGGGTATGCCAAGACATACACAGGTGCACGCCGCGGGTGTTGTTATCACAGATAAGCCTGTATACAATTATGTACCGCTTGCTTTGAGCAAGGGCTCGGTCGTAACGCAGTATGATATGGACAAGGTCTCGGGAATAGGACTTGTAAAGTTTGATTTCCTTGCGTTAAGGTTCTTGACTATAATCTCGGACGCAGAGGCGCTTGTTCGCCGACGTGAGCCGGACTTTGATATAGAAAAGATACCGTTTGACGACGAAAAGACGTATAAGTTTATTTCAGAGGGCAATACGGACGGACTGTTCCAGCTCGAGTCTGCGGGAATGAAAAGGCTTCTTATGGGATTGAAGCCGCAGAATATCGAGGATATAACCGCGGCGATATCGCTTTACCGTCCCGGACCGATGGACAGTATCCCGGAATATCTTAAGAACCGTGAATCTCCCGAAAAGATCGAGTATAAGATACCCGCGCTTAAGCCGATACTCGATGTTACTTGCGGATGTGTTATCTATCAGGAACAGGTAATGAGCATTTGCCGCGAGGTAGCGGGGTATAGTCTGGGCAGAGCCGATATCGTGCGCCGTATGATGGCGAAAAAGAAGAACGCCGAGATGGAAAAAGAACGCGAGACATTTCTTGCAGGTGCGGAAGAACGCGGAACTTCAAGAGAGGATGCAAACGAGTTGTTTGATAAGCTTGTATCGTTTGCAAGCTATGCGTTCAACAAGAGCCACGCGGTCGCATACTCGGTGCTTGCCTATCGCACGGCGTATCTCAAATGCAGGTACACGGGTGAGTACATGGCGGCGCTTCTCACTTCTGTACTCGGAAATATCGCGAAGACCGCCGAGTATATAGCGCAGGCGGAAAAGTACGGTGTTAAGATACTACCGCCGGATATCAACGAAAGCTTTACCGATTTTACGGTTACCGACGCGGGCATACGTTTCGGCCTTGCGGCGATAAAAAATGTCGGACCGGGCTTTATCGACGGTATAATAAATGAACGCAAAAACGGACGCTTCACCTCGTTTGAGGATTTTGCGTCGCGCATGAGCAAGCGTGATATGAACAAGCGTCAGGTCGAATCGCTTATAAAATGCGGCACGTTTGATTCGCTCGGTGTCTACAGAAGCCGTTTGCTTGTGTCGTATGAGAATATTATAGACGAATTTGTTACAAGCACGCGGACAAATGCCGACGGTCAGCTTGATCTGTTTGCCGATATTGCAGCTGCGGGAGGCGGCGGAGCTACAGTGGAATATCCGGATATTCCCGAGCTTGATATGCGTGAAATGCTCCGTTTTGAAAAGGAGTGTGCGGGGCTTTATTTCTCGGGTCATATCCTTGATAGCTTCAGCGAGCATATAGAAAAGCTTTCCGCTGTTAATACCGCCGTGTTTGCACAGAACCAGCTGTCTGATATTGAAGCGGAAAACAGCGAGATCACGTGTGAATATGAAAACGGCAGTGAGATAGTAGTTGCGGGAATAATCAGCTCGCGTACCGTGAAGAATACCCGCACAAAGGAAAAAATGATGTTCTTGACGCTTGAGGATGCGACAGGCGAGCTTGAGCTGATAGCTTTTCCGAAGATACTTACCGAATACACGCATCTGCTTGTATGCGATACGGCTGTCGGTGTGCGCGGAAAGATATCATTTAAGGATGATGAGGAGACAAAGCTTATAATCGAGAGCGTGATACCCCTTTGCCGTAACGGTACAGATCCGTCGGCATACGGATCGCTTGAAAAAAAACAGGCGGACAAGCATGGTTCTTCGCCAAAACGCGAAACAGCGAAAAAAGAAACAGCCCCCAAGGTAAAGAGACTGTTTCTGAAGGTAGCTGATACCGAGTGTGCCGAATATAAAAAAGCACGCTTGCTTGCTTCGATATTCGAGGGTAACACACCGGTCATCTTTTACGATTCGTCTAAGGGTGAATATTCGGGGAAGGACAGGGTGTCGGTCGAGATAAGCGATTTTCTTATAGAAGAATTCAAGAGCTTTCTCGGAGACGCTGATGTTGTTTACAAGTAATCAGCTCGTGTAGGCTTCCACCGTGGCGATAAGCTCGGATATGGAGGTCACACATATACCGTTATCAAGTGCCGCCTGTTCGCTTTCGGGCAGGGTACTCACATAAACGTCAAGCATCTCTATCGGCGTGCCGTCAGCAAAATCGCAGACGGCAACACGCCCGTCGATATTCCTTAAAATGTATATTGACATGGGTGCTGAGGCGTAGACATATTCGCTGTCGTTTGCGGCAGAGTGCTCTTTACCGCCGCTCAGCGCGGTGAGCATACACAAAAGACAGAAAGCACAGACCATTAACAGAGAGGCGAAAAAGGTCTTTCTGGAAACATATTTGTATATATCATTACAGGACTCATTCATTTTGTGACCACACCTTTCATTTTGGTTTTACAAATTATCAATGCAAGTCTCAGAGGTAAAAATGGAAACACTAAAAAATATCTTAAGCGCGGTAGCCGATACCGCGATGTTCGGCGCGATAGTAAACACCGTGGCTGTACTTATCGGCGGATGCATCGGACTATTGCTTAAAAAGGGAATACCGGACCGTATCGGTGACACTATAATGAAGGGGCTTGCGCTTTGCGTACTGTTGATCGGTATTCAGGGCATCCTTAAGGGACAGAACACGCTCGTCACGATACTCTCGATGGTCATAGGCGGACTTATAGGCGAGCTTATAAGAATAGACGACGGAATGAAATGGCTGGGAGATTACGTTGAAAAGAAATTTAAGGGCAAGGGCGAAGGTGTGTCGCTCGCCGAGGGGTTTGTCACGGCAAGCTTGCTTTTTATCGTAGGCGCTATGGCGGTCGTCGGCTCACTGCAGAGCGGTCTTATGCACGATCACAGCACGGTCTATGCCAAGAGCACGCTTGACTTTGTTTCCTCGATAATATTTGCGTCATCGCTCGGTGTGGGCGTATTGCTTTCGTCGATCGCGGTGCTTATCTATCAGGGCGCGCTTACACTTTTCGCAGGCTTTCTCGCTCCGGTGCTCAGCGATGCGACTATCGCCGAAATGACCGCTGCCGGCTCGGTAATAATTATCGGACTTGCATTTAATATGCTCGGACTTACGAAGATCAAGGTCGCCAATTATCTTCCCGCCATCTTTTTGCCCATACTTTTCTGCATGTTCATGTAATTTTTACTTCGGTTAACGATACTGTAATTTTATTATCGCCAATTATTCACAAAGTATTCAAAAACAAGCGATATACTGTATATGGTAAAATGATGATAAAAAACAATATAAGTGAAAACACTAAAAGAGATATATCGGAAAGGATAGATGCTGTCAAATGAGTAAATTACCGATCAGACCTAAAAGACAGAGAAAGGCGACGGGTACGGCAGGCAGGATTTTTGCAGGCATACTCAATACCCTGCTGACGCTTTTCCTCATACTGTTTATAACCGGCATAATCGTCGGATGCACCTTTGCGGTCTATGTAAATAAATACCTTGATCCTGAGATCGATGAGTCGCTTCTCAATGTAGGACAGAGTCTTACGTCAAAGGTCTATTATTATGACTATGAGGACCGCGAATACCGTGTAGGCGAGGCGGTCGAGATAGAGGATCAGCGCCTGTACGGAGCGCAGAACAACATCTGGGTAAGCTATACAGATATGCCAGAAGACCTTGTTGACGCGTTTGTTTCGCTAGAAGACCACCGATTCTTCGAGCATAGCGGTGTTGACTGGTACAGAACAGCCGGCGCTGTTCTTAACTTTGTGACATCGTACACCGGACGTTACGGCGGTTCGACGATAACTCAACAGCTTATCAAAAACGTAACCGGCGAAGACGATGTGACCATACAGCGTAAGGTGGAGGAGATACTCAGGGCGCTCAACCTTGAAAAGAAAAAGGAAAAGAGCGAGATCATCGAAATGTATCTCAATACTATCTTCCTCTCACAAAACTGTAACGGTGTTCAGGCGGCGGCGTACACATATTTCGGCAAGGACGTAAGCGAGCTTTCGCTTATAGAATGTGCGGCGCTTGCGAGTATAACCAACGCTCCTACGAAATACGACCCTGTGTTAAATCCCGAAAACAACAAAGAAAGGCGCGATATATGTCTTTCTCTCATGCTCAAGTATGAAAAGATCACACAGGAGGAATTCGACGCGGCATATGATAAGGAGCTCGAGCTGAATTATAAGGGCAGAGCGGTGACGACATCGAATACCTCGAACAGCTGGTATACAGATGCTGTTATCGACGATGTTATCGACGCGCTTGTTAAAGAGTACGGCTTCACGAGCGATTATGCTTCCGATCTTGTATGGACCGGCGGACTTCAGATATATACTCTTATGGATCCCGAGGTTCAGAATGCGCTTGAAGAGGTATACGAGAACGAAGCAAGCTTTCCGAAGGCGAATAACGCTATCCAGCCTCAGTCGGCGATGGTCGTTATAGATCCCAAAACGGGAGATGTGCTCGGACTTGTGGGAGCTCGCGGAGAAAAGAGTGCGAACCGATTGCTTAACCATGCAACGCATACAACGCGTTCGCCCGGTTCGTCCATCAAACCTCTGTCGGTCTACGGTCCTGCGCTTGAGTATGGACTTATAACCTACGGAAGTGTATTTGACGATGTTCCCGTAACATTCAATTCCAAGGAATATACCGATAAGGAGCTTGAAGAGCTTCCAAAGGATGAACAGGGAGAGACCATATTCCCCGATCCCACTCCCTACCCTAAGAACCTGCCTTATGTATATAACGGTCTTACGACGGTGCACGACGCACTGCGTCGTTCGGTAAACACTATTTCGGTAAGGATACTTGACAGGCTGGGAATAGATAATTCGTTTGACTTTGTAACAAACAAGCTCCATATGGACAGCTTTATCGAATACAAGGATGTAAACGGAAGAATACTCTCGGATAAGACCGTTTCCTCGCTTGCGATGGGCGGTATGACCTATGGCGTGACTGTACTTGAAATGACCGCCGCATATCAGATCTTTGCCAATAACGGTGTATACAACAAGCCGAGAATGTGGGATAAGGTCATTGACAGCCAGGGAAATGTTATTCTTGAAAATAAGCCTGAGAGCGAGGTAGTGATAAGCGAGCAGAACGCGTCTATTATGACTAAGATGATGCAGGACGTTGTAACAAGCGGAACTGCTGCTGACATTACGCTTAAGAACAAGGTGAACACAGCGGGTAAGACAGGTACGACCAATGATGACTATGACCGCTGGTTTATTGGATATACTCCGTATTATGTTGCAGGTATCTGGTTCGGTTATGACATCCCCATGTCGCTTGACAATCTTCCTTTCAGCCCGACTACCAAGCCTTGGGACACGGTAATGACCAAGCTTCACGAGGATATAATTGCCGAGGCACAGAACGGCGGAGCGCCGATAGAAAAATTCACCCTTGCCGCAGGTATACAGACTGCTGAATACTGCCGTGATTCGGGAAAGCTTATTTCAGAGGCTTGTCTGAGCGACCCGCGCGGAAGCCGTAAGGAGACCGGATATTTCACCGACTCCACCGTGCCTACCGAGTACTGTGACACACATATTCTTGTTGATTATGACGAGGTCACAGGAGGCGTCGTTGTAGGTAACTGCCCTGATGAAAATGTCGTAAAGGTAGGTATGATACAGGTAGACAGAAGCTTCCCGATCGATGTAACGGTGACCGACGCGCAGTATGTGTATAAGACTTTGCCGTCGGGACTTGAGCCCGGACTCTGGTGGGGCGTGCCTTTCTTTGAAAATATCATAC
>JAFUMW010000102.1 GCA_017482465.1 Clostridia bacterium
AACTAACCAAAAAACCAACCAAAAAACAACCAAAAAACTAACCAAAAACTAAGGACAAAACAAATGAGTGAGAAAAAACTTACCGCCGACTTCAAAATCAATACATCCACACTCGATGAAATATTCGCCGTCAATACTAATTTCGACCTCACCGGCAGAAAGATCACATTCGCCGGACAGGACGCTAAACTCTATTTTCTTGACAGCTTCATGAACGGCGATAGATTTGAACGCCTGCTTATTTTCTTCGCCGAGCTTCAAAAGGATAATAAGATCACCGCCGCCGAGGCAAAACGCTTTACCGAACAGTCTGTCCCGTACAGCGAGGTCGGTACTACCGACAGCATAGATCAGATCGTGTATTCGGTCATGTCAGGTACTATATGCCTGCTATCCGATGCCTTTCCAAACGAGGCTGTTATCATTGACCTGCGCTACTATCCGTCGCGCTCTATCGACGAGCCGAGTAACGACAAGGTACTGCGCGGCGCACGTGATGGCTTCATCGAAGCGATCAAGCCTAACATCAGTATGATACGCCGACGTATACGCGATACGAATTTCCGCGCCGAGCGAGTCGTTGTGGGCAAAAAAAGCAAGACCGACGTCGCACTGTGCTACCTTTCGGGCGTTGCCGATGAGAAATATGTAAACAAGCTCAAAGAAAAGCTTGAAAGCCTCGAGGTAGGCGCGTTGACACTCGGTCATCAAAGCCTTGCCGAGGCACTCGTTCCCACAAAATGGTACAACCCGTTCCCGAAATTCCGCTATACCGAGCGCCCGGATACAGCCGCCGCTTCGATACTCGAGGGAAGCGTCATAATAGTCACCGACGCATCGCCCGAGGTCATGATATTACCCACGGGAATATTCGATTTTCTCCAAGAGGCGAACGATTACTACCTCCCGCCGTTTACGGGCTGTTATCTACGCGTGCTCCGACATATAGTCTTTTTTATTACGCTCGTTCTCACCCCGACATGGTATCTGCTTATCAAAAATCCGGATATGATCCCGCATTGGCTCGACTTTATAAAGATCACGCATGAGTACACGATACCGCTGATAGTACAGCTTTTTCTTGTCGAGTTTGCGCTCGACGGACTCAAGCTCGCCTCCCTTAATACCCCGGATACGTTAAGTAACTCGCTTTCGGTCGTGGGCGGTCTTATCCTCGGTGACTTTGCCGTTGAGATAGGCTGGCTGATACCCGAGGTCATCGTTTATATGGCAGTGGTCGCGATCGCGAACTTCACCCAGCCGAGCTACGAGCTTGGCTTTGCTTTCAAATTCATGCGTATGTTCATGCTCGTTATGACCGCGCTGTTCAACGCGGGCGGATATGTTATATCGCTTTTTGTGATAATACTGCTGATCGTGTCGAACAATACGGTGGACGGCAGCAGAAGCTACCTTTACCCGCTCATTCCGTTTAACGGTAAGGCACTGAAACGACTTCTTTTCCGTGTCCCCGCAAGATACGCCGACAATGACAGTAAGAGGTGAGCGGACTTTTTTGAGTCCTTGCTTGGGTTCAAGCGTAACACAAGTACAAAAGCCTCACACTAATGCAGCGGCCGCTGTCTCCTGTGCCGCTATCATATCATTCAACCGATTCGGACGTAAGGTCGGAGATGACGGTGGACGCTTCCATCGAGGTCGTGCATATCTGCATCATGGTTCTGCCGCGGTTGACGGTCAACTCACTGCCGTCTGCGAGATAAAATGACACAGGTGTTGCGCGGTCAGCCTTTTTCCATGTGATATCGACACTGCCGCCGCGAGTGATGTAAACGCCCTTGCCCTCGCCTGTGACCTTGACGCTGTAGTGTCCGTATGCGTCACCGGTGTTATAGGTAGAGCAATAGAGTATTATTATGTTGTCAAATGCGAGCTGATCCCCGGTTGAGTTGTCCGTCTGCTCCTTGCCGAACTGGAAGCGCTCGTACATGTTGTTTTCTTCATTATAAATATAATAAGGGGAATGCTCGTCCGAGTATGAGACCGACACATATTTCGCACCGCCGTTTTCGGGGATGATCTCTGTGCCGAACTCAGCGAAGTCAAGCGGCTGTTCAAACTCGGAGTTTGCCGTACTCCTGTAGCCCATGTAGTCGATACCGTTTGCGATCTTCTCACCGTTTGTCATGAGCGTGTGCTCAAGCGACATGGTTTTGCGACGCTCCGCGTCGCGGTAGAACATGTCGGGTACATACATGTTTACGCCGTCGAGATTGTTGATGCGGCTTGCCTTTATCTGCCTGTACGCCTCGTCACTGCCGCCCGCGTGAACATATACCGCGTCGTGGTTCATCGCGAAGTCGAGATAGTATTCGCGGCTGGAGCGGACCGAGCCGATGACAGGCGCGGACTCATAATCGAGGTAGACAGCCATAAGTCTGGTCTGTGCTCCCTCAACGATACATTCGTATATGATGTCTGCGTACGATGTACCCTCCTGAGGCATGGCGTCGCGGATGTTGTTTATCATTACGGCGACGGGACGCTTGAGCGTGAGCTCTTCGGTCGTGCCGAGACCTGTGAGCGGATTTATAAATTCGGGGATAACGAGCGTTTCGACAGCCTGGGTGTCTGTGACCTCTTCGGACTCGCTCGTGAGGGTGTCGGATACAGACTCGCTTATGCTGTCCGATACCTCCTCGCGTTTTTCTATTATACTGTCGCACGATGCGGAAAATAATGTTGTGATCACTGTAAGCGTTGCAAGAATGACCTTGATCTTGTTTTGCATATTTTGCTTATCCTTCCTTTTGGATTTACTTATTTTGCTTTTGCTGTCATATCTTATATAAACTATTATATACTGACATTGCCCTTTTGTCAAATGAAATATGACGAAAAACGGCAAGAAATACATAGAAGGGAAAAAGGTATTGACAACCCCGTAAAAAAATAGTATAATAAAAGGTAACAAATCTGATACCACACGCAAAAATACATGAATATATGAAAGGAAGAAACTGATAATGGCAAATATACTTGGCAAAGATAAGTACATCATGTTTCGCGGCAAGCCGCTCGTAAGAGAAGGCGGACAGTTCTTGTACGGAAGCCTTGACGAAACACATACTCTCTTTCTCGGAGTTCATAACACAGAAAAGGTCGGCGAGTACGATCTACCCGGCGACATAACGGTCATGGTCCGCGCCAACTCGGACGGCAAGATCGTAAAGGCGACAAAAAAACACGGACTTTACGAGGCGCTCGACGTCGGAGCGGCATGGCTCGAGCTTGCGCTCAAGGGAAAGCTTGCATAAAAGCAAAGGGAATGTATATAACGTCCGTTCCCTGTTTTTATGCAAAAATTACAATTCGACTTGAATTTTTTTAAGAAACACCCCAAAAAAGGGGCTTTTCAAGCCGTTTTAGCTGTCTTTTGCGTTGTCACTTTGTGCAAAAGTACCAAAAAACAAAACAAAAATTTGTTTACCCGGGATTTGGCAATATTATTGACATTATTTATATGATATGTTACAATGCTATTAGTTATATTAGCGGTACAGTGCAGTGACGTGTTTCGCAGGGCATTTTCGTCCGCAGTAACTTATTTTATTATTTATATTTTTATCAGGAGGAAAAATTATGAATCGCAAAAATTTTGCAATTCGCGCACTCTCCGTGCTTCTTTGCACGCTCATGCTCGTTGGCATGATTCCGTTCTCTGTAAGCGCTGATTCAACACCCGTGGCGCTTATCGAGGCTAAGGATATCAGTCTTAGTTTGGGGTCGATTGCTACAGCCTTCGGCGTAGACACATCTACTTATGACCCTGCAACGGGTATCCGTTCCTTCAAGACCACAAAGTCAGCGACGATTGCAGACAATCATCGCTTAGGCATTGATCTTGCAAGCGCAAACGTTGTTATGAAGTCATACCCCTATGTTGCTGTCGGTATGTCTGTAACAGGCCTCGCCGGCACCAAGGTAGACCTTGACACCTCTACAAAACCCGGCGGAAGAATGTGGGGAAGACAATTTGCTCCTTCCACCACAGGTACTATTGACAAGCTCATAATTGACGCTCCCGGTTATACGAGCGGTGAAGGCAGCTACGGCGGATACTCAAATTCCGGCAGAGATAATGCAATATACGACAAGCTTTCGCTTCGTCTTGGCGTACAGGGTCAGAAACCTGCGGCAGGCGTTGAATTCAAGATCCAGTATGTTGCATTCTTCGCTACAGAAGCTGATGCACAAGCATATGTTTACGAATACGACGCACCCGCAAAGGTAACATTCCTTGACGCTGACGGCGGAGAATTCTCTTCCTACTATGTAGGCGACGAAACGACCGTTACCATTCCCGAGGAAGTTCCTACCGCTACAGGTAAGAAGTTCGTTAAGTGGGTTGACGCTACCGGTGCTGAGGTTAACGCTGAAACAGCTATCACAGCTGATTCTGACGACCTCACTGTATATCCCGAATTTGTAAATGCTTACTCTGTTAAGTTTATGTCCGACGACGCTACTCTCCACGAGGATATCGCGTTCGTAGAAGGCGACACACTTACATACCCCGAGACAGATCCCGTTGCTGACGGTTTCATCTTCAAGGGTTGGGATGCTCCCGAGGAAGGCACAGCTGTAACAGCTGATGCTGCCTACAATGCGATCTGGGCTACAGCTTACGACGTAGCTTTCTATGTTGACGCTGATGCAGAAGCTGCAGAAACAAGATCCATAGAAGAAAACACAGCAGTCGGCGAGCTTCCCGTAGCTCCCGAAAAGAAGGGATATGATTTTGTAGAGTGGAACACGGCAGAAGACGGAACAAGCGAAGCCGTAACAGCTGAGACTGTTGTTACTTCCGATATCAATGCATATGCTGTCTACGAAGTATCCGAAGAAACACCTATCCGTGTTATCTACATGCTCGACGAAACAAACGTATATGAGATCGTTTACGGTACAACAAGCGATGTACTTGCAGACCTTGTTCCCGCAAACAATCCCTCTCTCCCCGGCTACACCTTCGATGGCTGGGATTACGCTAACGCAACAGGTATCGACGATGGTGCTGACCTTGAAGCTATCATCGGTACATACCTTGCAGAAGATAATTTTGATATCACAGTAGCTCCTACGTTCACAAAGAACGCAGCTTACGGTGAGTCTGAAGAAGTTGTTGCAGACTATGTTCTCTATACAGTTGACAACGGCTCGCTCACCTATGTAAGCGGCAGTAAGTATACAGGCACGAAGGTAGCGGCAAGCGGAGAAGAAAGCGCATATATTCGCTTCACCGCAACTGCGGGTACTTTGAACGATGCTGACAGAAGTAGACACAACTTTGCAGATGTTGACCTTTCTAAAACACCTGTAATGAAGATCGGCTACAGAGCCAACTTTACTCCCAATAAGGAAATCAACCTTTGGTTTGGCAACAGCAGACTTTGGGGCGGAAGACTTCCTGACATGACAGGTGACTCCGCATGGAATGCGCTTACAGTTGACCTTTCCACACTCGGTTGGACCGGCGGCGACGGCGTTACAAGCTGGAGCGCGGCAACCACAAAGGCGTTTAACGGTATCCTTCTCAGACCCTTCGGCGGCAACGGCGCGACTCATTCGGATACCAGCCGTTTCTTTGACGTAAACTATATCGCATTCTTCCCCACAACAGCTGCGGCAGACGCTTTTGAATACACAGGCGTTGCTACAATGGAGATCGACGGCAAGACCGTAACGGTTGTTGAGGGTCAGAACTATGTTCTTCCCGAAGCGACTATAGTTCCCAACAAGAACTTTGATTACTATGAAGACGGCAACGGACAGATCTATTCTGTAGGCGACACTATCACCGCAGTAGACGGACTTGTCCTCACAGCCGTATACAAGGACGCTGAAAGCTTCACGATCAACTATTATGACGCTGACGGCACTCTCATTACAACAGTTGAAGGATATCCTCTCAACACAGAGATCAAGCACTCCGACTATGTACAGCTTTCAGTTCCCGAAGGACAGACATTCGACGGTTGGTACAATGAAGGTACACTCTGGCAGATCGAAGACGGTTATGTTGTTGACCGCGATCTCAACCTCGTAGCATCCTACGACGCTACATACAGATACGTAACCTACATGGTAAACGATCAGATCTACGATTCCCAGTCATACGCAAAGGGTGCATCCATTGAGCTTGTTACCGCTCCCGTTATCGGCGACGGTAAGTACGCTGACCAGTTCCTCGGTTGGAAGAACCAGGATAACAAGCAGGTGATCCTCAATGGCTACAAGGTAAATGAAAACCTTGTCCTCTACGCTGACTACGCTACATTCGATGTAAGCGAAGACGAAAACTCCAGCCTCATCTTCATCGCTATCCTCAAGAAGATCCAGGAAAAGAAGTACGGCAAGGTTGAAACGGTTGTAAACGGACCTGTTGCTATCTTCG
>JAFUMW010000017.1 GCA_017482465.1 Clostridia bacterium
ATGCTTTCGTGGGGAGTTTACCCGCTTGTTATTTATGAGCGCAACAACACAGACTAGCTGTTTGACCATGCGGTAAGCCGTTCTCTTGAAAGCGGGTTTGTTTCTGTCGGAGACCTTGCCGTGCTTACAGCGGGAACACCGCTTGGCGTATCAGGTACTACAAACATGATAAAAGTAGTCATCATCGGAGACACCCTCGCAACAGGCGTGGGCGTCGGTACGGACATAGTATGCGGTGAGCTTTCCGTATGCCAGAGCGACGAGGATGCGCTCAAAAGTTTCAAGAGCGAATCTATCCTTGTTATTCCGTTTACGACAAATAAGATCATCGACGTGGTACGAAGCGCCAAGGGTATCATATGCGAGCAGGGCGGCGAGGATTCGCACGCGGCTATAATCGGACGCGCGCTGAACATTCCCGTCATCGTCGGAGCCGCTGGAGCAACAAAAATACTCAAGAGCGGCACAGCGGTCACACTTGATGCAAAAAAAGGCATCGTTTTCAACGGAGATATTTACAAATAATATCATTTAGCATAGACTTTTAATAAAACGATCGACTTTACAGTCGGAACAGGAGCTTGTCTTGATCGAACTTACAAATTTTTTTAATTTGATAAACGGCAAAAAGGTCGCTTTGCTCGGGCTTGGAATATCCAACACCCCCTTGATAGACTTTCTTATGAAACACGGTGCAAAGGTCTCGGCTCATGACAAAAAGGAACGCTCGGGCTTTGATGCAGAATTCATGAATGAGCTTGACAAAAAAGGCGTGCGTCTGTTTTTAGGCGAAGGATATCTCGACGATTTTGACGAGGATATCATCATAAAAGCGCCGGGTATCAGACGCGATATTCCCTCTCTTATAAA
Source organism: Clostridia bacterium (assembly GCA_017482465.1). GTDB lineage: Bacteria > Bacillota > Clostridia > Oscillospirales > CAG-272 > UBA4717. The sequence goes on from JAFUMW010000017.1 coordinate 871, forward strand.
AGCGGAAGAACACGGAGCACTCCTTACGTCCGAAATGGAATTTTTCTTCAAGGTATCTCCTTGTGAAAAGTTTGCGATCACGGGAAGCGACGGTAAGACAACTACAACAACTCTTACCCACCTCATGCTTTCCGAACACTACAAGGACACTGCCAGAACCGTATACGTCGGCGGCAACATCGGAAAGCCTTTACTCTCATTCGTTGAAGAAATGAAGAATAGCGACATCGCTGTGCTTGAGCTTTCAAGCTTCCAGCTTCACGCTATGGAGGTAGCTCCAAACGGTGCGATAATAACCAACGTAGCTCCCAACCATCTCGACTGGCACACAGATTATAATGAGTATATCGACTCAAAAAAGCGTATTTTCTCATTTATGGACAAGGGCATTGTAGTACTCAATTACAAAAACGATATTACACGCAATATGGCATCTGAACTGCCCGATGGCTGCAAAGTACGCTTCTTTACCTCGGGCGACGCAAGCGGTATTCCCGATCTGTATACGACCGTTTATTGCAAGGACGGCAAGATCTGTGTATGGGATGCGGACGAGGGCGAATGTGTACACATAATGGACACCGATGACATAATCCTGCCCGGCGTACACAATATAGAAAATTACATGACAGCGATCGCCCTGTTATACGGCAGAGTTGACAATTCGGTATTCAAGAAGATCGCTACGACCTTCGGCGGTGTTGCACACCGCATCGAGCTTGTCCGTGAAAAGGACGGAGTAAAATATTATAATAGTTCGATCGACTCGAGTCCGTCAAGAACGATGGCGGCACTCAACGCGTTCGGCGACAAAAAGGTCATCGCGATAATGGGCGGCTACGACAAGCATATCCCATACGAGGAGATGGGCGACTGCGTATGCAAACACACACGCGCGCTCGTGCTCACGGGAGCGACCGCACAGAAGATACGCGACGCTGTAACAGGCTGCGAAACAGCAAAGACCGAGCTGCCCGAGATATACATGGTCGATGATTTCACCGACGCTGTAAAGAGAGCGCATGAGCTCGCACACGATGGCGACGTGGTAATACTGACACCGGCATCTGCAAGCTTTGACAAATTCAAAAACTTTGAACAGCGCGGAAATCTTTTTAAGGAGATAGTGCGCGGACTGTAATCTCTGTCAACCGCTCATTCGGGCGGTTGATTTTTTATTAAAAGTCTTATTATATATGACACAGTACTTGAAAAAAACGATAATTGTATGATATAATTAAATAAATCGACCGTGAAACGAGGTGTAAATGATGAGTAACGAACGTCAGACAGAAATATTCAATAAATATTCGCCGTTTATACGCGATTATATCTACTCACGCGGATGGAATGATCTGCGTGACGTACAGTGTGAGGCGGCAGAATGTCTTTTTGATACAGACGACGATCTTCTTATCACCTCGTCCACGGCTTCGGGCAAGACAGAGGCGGCGTTCTTCCCTATCATCTCCGAGCTTTACGACAACCTCTGCGACGGTGTTGGCGTTTTGTACATCGCACCTCTTAAAAGCCTTATCAACGACCAATTTTTGCGTCTTGACGAGCTTTTGGAGTACGCGGGCATACCTGTTTTTCACTGGCACGGAGACGTTGCACAGTCTCACAAGACTAAATTCTTAAACGATCCTCGCGGAATACTCCAGATCACGCCCGAATCACTTGAAAGTATGCTTATCAACCGCTCAAACGATATTTTCCGAATATTCAACAAGCTTAAATACGTAGTTATCGACGAGATACACATACTTACAGGCACAGACCGCGGCAATCAGATCATGTGTCAGCTTGCACGTATAGAACATATAATCGGGCGCGAGACCAGACGCATTGGATTATCGGCGACTATCGGAAGCTGTGAGCTTGCGGCAAAATGGCTCGACGGCGGCAGAGGTCGACGTGTACACGTTACCAAAAGCGATCCCGGACGCGTACGCTGGCGTCTCGGCCTCGAGCATTTCTATATTCGGGACGAATCGTTTGATCAGAGCGGTGCGGCCCAAACCGGAGCTGAAGCTAAAGCCGCAATGGACCCCGCGTACGAATATATGTATGACTGCGTTAAGGACAAAAAATCGCTCGTTTTCTCAAACTCGCGCGAGGAGACCGAGTATGTGACGGCAACACTGCGTCAGATAGCCGAGCGCAGAGGCGAGGAGGACATCTTCCTCATCCATCACGGAAATCTGTCGGCATCCCTGCGCGAGGAAGCTGAGACGAAGATGAAGGACGAAAGCATCCACGCGGTGACCTGCGCGACGGTCACAATGGAGCTCGGTATCGACATCGGTAAGCTTGAACGCATTATTCAAAAGGAGTCTCCGCACTCGGTAACAAGTTTTTTGCAAAGGCTCGGACGATCCGGCAGACGCGGCGATCCTGCTGAAATGATGATGGTCTTCAGCGAGGAAAATCCGTTACCAAACGCACCTCTTCCCGAGATCATGCCCTGGGAGCTGTTACGCGCGATAGCAATCATACAGCTTTATATTGAGGAAAGATTCATAGAGCCGCCAAAGCTCAAAACACAGCCCTATTCGCTCTGCTTCCAACAGACCTTGAGCATACTCGCTTCTTCGGGCGAGCTTACGGCAAAGGCGCTTGCCGAAAGAGTACTTTCTCTTCCGCCGTTTAAGGATATAACCAAAGAAGACTATAAAACCCTAATTCTCTCGATGCTTAACAACGACTATATCGAGTTTACCGAAAACAAAGGACTTATCATCGGTCTGCGCGGAGAAAAACTTATCAACAGCTTCAAATTCTACGCTGTTTTCAAGGACAGCGAGGACTTCACCGTCAGATGCGGATCGGACGAGATCGGCACGGTCACCTCAGCGCTTCCAGTTGGCGACAGATTTGCGCTTGCCGGCAGGGTCTGGGAGATCGAAGAGCTTGACATCGCGCGCAAGCTTATATACGTCAAGCCTGTCAAGGGTAAGATGGAGATATCATGGCCGGGCGACTACGGAGAGATACACACCCGCATACTCGAACGGATGAAAAAAGTACTTGAAGAAGATACAGTATACCCATATCTCAAGCCCAATGCGGCGGCAAGGCTTGACGCGGCGCGTACAGTAGCGCGAAATACTAATATGCTGAATCAGCCTGTCGTACACCTCGGCGGATATTCGTGGTGCATCTTCCCGTGGCTCGGTACACGTTCGTTCAGAACGCTTCGCAAGCTTATAGCTGTAAATTCTACGCGCTTCGGCATTTCGGGCATTGAGTTTGACAGCTGTAACTATATCACATTCAAAATGGAGCACGCCAACGGACGCGAGCTTATATACGAGCTTTGCGACATTCTTGAGCGTGAGCGTCCCGAGCCGATCTCGCTTATAGCAAACGGCGACAACCCGGCGTTTGACAAGTACGACCCGTTCATACCAAATGAGCTTTTACGCAAGGCGTACGCCGCTGATAAGCTTGACTTAAGCGAGCTTTACGTACGCCTGCCGCAGTTGAGAAATAAATACGAGGTAAAATGATGACATACGAGGAAAGGAAAGCGCAGGTACGATCGTATCTTGGCAAAACGGTTGAAATCGGTATCGACCGCCCAATCGGGTACGTTCACGTCAAGGGAGAAAAAACGCTCGTGTATCCCATAAATTACGGATATATTCCCGGCGTGCTTGGCGGAGACGGCGAAGAGCTTGACGTGTATCTGCTCGGAGTTGACAAGCCTGTGGAAAAATACACTGTGCGTATAATCGGTATCATCCACCGCGAAAACGATATTGAGGACAAGCTTGTCGGCGCGCCCGAGGGCATGAGCTTCACGGCGGACGAGATCGCCGACGCAGTGCATTTTCAAGAAAAATATTACATTTCAAAGGTTGAAGTAATATAGTAGGTGGTTTTTTATGAACAAAATTCATTTGCACAATATTCTCGAACAATATATCGGTCGATATAACGAACTCAATGATATAAACGGAAATGACGAAGGTTATAAATGGCGTGCGGAATCATGTTTTAAAGCCCATTGGAATATTGATGCCGAAGATTTTCAATCAATGTTCAAAAAATCCTTTGGCGAAATGAGCAATCTTATAGATAACTCTACCGTTCAGCCGGTAGGCGGTATTCTTATGCTCTTAAACCATACCGATGAAATCGAATTTGTAAGAACCTGTTTTAAGGAATTGTTTTCTGAAGATAGTGGCGATATTGATAGTCGCCAAATACGTATTGAGACATTCGTAGAAAAAATCAATGGCAAAATTGAAAAATACGCAAAAGGTTCGTGGAAATATCCACAACAACGCAATAATGCTATTTATTATATGAATCTTTGGAAACCGGAAGATAACTATATTTTTAAGTCTACCGAAGCTACTGAATGGGCAAACTGCATCGAATTCGGCGATGATTTTGGAAGCGGCAATACTTTCCGATTAAAAAAGTATTATAAAATGTGTGATGAACTCCTTGAAGAACTCAAAAAGAACGAAGAGATTATGGAGCTGTACAAATCTCGAATGGAAAAAGAAGCCCGAGGTTTTGACGATCAAGGACACATCCTAGTTTACGATATAATTTATTGTGCCAAAGCATATAATTTGTATAAGAACGTCCCTTCTTTTCAAAAATTATCTACTAAAGAAAGAATTAAATTGGCTCAAAAAAACGAAAAAAGAGAGGAACTATTAGAGCAGTTAGCAGAGCTTTCTGCAGAATATGAAAATATGTCAGCAACAGCAGTGCTTCCTGATTTGACCGGTCAAAAATGCAAACATAAGCTGTGGGGTACAGGTGATATTCAATCGTGCCAAAACAATAGTCTGAACGTCGTTTTTGCCGGAGAAACAAAAGTATTTAAGTATCCAGACAGCATAAATATGTTCATCTATTTGGAAAACTCAGAATATGTTGAGAAAATACACGAATGTCAACAAATCGAAAAAACAATAAAATCACTTGAAAATGAGATAAATATCATAAAAAGGCAATTAGAAGCAATGTAAAAAAATCAACCGGGAAAGTCCCGGTTGATTTTTTATATGATATAACCCATATCATTAAGCTTTCTTGATAATAAAGTAAATCTTTCAACAGCATCAATCATAACATCCAATTCGTTTGTATAAGATTCAAACTCCTTGTTGAAATCCATTGATTTCACTTTGATCCTCAAGCTTAAAGAATTGCCCGTTTTCTCCCAATGCATATCGCCGTCTTTTATTTCAAACAAAGAATTTTTTAGGCGTACACCATCTTTTGCTTTTCCTGAAAATTGCAAATCAACAACACCTTGATCGGCTTTATAATACAATTCTGTGCCATCAAGCGAGCTTTTAAATCTCGGCCACATTGAACGCAAGCCTTTTGGTCCGTTCACCGGGTACATTTCCAACTTTCTTCCTACCGAACAACAATACTTATAAAGCTTATGCCAAAAAAGACTTATTTCAGGCACCTCATTTACAACATACCCTTTAGCCTGCTTTTGGATTGCACTTTCGATAAGATTTTGATCGAACAACCTGTTCTCCCTCTCAAATACTCTCGAAATCTCTTCATAGGAAATTTTATTAATATATTTTTGCGCCTCGTTATTATTCTTAATATAATTCTCGGGTGCTATAAGGAATACCGCAAAATCGTCATATTCACCGGTTGATACACCTATCTCACCGCGCTTATTATATCGCAGACATTGTTCCGGCATTGCATCTGCGTCAATTTTATTTTCGATTAAAAGTGCGTATTTTTTGCTATCATGTTTTATTATAACTGTAATATCAGATTCTCCATACGCCAAATCTGTTAGCGAATGCTCAATGCTGACAACACTCGCCCCAGACCATTTTGTCTTGTCAAGAAACAATGCTCTCAAAGAGGATGTTTCAACAAAAGCTCGCATTATTATAAAATCAACATCTCGCTCTTCTATTTTATCGAACTTATACACGGGCATTTACTCCAATATTCAAGTTTATATCTCATGAATTACCGGCTTTCTTTTCTTAAAGCTGTAAATATAGTCTATGCCGTGGCGCTTGAGCATCTGTATCGCCGCGTCAAAGCCCTTTCCGATATTGTCCGCGATGTGCGCGTCCGACCCGAGAGTTACCTTTTTGCCACCAAACGAGACATATCTTTCAACTATCCATTCATCAGGCATGAAGCCGACGCTTGTGCCATATCCCGAGGTGTTCACCTCAAGTGCAACGCCCTTTTCAATAACACGCCTCAACACGTCGTCAATACGATCCGCATATTTGCGAATATCCACGTCCCGACCGTACTTGCCGTTTATATATCTGAACGGACAGGTAAGATGGGCAAATATATCAAAATCATAGTCCGCGAGCATCCCACAGAGCTCGTCAAAGTATTTATGTATAAATCTGTGCAGAAATTCTGCGTCCATTCGTGAAAAATCTACCATGGAATACGGATCTGTACAATCGTCAAGGCAAACTGTATGTACAGAACCGATGATAACGTCGTAGTCGAGAGCATTTGCACACTCTTTTGAAAATTCAGGATACATGAGAGGATCGCCTATCTCAATACCCGCAAGAATATCAAGCTCGTTTCCATATTTCTCCCTTGCGCGTACCACATCACTGTATGATGACCTTATACAGGAAAAAACATCCGAGCGCTCGCAATAAACCACATCAAGATGGTCGGTTATCGCAAGCACCTTTATCCCCTTTTTTATTGCAGAGTCACATATCTCAGACAATGACGAAACAGCATCGTGAGAATTATTCGAGTGAATATGCATGTCCGCAATCAACACTTTCACCTCTTTTAATAAATTCGGCGCGGAAGTTCCGCGCCGAATATTCATAGACTAAATAAATCACCCGTGATAAGGGTTATGGACTTAAGACATCAAGTCCGCATATACCTCACGCGCGTTTTGCCTGCGAGAGCGACCGCGCATATCCCCACAATCACCCGCGATAATGGGGTATGGGCTTAAGACATCAAGTCCGTATAAACCTCACGCGCATTTTGCCTGCGAGAGCTACCACGCATATCTCCACAATCACCCGCGATAATGGGGTATGGGCTTAAGACATCAAGTCTGCATATACCTCACGCGCGTTTTGCCCGTCCGGGCTCCGGACTTAGGCCTTGTTTACAGAGCCGAACAGCTCCATCTTTTCCTTAACTGTAGCCTTGATAGCTTCAGCACCGGGAGCGAGAAGCTTTCTGGGGTCAAAGCCCTTGCCCTGTTTGTCCTTGCCTGCTTCAATATATTCTCTTGTAGCCTGTGCAAAGGAGAGCTGGCACTCGGTGTTAACGTTGATCTTGGAAACGCCGAGAGAGATCGCCTTCTTGATCATATCCTCGGGGATACCTGTACCGCCGTGGAGTACGAGCGGCATGGGAGAAGTTGCCTTGCTGATCTCTTCGAGAACGTCAAAGCGGAGACCTGCCCAATTTTCGGGATACTTACCGTGGATGTTTCCGATACCTGCGGCGAGCATATCAACGC
>JAFUMW010000103.1 GCA_017482465.1 Clostridia bacterium
AATGGACAGACAAAGCAGGCAATGCTGTTACAAGCATTGAATCTGTTATAGAGGACATCACGCTTTATGCAAATTGCGGCGAGATCGTCCCCCTCGAAAAGTACTATATCCTCACCCCCGATGTCCTTACGCCCGACGGTGTATTCACAGAGGAAAAGGTCGCTCAAAGTGAGACCGACACATCATATATAAGATACAGCGTTGAAACCGAGAGCACAAGCGGCGACGGCACACGCGCTTACGTTATAGCCGACTGGGAAAACGTATTCCCTCTCCAGTTCAGTCTGCACGATTATAAATTCATGAAGATCGGCTACCGTTCAAACATATCAACAGCAACAAAAATGGGTATGAACCTGTGGTCAATGGGTAATCGCATATACGGTCCCGTCACAGCCGCCACATACGACGGCAACTGGCAGACAAATGTGTACAACCTTACGCTTATAATAAGCGGTGAGAACAACTCAACATTTGAAAACAGCTGTGACGGTCCGTTCAAGCAGCTGTTCATAAAGCCTTATAACGGTGGCTCGGGATACACTATGAATGTCGGCGATTATTTCGACATTCAGTACATCGCTTTCTTCAAAAGCCTTGAAGAAGCCGACTCTTATGAATATTCATACGGACTTTCCTATGTTCTCGGCGGCGGTTCGGGCGGACCGGCATCGGTCACGGTCTTCTCCGATTCCGAGATAACCATCGGGGAAGAGATCCCGACAAAAGAAAACTCAGTCTTCCTTGGCTGGGCAGACGCAGATGACGGCGTGGTTGACTATCAGCCCGGCGACACGATATTGATAGATAAGAGCACTTCTCTTTATGCGGTCTGGGATACCACCCACTATGTGTTTGAGCCGGATGATCTTACAGCCTCTGTAGGAAGCGGTTGGACAGGAGTTAACAAGGTAGAGGCAAGCGCCGCTGACACCGCATACTACAGATATTACGTAGATGCTGATGCTACATGTGCAGACGGCTCGCGAACATGGCTCAAATTCGATACAAACGATTTCCCCGCAAACTTTACGCTCCACGATTACCCGTACATGAAGGTCGGCTACCGTTCAAACATAACCGCGTGCTCGAAAATGGGTATGAACCTTTATTCGGTACACGACCGGGTATACGGTCCTGTAGCCAAAACGGTATACGATGAAAAGTGGCAGTCTCATGTATATGACCTCTCGACTATATCAAGCGGTCCTTCTGCCGAATGTAACTTTGAAAACTGCTGTGACGGCGTACTGAAGAACCTGTTCTTCAAGCCCTACTACCCTAACGGTATAACGATGTCCACAGGCGATTGGTTCGATATCCAGTATATAGCTCTGTTCAAGACCGAAGAAGCGGCAAACGCCTTTACATTCGCATGCACCGTAACATATGATGCGTGCGGCGGTACGGGAGCGCCCTCATCCGAGCTTGTCAGCGCAGGCACTTACGTTATAAACGAGACAGCCCCCACAATGGAAAACGCAGACTTTATGGGTTGGGCTACAAAAGCAGGCGGTGAGGTCGTGTACAAGCCCGGTGATACAGTGACACTCACAGGCAGCCTTGATCTTTACGCAGTATGGACAGTATCACACTACGTAATGGATCTTGATGACTATGCGTCATACACGGGAGGCGGCGGTCTTACGGCAACCGCTCACATAGCGGCTAACGGAGAAAGCTCATTCGTTCGCTACACCGTTGACGGAAGCGTGACCGCGTCTGCAGACGGAACACGCGCACACATCGTTTTCGATCTTGACAAGTTCGCATCAGACTTCTCTCTTGTAGACTATCCCATCATGAAGGTCGGCTACAGAGCAACGGCAAGTGACAAGACAAGAACTACTACGCTCGGTATGAACTATGTAACCAATTACGGACGTCTCTGGAGCGTTACAGGCGATAACTTCAAGATCACGCACGACGGAAGCTGGCAGACAAAGATATATGACCTGTCAACAGCCGCGAGCGGTTCTTCATACGGCAGCTACACAAGTCCGACCGGGTCATACAACTTTACCGATTGCGGCGACTCGCCTATTATCAGATTTTTCTTCAAGCCTTACAGATACGAAGGCTCGTCACTTGTGAAGGATGACAGCTTCGACATTCAGTACGTTGCATTCTTCAAGACCGAAGAAGCGGCAAACGCGTACACTTATACCATACCCGAGGAAGACGAGATCATATATGGCGACGTTGACGGAAACGGTGCTGTCGAAACATCCGACAACGTGACGTTAAGCAGATATCTTGCCAAGTGGTCAGGCTACGGTGATGACGTTATAAACATCGGCGCATCCGATGTTGACAACAGCGGAAATATCGACTCTACCGACAATGTTATCTTGAGCCGATATTTTGCAAACTGGACAGGATACGAAGTTCTTCCCTATGCAAACTGAATAAACAAAAAGAAGTCTCCGAAGTATCGGAGGCTTCTTTGGTTTTACAGCAAATTAATTATGAGTAACGCGGCGAACGCAAGTGACATACCGACAACACTCTTTTTTGTGATCCTTTCCTTGAAGAATACAGCCGACATCAGTGCCGACAGGATAAGCGCCGAGCCCTGTACCACGGGGTATATCTGCACCGATGAAAGTCCGACCCCCGCTTTTGTCTTGAAGAAGGTGTTAAGAAACATCATCAGCGCCATAACTATAACGTAGCCGATAAAGCTCTTGATACTACATAGCTTTTCCCCGTTTTTCGGCTTTATAAATATCATAACAAGAGCAAGAAACAGTGTTGCAAAAACGTATGAGTAGAAGCTGTATGCCGATATGCTCTGTTGCGGCAGTTCGTGGATAAATACCTTTTGAGTGAAGTCGCAAAGTCCGCTTGACGCTCCGCATACAAACAGTACCAAAAACGACACTGGAGTGATCCTTGATTTGATATCATTGTTATAGCTGCACATGATATACACTGCGACAAAAAGGATAGCAAAGCCTATCCACTGAGCAAGGCGTATATGTTCATCATAAATAAGCTCGCTGAGCACCGACGGGATAAGCACGCCAAGAGTTAAGAACACGTCTGTCATAGTGTACGCGCTTCTTCTTACCGATATTATCCATGTAATAACGAACACGGTCTGCATAAGTCCCGCCGTCGCGGAGACAAGAAAGCCGAGCGGCGAAAGTGTCGGAAAGCCTCCGTCGGTAACTATCGCAGTAACAAGACCTATAAGCGTACAGAATATAAAACGCACGCAGTTCATGTACGCCGCGTTTCGTACTGTGCTTGCGTACCCGCTTGTTTTTTTACCGCAATAGCCCTTAACAGCTCCGCTGGCAATAACGATCAAAAGAAAAAGATAGTATATCATGATTCACCGTTACTATACAAAATTTTCAAACACGAATATTATACAACGTCCGAGATCAAAAGTCAACGGCTTTGCTTAACTATCGGCAATTTAATCCATTTATTTATTTTTTTGCATATTTTGTTGTGAGATATCACATACTACATTCGGGAAAATTCCCGAAAGAAAGGATAAATATATGGAACTTACACAAAAGGAAAAGGATCTTCTCAAGGATCTGAAAAGCGAAGAAAAGCTCTGCATCGAAAAGTACACAAAGCACTCATCCTGTGCAAAGGATCCCCAGCTTAAGAATCTGTTTTCACAGATCGCACAGATCGAGCAGGGACATTTAAACACACTTGAGCAGATCGAAAGCGGTACTGTTCCCGCACCCTCGGGCGCACAGTCGGCACAGCCGACATTTACCGAGACCTACCCCGCCGGAGAGAATGAGGAAAAGAAAGCCGACTGTTATCTCTGCACAGACCTGCTTGATACCGAAAAGCACGCGTCCGGACTTTACAACACCTGCATCTTCGAGTTCAGAGACGAGAATGTCCGCAACACGCTCAATCATATCCAGAAGGAAGAACAGGAGCATGGCAAGATGATCTATGACTACATGTCAAAAAACAATATGAGTGCGTAAAAGAAAAAGCGCCCGAGGGCGCTTTTTCTTTTACCTGATGCCGAACAGCAGTTTCATGATAACGCATACCGCCGCACCGAAAAGCGTCGGCAGAAATGACGCCAAAAGCGTCCACTTGACGCTTCCGGTCTCTTTTTTTACGGTGAGCAGTGTTGTTGAGCATGGCCAGTGCATAAGCGAAAAAAGCATCGTATTGAGCGCTGTCAGCCACGTCCAGCCGTTTGATAGAAGTAACTCACGCACCGCCGACACACTTGACAGCTCGCCAAGCGTCGTCCCCGATGTATATATCATAATGATTATCGGTAATACGATCTCGTTTGCGGGAAATCCGAGGATAAATCCGAGCAGTATCACGCCGTCAAGTCCCATAAATCTGCCAAACGGGTCAAGTAAGTCCGACACGTACGCAAGCAGGCTGGCATCGCCGACACTTACATTGGCAAGCACCCATATAAGCGCTCCCGCGGGTGCGGCTACGACCGCAGAACGCGCAAGAACAAAAAGCGTTCGGTCAAAGACCGAACGCAGAATAACGCGTCCGATCTGCACTCGGCGGTAGGGCGGCAGCTCAAAGGTAAAAGAGGACGGCATACCGCGCAATACTGTAGACGATAACAGCTTAGTTGCCGCAAAGGTCATAATAACGCCAAGGGCGATAAGCGCGGTAAGAAAAAGGGATGACAACAGCGTTGAGCCGATGCCCTGACCGAAGTTGTAAAGGAAAAACGCTGTTATCAGAGTAATAAACGTCGGAAAGCGCCCGTTGCAGGGGACAAAGCTGTTTGTCAGTATCGCAAGCAAGCGTTCGCGCGGCGAATCTATGATACGGCATCCGACAACTCCCGCCGCATTGCATCCAAATCCCATGCACATTGTAAGAGCCTGCTTTCCGCAGGCGTTGCACTTTCTGAACGGCTTGTCGAGATTGTACGCAACACGAGGAAGATACCCCGCGTCCTCCAAAAGCGTGAACAACGGAAAGAATATCGCCATCGGCGGAAACATGACCGCGACCACCCATGCCAGCACACGGTACGCACCGTCAACAAGCACGCCTTTGAGCCAAGCGGGCATATGTATGAGCTCACAAAGCTGTTTCAGCGGCGATTCGAGCGAGAACAAGAGTCTTGACAAAAACTCGGATGGATAGTTTGCACCTGTTATAGTAAGCCAGAAAATAAATGTAAAAAACAGGAGCATTATCGGGTATCCGATAAGCTTTCCCGTGAACACGCGGTCAAGCTTTCGGTCAATATCACCGTATTTGCCGTCATCCGTGCTTACACATTCCCCGCATATCTCCTCGGCGCTTTTTATTATCGCGCTGACCGTCATGTCTGTAAAGCGATCTGCATCTATTTCGGCATCACAAAGCTGTTTTCTTGCACCGTCTATTGCAAGTGCAATATTTTCATCTGCGAAAAAATCCTCGCCAAGCGATGAATTAAGTTGTTGTTCGTTTTCCCCCTCAAGCAAACGCATGGCGGCAAAACGAGAGATACCTCTGCCGTCAAAGTGTTCCTTTGCCGCATTTTCTATTGTGAGTGCTGCATTTTCTATAGGCTCGGGGTAGCTTACACGAAATACATGCGCTTGACCACGTTCGTTTTTTGCAAAAGTGTCCAGCACGTCAAGCAGTTTCTTAACTCCCTTTCTGCTTCTGCCTACAGTACCGATCACAGGAACTCCCAGCCGCTTTTCAAGCGCGTGAAGATCGACCCGTATCCTTTTTCTGCCCGCTTCATCAAGCAGATTTACACAGACGATAACGTTCGAGGTTATCTCAAGAGTCTGCAAAACAAGGTTCATATTTCTCTCAAGACAGGTCGCGTCACACACAACGATCACAGCGTCAGCGCTGCCGCTACATATAAAATCGCGTGCGACCTCCTCCTCGGGCGAGTGAGCCATAAGCGAATACGTACCGGGAAGATCAATGATTATGTAAGAATTTTTGCCGCTTTTGAAGCGCCCGGCGGCACTTTCTACCGTTTTACCGGGCCAGTTTCCGGTATGCTGATTCATACCTGTGAGCGAGTTGAAGATCGAGCTTTTTCCGACGTTTGGGTTGCCCGCAAGCGCGAGCACAAGCTCGCCCGACTCAAGCTTTGATATATCTATTCCGGTATCGAGCGCGTGCATACCGACCGAATTATGTGTCTGTCCCATATCCGTGTCCTTTCGTTTCTGGTTTTAATAGCATTTTATTCGAAAATGGGCTGATATGTGAAAAATCGCAGACGGATATTCCGTCTGCGATTTTTTATTATATATCTTCAACTTTACTTAAAACTTATATTCGCCTGCTTCGACTACGGTGTCGGTTTCGCCTATCTTGACATGTGCGCGAGTACCTGCGGGTACTGTGAGGTTATATTCAAAGCCGTTATCCGTGCGATTCCAGCCTGCCTTTATCACACCATATCTCGTTTCATACTCCATCTCGGCAAAATCCAGTCTGCTGTCCGCGATCGGCGCGAAGTCAAACTCCTTGTATCCGGGCATGTCCTCGCGTGGCTTGACACCGCAAACAACGCCGTACATCCAGTCGCCAACGCTTCCGTATGCATAATGATTGAACGAGTTCATCTCTGTACTCCAGAATGTTCCGTCCTCCTTTAAGCTGTCCCAATGCTCCCATATAGTGGTAGCACCCATATTGACCGAGAAGAGCCATGACGGGAACTTTTCCTGCAACAGAAGCGTATACGCAACGTCGGAGTATCCGTTTTCGGAAAGCACGTGGAGAAGATAAGGTGTGCCGACAAAGCCTGTTGTGAGGCGGTCGCCGTTATTGTGGATAAGCTCGACAAGCTTCTTTGCCGTCGCCTCCTTATCGGTGGTAAGAGCGAAGTGAAGCGCAAGCACACATTCGGTCTGCGAGGTATATTCGGGGTGATTCTTGCGGAATGCTTTTACAACTTCTGTATAAAGCTTTTCGTATCTGCCGGTATCACGGCCAAGCACCTTGAGTACCTTTATCACTATAGAGGTCGAATAAGCGTAGAACGCATCTGCGATAAATTGCTTATCGGTCAGCTCCATTGAAAGCCAGTCACCGAAGTGTCCGCCCGTTGCCCACACGTACGGGTCATCACCGTCGTGAAGCATATACGAAATATACTTTTCCATGGCGGGAAGCATCTTTTCAAGAAGCTTTTTGTCGGCATAACTTAAATATATCTGCCACGGGCAAATGGTTACAGAGTCTGCCCATGCCGCCGAGCATTCGATCTTACCGGTGATATAGTCCTGTCTGTTATTGATATTGTCGGGGATAACATGAGGTATAGCGCCGGCAACCGTCTGATCACACACAAGGTCATTTAACCACTTATTAAAGAATTTCTGTATGTCGTAATTATATGCCGCTGTCTTGATAAACGCCTGTGCGTCACCCGTCCAACCGAGTCGCTCATCACGCTGAGGGCAGTCGGTGGGCACGTCTAAAAAGTTTCCCTTTTGTCCCCAAACGAGGTTTGAATAAAGCTTGTTCACCTTTTCGTTTGAGCATCTGAAATAGCCGGTACGCTTCATTTTGGAATGAACGACGATAGCCTTGAATGCCTCTGTGGGGATATGCTCCGGACATTCGGTCAGCCTTATGTATCTGAAGCCCATGAAGGTATGGTGCGGCTTATATGACTGCTTACCCTCACGGCATGTATAGTCTATATGCACCCTTGCCGAACGGAGATTTTCGTTGTAGAAATTACCCTCGCTGTCAAGCACCTCGGCGTGATCGATCACTATACGCTGACCTGCCTTTGCATCTATATCAAACTCAACGTAGCCGGTGATCTCCTGACCAAAGTCGATCACACGCTCGCCCTTGGGAGTTAATATCTCCTTTACGGGGACAAGCGTTTCCTGCTCTGTGATCCTTTCACCCTCGGTAGGGATAAGCGTATGATGGGTAAGCTCTGCCAATTCTACAGGCTGATAGCTTCTCTTTGCATCGGCTATATACGTCTCACCGTGATATATATCCGAATAAGCAACATCCCACCTTGTTACCTCCCAGCCCTCATCGGTAACGACAAGCTCGCTCGTTCCGTCTGTATACGTTATATCAAGTGACGCTATAAGTGCCGTAGGCTTTAATTGCTTTTTTGTTGCTTCGATGCCTGCGTGCCATGCGCGCGAGATCGCGCTTGCAAACCAGCCGCCGCCAACGCTGACGGTAAGCTCGCATTTCTCGCTTACCATATCGGTAATATCGTATTCCTGATACTGCAGACGGTAAATATAATCTGTCCATCCCGGCGCGAGAATAAAATCGCCAACCCTTTCGCCGTTTATAAATGCTTCGTAAACACCGTGCGAGGTGATATTGAGCACTGCCCTTTCAACAGGCTTTGAAAAGCTTAAGTCCTTCTTGAACAAGGCAGTCTCAAGCTCGTGTTCTTTAGGTGATTTTATCCATTTAGCATTAAATATACTGTTCATAAGCATATCCGCCTTTCATTATTATGAATACAGTATATCATCAAAAAATATAAATTTCTACCCCCTGATTTAACTTTTCAGGGGGCATTTTTAACCTAAATACATACATTTTACATGTCTGCTGTCATCATCACGGATCGCGATGACAGCACCGCGAATCAGGTATGCCGACGGATCGCCGAGCGGACTGTGTCCGACGCATTTTACTACAGTATTTTCGACAAGTCCAAGATCCAGAAAGCGACGCCTGATGCTGCCCCGCGTGTCAAGGCGCACAACGCGAACCTCTTCTCCTGTGCTTATGTCGCATAAATTTACAAGCTCCAATATGTTCATCCTTTTTGATATGGTACGGCATATACCGCCCGTTATTATTATATGACGAAACACATCATCTGTTCTTATTATACCTTACCGACGTTGCACCCGTGTGCTCCTTAAAGACACAACAGAAATACTGTAATGAGGAAAAGGAAGAATCTATTGCAAGATCGTAAAAACGAACATAAAAAAGGAGTGCCTGTCGGCACTCCTTGTTTTTTTATTGGTGAACTATGCAACGCTCAGTGTCCTTATCGAAGATATGTACTCTGGATACGTCGAGAGCTACCTTGATCTTGTCGCCTGCTCTTGTTGTAGAGCGAGCAGATACACGAGCTACGAGGTTTACATCTTCTCCGCCCTTGAGGTAAAGGAAGATCTCATTACCCATAAGCTCTGTAACATCAACATCTGTTTCGATTACGCTGTCAGCGAGGCTGGAGAGGTACATGGGCTCATCGTGGATACACTCGGGACGGATACCTGCAACAACTTCCTTGCCGATGTATTCCTTGAGCGCAGGATTGCTTGCCTTTTCAGCAGGAAGCTTGATAGCGTTTTCGCCGAATGCAAGGTAAACATCGCTTCCGCGACCTTCGAGCTTGCAGTTGATGAAGTTCATCTGAGGTGTGCCGATGAAGCCTGCAACGAAGATATTGCAAGGACTATCGTAAAGCTGCTGAGGAGAGTCAACCTGCTGGATAAGACCGTCCTTCATAACAACGATTCTTGTAGCCATTGTCATAGCCTCGACCT
>JAFUMW010000104.1 GCA_017482465.1 Clostridia bacterium
CTATGAACTCGGCACGCGCCGTACCCGAACCCTCGCTCGAGTAAGTCACATACTCTGCCGAGGTCTCCTCTACAATGACACCGTCCGTGTCGACTATGCGGTATTCCTCTTTACCGTACATTTCAAGATATCTGTAGTCATAGAAGACCTTGTATCTGTGATCCACGGTATTAAAGAACGAGCTGTACTGGCTATATATATCGTATGTGTCTACACTTTCGAATATCTCTTTAAGCTTTGCGTCATCGTCGGTGACGGTGAGCACCTCGCCTGTCTTATAATCATAGATGTGTACTTGACGTATAGCCTGCGAAAGGTCGTACGCGTAGTCGGTACTGTTAATTATACCACAATCTTTAAGATATTCAAGAGTATTTGTAAATTCTGTCGTGATCGGAAGCTGTTGGTATGATGAGAACAGCGTATCGCGGACATATATCTGTCCGATGACCGGTGCGTTGTACATATCAAAGCTTGAATTCTTTATGTCCGCCTCATAAGCATCAAACAGACCGCCGTGGATATCTTCGTCATAGCTTATACGGGTATAGTCATTAAAGCCGACTATCGTATCGTTTCCGGTCGTTATCTGTATCTCGCCGTCCTTTATGAGATTAGGCTTAAGTTCGATATTGACCTTGCCTCTTTCTTTTATCATACCGAGTATTTTGAGCATTTCTTCCTTGTATTCGTCGCTGTTTGCGATGATCTCAAGCTCTTTGAAATAGTCGTGTACTCTGTCGCTTACAGAAAACTGACAAGCTATCTCATAGCCGAACCATGTTTTAGCGACCGCGTTTACTCTGATATAGTCTGACTGCTGATATCCGACATAGTATTCCTTGCCGTTTACCGTGACGTTTCCGCTCCATTCATCGTCAAGCTGTGTGTCATAGTACTTGATATCCTGCGGAACGATGTAGGCGTAGCCGTTATCCGAACCGCGTTCGGATACCTCCATTTCGATTATATCGAGAAGCGCTGACTTTGTCTCGTCTTCGTCAAAGGTCACACGGCTCATTCTGCCGTTACCGTCAAGCTCGAGCGTTACCGATCTGACAAGAGTGTCGTTAAGCATCATGTTTTCAAGCGGGTAGGTTCCGTAAACAAGAAATGCGTTGAACAGTGTCACTGATACGGTGAAGATTATCATACCGCGAACAGCTGTGAACATGGCGCGCGCTGTCTTGTTGATTATCGAGTTCATTATCATCCACGCCACGACCGCGCCGCTTACCGAGCCGAACAACAGCCAGAAAAAGTTTTCGTCACCCATATATCCGAATATGAGTGCAAACGCCATTGATGCCGGGAACATGATTATATACTTGACAACAGACGCGAATTTATTGAAAACGAACGGGTTTCCTGATTTTTCGCTGAGTCTGTAGTGGTACAGCGTGACCGCAAGCACCGTACAAAGCACCGATATCAGAATAAACACGAGCTTGGTCTTTGGCGAAAACGCGGTGTTTTCATAAAGTATAACAACCGGAGTGGTCGGCAAAAACTTTTCGTATTCAAGGAAGTAATCTATCCAATATCTGCCGTACTCAAACGCCTTGAGCGCGTTTACGCAAAGCTTTATTGCCGGGAGTATCGCAAACGCCGCTACTGTCATCAGCCACTGTACCGGTGCAAGACCGGTAGTCATGCCGACAAGCACGGTCATCGAATATATAAGTATAAAGTAGATAAGAACATTCACAAATACCGAGGTTATCGCAGGCAGACACTCGGCAAAGCCCATGTTTGTTACCGCGGGGATCGCGATGCAGATGAGGTAATTTGCAAGAAATCCCACAGCAAACATCGTTATTCCCGAAAAGTAGTTGGTGAAGAACATTCTCGTGCGCTTAAAAGGTAAGCTGTGGTAAAAGTTTACGCTTACGCGCGAGTTCAGGTAATTGAACACCGCTATCGCGAACAGCACGGCAAGTATTGCCGCAAACACGCAATAGAAAGTGTACGAGCTGTATATCGTGCTTACAAGTCCAGTGATATTCTTTTCCGGACGGTATATCGTAGCATCATACGAGTTGCAGAGCATCAAAAGAAGTACCGGACCCAAAAAAAACATTACCGAAAAGCTGATAACGCCCTGTGTCCACGCGCCCTTGAGAGTGCCGAGGAAAAATTTCATGTTATTGTTATCTGCCGATATCGAGTTTCGTGAAGTCATAACCCTTGCCCTCCATTTCGCAAATGAATATTTCGTCAAGGCTGAGCGGTAAGAGCTCAAAGTACACAGGTGACTTTTCGCTTATTATACGCGCGATCATGTCATCGCTTCCCTTGACGATAAAGCTTGTGAGCCGTCCGCGGCGCTCAAACCCGGATATTTCAAGCTCGGGTAGAGCCTCGGGTGTTATATCCTCGTTAAACACCGCCTGTACCCTGTGTATACCGAGCTTGATATCGTCAAGGTCGGCTTCGATCACAAGGTCGCTCTTATGAAGCAGTGCGATATGGTCGCAGAAATCCTCAAGCTCGGATAAGTTATGCGACGCGATCACTGGAGTGATG
The DNA here is from genome assembly GCA_017482465.1 of Clostridia bacterium. Lineage (GTDB taxonomy): Bacteria > Bacillota > Clostridia > Oscillospirales > CAG-272 > UBA4717. Next base: position 2,527 of record JAFUMW010000104.1, read on the forward strand.
TTTCCCGCGGCTACCTCATCGGCTATGATGGTTTTGACAAGCTTACGCATTACCGGGTCAAGTCCGTCAAAGGTCTCGTCGCAAAGCAAATACCTCGGACAAACCGCAAGCGACAAAAGAACCGCCGCCTGCTTTTGCATACCCTTTGAGAACTTGCCGATCTTTGTGTTTATATCAAGACCGAACGCGTCATGGAGCTTATGAAATTTTTCATCCGAAAATGTCGGCCATATAGTCTTATACAGTGCACGGATATCGTTAACGGTCGAGTGGGGCTTGAAAAAGCTCTCGTCCGAAAGATAGACTATTCCGCGCTTGATCGCTTCGTTTTCGTATACCGGTGCGCCGTCATACAGTACCTCGCCGACATTGGGTGCAAAAACGCCGCACATAATACGCAAAAGCGTTGATTTACCCGATCCGTTCGAGCCGATCAGACCGAATATAGAGCCGTCTTTTACATTGAAGCTTACATTGTCAAGTGATACGAAGTTGTCATATTTTTTTGTCACGCTGTTTACTTGTATCATATTTAGTCCCTATCCTTTCTGAAAATTCTGCCTTATTCCCCGTATCCGTTTACTATATCGAGTATCTCTTTTTTGGATATACCCGAGCGTTTTGCGTCATCAAGCAGCTGCTTGAGCTCACTTATCAGCTTTGCGTGATGAGCGTCTGCAAGAGCGCCTGTGTCTGCCGAAACAAAGCTTCCCCGTCCGGGTATCGAATAAACGATAGACTGCGCTTCAAGTATCGTATACGCTTTTTGTATGGTATTGGGATTGATGGCGAGCTCCACCGCAAGCTTTCTAACCGCGGGGAGCTGTTCGTCGGGTCCTAAAAGCCCCGACAGTATCGCGGATTTTACGCTGTCCACGATCTGCTCATAGATAGGTACGCGTGACTTCAGGTCAACTGTTATCATACTTTACCTTTCCTTTCGCCTTGTGTATTAAGTGTACTATTTGTATTAGTACACTTGTATGATAACATGTTTTCATATATTTGTCAATAGAATTTCCAAAAACACTCAAAATTTTTTTCAAAATATCCACACGGCTAAAAAACGGAACTTGTTACACTGTCTTTGCATAATATATTACAGAGGGCAACACCCTCGTACCGACTGTGTCGGAATACTTTTTTGGAGGAATCCCCCATGGCAGATAACAGAAACGGCTGCTCTCTTTGCAGAACGGGCTCTTCATCATCATGCGGCGAATCTGTCATTATTGATACGAACCACGTATTTGACAGCTGCCGCGACCGTGATTGCTTTGAAGATGTTGCCGTATTCCTTTCGCCCGAAGGTCAGGAACTCATCGAGCGTACCACCAACGTACGTGTTTGCAAAGCGCGCATCCTCTTTGCCAACATCACCGTCGATCCGGTACAGTTCAACAGAGGTTTCTATGAGATCAAGGTAAGATTTTATGTCAAGCTCGAGCTTGAAGCTTGCGTTTGTCTCGGACGTCCCGCAGGTTTCTGCGGCATCGCCGTCGTTGAAAAATCGGTCGTTCTCTACGGCTCGGAGGGTAATGTAAACGTCTTCAAGAGCAACAGCGGATCAAGCGGCTTCTGCAACGAGCCCAAGCTCTGCGACATTGCTAACACACTTCCCACGGCTGTTGTTGAAGTAGTTGATCCGGTGGTACTCAATGTACGCGTTGCTGAGGATGACTGCTGCGGTTGCTCAAGATGCTGCTCTTGCGACGACATACCCGAGCAGATACTCTGCACGACCAACGGCCAGCTCGTATTCAACGATGACGGACGCCATCTTCTCGTGTCTCTCGGCTTTTTCTCGGTCATCAGACTCGAGCGCCCCGCTCAGTTTTTAGTTAACGCTTCCGAATACAATGTCCCCGATAAGGAATGTGTATCAAGCGACAGCGACTCAAACCCCTGCGATCTTTTCAGAAGCATGGACTTCCCGATCACCGAATTTCAGCCTGTAAGCATAAACACGATGGAAAATAACCGGTCGGAATCAAACGGCAGAAGCTCTTGCGGATGCCGCGACGATAAATAAGCTACATTTGCTTTAGGGTACGGCTTTGCCGTACCCTTTTTTTCATTAAAATCATTGATTTGGCGCGCGGGTTATGGTATACTGTATACAACCACATATAAAAAAGGAAATTATCATGTTAAAAATCTTTATGACCGGAGATAATCATATCGGACTGAAGTACGCGCGGCATGAAAAGGCGTCACTGTTAAAAGAGGCGCGCATATCGGCGTTTGAAGATATGGTAAAAAAAGCCAACGAAGAAGACTGCGGGCTCTTTGTTATAACAGGAGACCTGTTTGAAAACGGATACGGTGTGTCCAAGCGCGAGGTCACGGCGCTTGTTGATATTCTGTCATCATTTAATGGCACGGTCGCCGTACTGCCCGGCAACCACGATCATTTCGACAAGGATATCAAGGTATGGCAGTATTTTTCCGACGCCGCGCTCGGCAAAGACAATATCATGTTACTTGACTCATATAAACCGTATCCTATCACAGTATGCGGCGAGGAGCTCATCTTATATCCCGCGCTATGCACCTCTCTGCACTCAGCTCCCGGCGAAAACAATCTTGCATGGATAAAGGACGAAAGCATAGTACCTGACTCCACCTTCCGCATAGGTATCGCGCACGGAGCTATCGAGGGTGAGACCATCGACAGCGAGGGACAATATTTTCTGATGAAACGCTCCGAGCTTGAAGCGATACCTGTCGATGCATGGCTGATCGGCCACACGCATGTTCCCTTTCCGAAAACGCTGAAGGAGGACGGCTTTGTATCGGGCGAGCGTATCTTTAACGCGGGCACACATGTGCAGACCGATGTGTCCTGCAACACTGAAGGTCTGTGCTTTATCCTTGAGATCGAGGACGGGGACGGGCAGAAAAACGTAAGGGCTAAGAAATACCGCTCGGGAAACATACGTTTTATAAGGAAAAGCATTGCCGTAAGCGCGGGAGAAGCGGAAGATATACTCACACGCGAGCTGAGCGCGATCCCCGACAACACGGTCGTTGATCTTATATTAAGCGGTGCGCTTACAGCCGAAGAATACGAAAACAGAGCAAGTATTATAGAAAGTGCGCTCTCCCGCTTTATCGAGGGCACATACAGCGATCACGGCTTGAGCAAGCTCATATCCGAGCAGCTTATAAACGCCGAGTTCCCCGAAACATCGTTTTCGTCAAAGCTTTTGAGATCACTGCTGCACGATCCCAAAAAGGCACAGCTTACATACGAGCTTTTAATGTCGGTAAAGGGGGATAACAAATGAAGATAAAAAGCATATCGTGTACGCAATTTGCGGGCATACGTGACAAAAGCATATCCCTTTGTGACGGCATCAATGTCATCTACGGCAAGAACGAAAGCGGAAAAAGCACTCTTGCCGAACTGATCTCGCGCACCCTGTTTCAAAATATCAAGATAGACAAGCGCTCGGACAAGGAGTTTAGTGACCTATACTTTCCGGCTGTAAAGAAAGGAAGCAATATCGTCTCGGATTTCGCTGACGGAAAGATATCGTTTACAACCGAAAGCGGTGATTACACCCTGACAAAGGAATGGGGAGCTGACCCGAGATGTATGCTCTCAACGCCCGATGGAGTTATCCGCGACGCTGACACGGCGGAACAGATACTGCGCGAGCTTCTTGTTTACACAGAGGGCGTTTACACTAATCTGCTTTTGACCTCTCAGAAGAACACAGACGCGTCGCTCAAGACACTTCTTGACGCGGCACAGGGAAATGCCGACAAGCGCGAGCTGTCCGACGCAGTTACCGTAGCCTTTGCCGAAAGCGACGGTATATCGGTAGACACGATCGGCTCGGCTATCGACCGCAGAATAAACGAAATCGCGGGCGCTCACTGGGACAGCGAAAGGAACATGCCGCAAAGAAAGGCGGGACGCTGGGCAAGCGGGCTTGGAAGTATCCTTAAGGCATATTACGAGCTTGAGGACGCAAAGGCTGTTATACAAGAGACAGAAAGGCTTGAAGCCGAAGCTGACAGAAGCGCGGCTCAGTACAGCGAAAAAAGCCAAGAGGCTCTTTTGC
>JAFUMW010000105.1 GCA_017482465.1 Clostridia bacterium
TAACAATGTTGATGCGCTCGTCGGTTGCCGCGTCTCTCTCGGCGATGAAGGAAAGCCTTGTTCAAAAGGCTGAAAGATACGGCTTTGAAGTTGAGTTTGAGGGCGAGTACCCGGGCTGGCAGTATGCACCCGATTCACCCATGATCCGCATCTTCAAGGACTCGTACAAGCGCCTTTCGGGTGCGGAGGGCAGAGTAGTCGCGATACACGCAGGACTCGAGTGCGGACTTATCAAGTCGGCGATCCCCGATATGGATATTCTGTCGGTCGGTCCTACAATCGAGGACGCGCATACTCCAAACGAGCATATGGACATCGGCTCGTTCATGAGGCTTTACGAGCTTATCAAAGTTATGATAAACGAATAAAAATCTCGGCTTTGTACAAAACGTACAGAGCCGTTTTTTTATCACTTGTCCCAAAAAAGACAACATCAAAGCCTTCGCTAAAATGAATACAGTGTTTATTGATGGCAGGTGCAATGATTCAGATAAAAAATTGATATTTTTCGGTAAAAATTTTATATCAATATTCCCCAAATTATGATATAGTTATATTGTAACGTTGCAAAACAAAAATGTTATTGAAAATTATCGTATTTCCGGCTTTGCACGTTCAAAAAATTAATGGAGGCTTTAATATGATAGTAAAAACAAAACCTGCGCTTTTAGTAATTTTTCTCGTTTTTGCACTTTTTGCCTTTACGACAATGATAAGTGCGGACTACACTACTGACGGTGATGATTCTACTGCCGTAGACTACATCGTTATGGATGCTGAGGACGTCAAGGCGGCATCAGGCAGCAAGGGCGAAATTGTCTATGATGAAAACGGCTACAAGGTTGTAAAATACACACCCTCGGAAACCTGGTATTCAGCAGGAAATGCGGGACAGCTTAATATCTATCCCGGAGAATCGGAAGCGGGATTTGCACAAACAGGCGAAAATTCGTTATTCGATTTTGGTTATTATGCAGTTTACTATAAAACAACGAAAAATGCACGTCTTGATGACACGTTGAACATTATCGGAACAAACGCAAGCGGAAGCACTGTGTATAAGTGGGGCGGAAAAGAACAGATCGTTGCATCTACAGACTATACAATAAAGGTGATCAGCCTGGATACGTTTGTAAACGGAAGTGATGGCACAACTGTATTGCTTGACGATACAGCGACAAAACAGGCGATAGGACTCAAATTGTTCGAATCTTCGGGCACCGACGGATATATTTACATTGAATCTATCACCGCGTTCAGAACCGAAGATCAGGCTAACGACTTTAAGAACAGCTATATTCCCAATGTAAGCGCCGATTATACAACTGACGGCGATGATTCAACCGAGGTTGACTATATCATAATGAATGCTGTTAATATCAAGGCGGCAGCAGGCAACAAGGGCGAGGTCATAATTGACGAAAATGATTATAAAACAGTGAAATTTACTGCGTCTGAAACGTATTATACGGCAGGAGATGCGGGACAGCTTAAGATTTATCCCGAAAAATCGAGTTCGGGATTTGCACAAACGGGCGAAAATTCGTTCTTCGATTTTCCTTATTACACTATCTACTACAGGACCACATCCGACTCGGTATCAAACGATACGACAAATCTTATAGGTACTGATGCAAATAAAGATACTATATATAAGTGGAACTGCTCGGAAACGCTTCCGGCATCCGCTGACTACACAGTAAAAATAATCAAGCTTGATTCGTTTACAAGCGGAAGTGACGGAAAAAATGAAGTGTTCACTAATGCAATGACAATTCAGGCTATTGGACTTAAGACTTTCTCAAATTCGAGTGTAGACGGTGAACTTTACATAGAATCTATCGCAGCTTTCAGAACCGAAGAACAGGCAAGCCGCTTTGCGGAAACATACAAGCCTGAATCTATCTTCGACACATATGATGATTATCTCGTTATCCCGGCTGAAGCGTTAAATGACAGTGTAACTTACAACGCATTCGGTAAAAGCGTTGAGTACGATATAGCTACAGGAAGATCCTTTGTCAGATTTACAGCAACAGAGGATGGTACTCATGCGGACGGTATGCAGTTTGAGTTCAACTTCCAAACAAACGGACTGACATCAGGATATAATGTAAAGCAGTATCCTATAGTAAAAATCGCATACAGGTCAAACGTAGCAAATACAACAGCTCATATAGACACAAACTACGGACTTTCATATGAGGGGATCAATACGAGAATTTGGGGATATATGCCTCAGTACAATCATGATGAAAGTTTGAGTAATATTATTTTCGATGTTTCTTCCTCGTTCAACGGAGGTGAAGGAATAAGCGAATATGATTTTTCAAAAATAGATGATACATCGGTGTGTAATTATCTGCGTCTGAAGCCTTGGGGCGGCGGAGATATATTTAAGGACGAATATTTCGAAATAGAATACATTGGATTTTTCAAAAATGTATATGCTGCAGAAAATTACACCAATGATCCGGATGTCGAATTGGTTACATCGTTTGATGCTTATAAGCTTAAAGTAGGCGAGAGCATTCAAAGTGATTATACGATCATTCCGACAAGCGTTGACGCGGGCAGTGTAACATATTCATCGTCGAATGATGATGTCGCAACTGTCAGCGAAACGGGACTTATTACAGCTAATGGACTTGGCAATGCGATCATCACGATAAGCGCAGGCGATATCGGCATTTCAAGCGACATTTTGATAATTGTACACGATAATTCACCGCTTGATTGGTACGCAATTGACAGCGCAGACGGTGACACTGTTACTGTAAATGTCATCGGTGACTCGATTTCCTACGGTACAGGAACATCCGGCAAGAACAGCATATATCACGGTATCTGGGCAAGTGACTTCAAGATGAATGTTAACAATTGGAGCCGCGGTGGTTCATCAATGACCGGTGATTATAAATACGGTGAAACATTGATCGAAACATATGTACCGCGTATGGAGCGTATGGTGGCAAATGATCCGCTTGCGTACGAGGCTGTCACGACCGCCGAAGATCCGGACATGATAGTCATATACGGCGGAACGAACGACTACAATGGAAATTGGACAATAGGCGAGCCGGGAGATCTCTCGCGTGATACCTTCTGCGGCGCGATAAGCGAGCTTATCATGCTCTCGTGGAAGAATTATCCCGATGCGAAGCTCGTGTTCTTCACACCAATTAAGCGCTGCGACTTTGCTGTCGGTGAAGGAAGCGACAACACAGGTCTTCGTAACTATCACCTTGAAGCTTATGTAGAAGCAATGAAAGCAACATGCGAGTACTACGACGTACCCTGCATCGACCTTTATAACAACGAACAGACAAACTTCATCGGACTTCGTACAACATATATGAAGGACGGTGTACACATGACCGATGAGGGACACAAAATCTTTGCAAAGGTCGCACTCGAGGAGATGGAAAAGGCAGGAGTTATAAAGACACACGGCTACACAGCCGCTCCAGCGCCTACTTACACTCTCGACGCTGACCGTGATCTTTCAGCAAAGTATCATATCTATGATGCGACTGCACTTAACACCCTCGCGAATTATGAAGCAAATACACTTATCGACCGTCAGAGAATGACAAAGCATACTCTCGTTGACGGAGCACTCCGCTTCTCGGCAGAATCGCTTACATCCAAGATAGCGCCTGCTGTTACCGTAAACTTCGCGTCGCTTGACTTTGCTATCACCGACTATCCGTACATGAGCGTAGTATACAAAACAGACTCAACCGCGGCTAATATAGACGTTCAGCTTCGCGGTGCGGATAACCACGTGTCGACAATAGCTGAGCTTCCTGCACTTACCAGCACCGAAAAAGCAGGGTTCTATGTAAACGTAAAGGACTATGAAAGCGATGATATCGTTCTTACGGGCGATACCATAAACTCAGACCTTTACATGACGCTTGCGTTCTTTGAGGACACATACAGCATGACTGCAGACAGCTATGTTGATATCGAAAGCATTGCTTTCCATAAGAACGAGGTCGGTGCGAAGCTGTATATGGCAGAGCTTGGTCTTGCCGAGTATCCTAAGGCAACAGTAACCTTTAAGTCCGGCGAAGAGACATTTGCCGAGATCGAGCAAATACTCGGCAAAGCTCTCACCTATCCCGAAACAACACCCGCGGCAGCTGAGGGAGAGATATTCGTCGGCTGGGACGTTGAAGAGGGTACAATAGTAACAGAAGCAATAACTGTAAACGCAGTATTCGAAAAATATGTGCTTCTTACCGCGGTTGACGGTTCGTTACAGGCAACACCTAACGGTGCGTATGTCGGAGTTGTCGCAAAGGACGATGACGGCAATAAGATCCTCCATTATACCAATGACGGCAGTGAAGTAAACGGTGAATGGGACAGACTTAACGTCACCTTTGAAGACGTTGATCTTGCAAAATACCCTGTAATGAAGGTTGGCTACAGATCTACCATGATCACAAACAGCACAGGGGTAAACCTCTGGTTTGATTCCTACAGAGTCTGGGGCGGAGGTCTTGCGGACATGGTGGGTAACGAATCATGGAGAGTTTCCATGACCGACCTTTCTACCGCTAATTGGGGAGACGGAAGTGCTCAGAATTGGGATGATCTCATAGCAAACGCGCTCACGGGCTTGCTTTTCAGACCCTTCTATAATCAGAGCGCTGATAACTATTTCGACATATCGTTTGTTGCGTTCTTTGAAAGTACAGAGGCAGCAAATGCATATGAATTCGTATTCCCGGAAGAGCCTAAGGCGACCGTAACCTTTAAGTCGGGTGAAGATACATTTGCCGAGATCGAAGTTGTGATCGGCGAAGGACTTATATATCCCGAAACAACTCCCGAAGCACCGGAAGGCAAGGTATTTGTCGGCTGGGATGTTGAAGAAGGCACAACGGTAATAGAGGCAATAACTGTAAACGCTGTATTTGAGGATGAAATAGAACCTGTTGAGGTTAAGGTAACTGCAACAGATTTCGGCTCTTTCACGGTAGATGGCGGAGAAGCTGTTGTATCTTACGCAGAGCAGCTTAAGCCCGAAACAGTGATAACCCTCACAGCGATAGCCGACACAGGCTACAGACTCGAGGGCTGGTATGAAGTAACCGACGGCAGAAATATCCTTCTCAGCCGTGACACAACATATGTTCATACTGTAGACTCAGACGTCGAGATCGAAGCAAGATTTATAGACGAAACAATAAGCATAGCAGTAAAGCTTGTCGCAAGCACAAGCGAGGGCGGCTTCATTTCGGTAAACGGCAATACTTTTGAAGACTACAACGACTACGCAAACAGCGGCAGTGCTGTAGAGCTTACAGCAGTAGCAGACACAGGCTATACATTCGCATATTGGAAGAGAGTATCCTGCTCCACGGGAACAGAGATATACCTCGGAGTTGATGAAACAATAAGCGTATATCCTCTGGGTAATACAGTATACTTCACCCCTGTATTCGTAGCAGAGGGAACAACATTAAACCTCTACCTTGACGCACAGGAGCTTATAGTAAGCGACAGCGAAGAGCCTGCGATCCCGTCAAGACTCGGATATACAGGCACAGAGTGGAAGCTCATGCGTGACGGAGATGTAGTAGACACCTACAAGCCCGAATACACAAGAGCGGATACTGAAACCGTGCTTACGATAGTATACGCAGACAGTACAACAGAAGAAGTAGCGTTCAAGTATGACGATCAGATAAGCATCACAGGTACGCTTGAAGATCCGATATGGACACTTACGGCAAACGGCGTTGATACGATAGTATCCTACAGTAAAGACTTCACCTTCGGAGCGGCGTTCACAGGAAACATCACGCTTACCGAAAGTGAAAACACAAACGGAAGCACAGCAGTAGTAAACGGTGTAGAAGCCGTATACGACAGCGGAGCAGGACTTATCAAGTTTGTGGGAATGTACGAGCTTCCCGAAGGAGCAACGCTGAACGAGCGCGGAGTGCTTCTTACAAACGACGCAAGTGTGGCAGACACAATGGAGATAGACACACCTAATATCATAGTAGGACGTGTCAACTCCGATCCTGCAACAGCAACAAAGACCTTTATCATCAACAAGACAAAGGTAAATGCAGGGGACACATGGTATGGCAGAGCGTACATCGTTTACACCGAAAACGGTGAAACAAAGACGCTTTACGCCGATACTATGACAGGAACTGCAGAGTAATCATTTAATTCAACATTTATCACTAAATTTGCTTTTTACACAACAATGTCGGTGATTTCA
>JAFUMW010000106.1 GCA_017482465.1 Clostridia bacterium
CACTAATGCAAGTGCAACGCTTTACGCAGCATGGACAGCGGACACCTACACCGTCACCTACGATGCAAACGGCGGTAGTGGTGCACCTGCTTCTCAGACTAAAACGCATGATGTGAACTTGACGCTTAGCTCTGCTGAGCCTACGCGTGACGGTTATATATTCAAGGGTTGGTCAACAAATGCGAATGGCAGTGTTGAGTACGCAACAGGCGCTGTATACACTTCCGATTCAGATGTAACACTTTACGCTGTATGGGAAGAAGAAATACCGGATGTTCCCGAAACAAATGCCAATATCGTTGTTACAGGTAATACGGCACGTGCAGGTGAAACAGTCGAGGTTACAATCGCTCTTGAAAACAACCCCGGCATAGCATTTATGCGCTTGAAGGTAGCGTATGACGAAAGTGCTCTCACACTTACGGGCGTTAAAGATGCGGGCATTCTCGGACTTGCCGTACACTCGAACAATTATGAGCAGAGTCCGTATACATTATATTGGGAAAACTCAATTATAAGCAATAACATTACTTCAAACGGAACAGTGGTAACGCTAACTTTTACCGTAAATGCTGATGCTGCCGTTGGAACATATCCTATAACCGTTACCTATGACAACGACAATGACGACATTATGGATATGAATTTCAATGCAATAGAATTTAACACTGTCAACAGCACTGTTGAGGTTATCGAATACATATACGGTGATGTTAACAGTGACGGTAAAATCACCCCCGTAGACAGCGCGTATTTGTCGCGTCATCTGGCAAGCTGGAGTGGTTACGAGGCTGACGCCATCGATACAAAGGCGTCGGACGTGAACTGTGACGGAAAGGTAACTGCGGTTGACAGCGCGATGCTTTCAAGGCATCTTGCCGGCTGGAGCGGCTACGAGACACTTCCGATAGAATAACGCACTAAAAAAAGGGACTTCGTACTGAAGTCCCTTTTTTCACGCCTTATATTCGTTTGTCTTATTTCCGTCAAGGTCGTAGAAGGTAAACACGCCGTTTTCAAGTATGATATATCCGCGCGGTGTATCCTCCTTCGGTATCGACACCGAGCCGGGGTTTATGTAGGTGAAGCCGTCGTACTCCTGCACCTTCGTCACGTGCGTGTGTCCGCAGAGCAATATGTCTCCCTTGGCAAGCGGAGGGGGATTGTCCGGGTTATAATTATGCCCGTGAGTGGCGTAGACCGTACGCTTATCAAGCGACAGTATCGCGTAGTCGGCAAGTATCGGGAAGTCAAGCACCATCTGGTCGACCTCGGTGTCGCAGTTTCCGCGAACAGCGAGGATCTTATCCTTAAGCGGATTTAACAGTGCTATGACTTCTTTGGGAGCATATCCCTCGGGCAGGTCGTTTCGCGGACCGTGGTACAGTATGTCACCGAGTAAGAGCAGTTTGTCGCATTTTGTGCTTTCAAAGCTGTTTATCAGCATTTTCGCGTATTTTGCCGAACCGTGTATGTCCGACGCTATCATTATTTTCATTATTTAATACCTCGTACCGTAAATCTCGGATATATTATAATACTCAGAGCGTGTGCTTGTCAAGAAATTTTGCGCTTTGTGTCAATATCAACTGTTTTTTTGATCAAAGTGAGAATAATTCGTATAAAATTATGTTAAGTTTTGTCTTGACAAGATGTGCCATAATAGTGTAAAATAATAGTAGTTTCTCGATGACTGACGGATAAGCGAGTTTACGCGTGGAAGTCGGGAAAAATAAAGCCGACCGTCTGGGCAGCCTTATCCAAAACAGGATAGGTCTGCACTTTTTTATTTTGAGAAAAAACGGCCGCGAGAACAGAAAAACAATATTTTGCCGTGCGTACGGCTGAACGGAGGATATAATGAAAAAGGTCGGAATAGTTATGGGCAGCGACAGCGATCTTGCTGTTGTTGAAAAGGCTATCAATACGCTCGATGAATACGATGTAGATTATGAGGTACGCATACTCAGCGCTCACAGAACTCCTGTTGAGGCGGCTGAATTTGCACGCGGAGCACGCTCGCGCGGCGTTGGCGTTATCATAGCCGCAGCGGGAATGGCGGCTCATCTTGCGGGTGCGATGGCTGCAAACACCACGCTCCCGGTTATAGGAATTCCCGTAAGATCAAAGAATTTTGACGGGCTTGACGCGCTTTTGTCGACCGTGCAGATGCCCTCCGGTATACCGGTCGCAACGGTTGCTGTTGACGGAGCGGCAAACGCGGCGATACTTGCCGTGCAGATACTCGCCGTATCAGACGCTGAGCTTGCGACAAAGCTCGAAACGGCGCGCGCGATCGCCGCAGACAAGGTCCGTGAAAAGGACGCGGTTGTTGTTGCAAAGTATAACAAGGCGTGAGCGTATACGTCTGAAAACGGTAATCGATCAAACATTTTGAACCGCAAAAGGCGGAATGGAGATTAACATGGGTGGCTTTTTTGGCGTAGCAAGCAAGCGCGACGCAATATCGGATGTCTTCTTCGGAACAGACTATCACTCGCATCTCGGAACGAGACGCGCGGGAATGGCGGCATATGATGAGGATATCGGGCTTCAGCGCGAAATACATAATATTGAAAACTCACCGTTTCGAACAAAGTTTGACAAGGTATTTGTCGAGATGAAGGGCAACTCGGCGATCGGATGCATCAGCGATACCGATCCTCAGCCGCTTCTGATACGTTCGAACATCGGAACGTATGCGATCTCGATCGTCGGACGTGTAAACAACTCGGAAGAGCTTATTGAAAAATATCTTTTGACAAACGGCGGACATTTCGGCGTAATGACCGGCGGCAAGGTAAACATGGTGGAGCTTGTCGCGTCGCTGATAAATCACAAAAACGATTTTGGCGAGGGAATAAGATTCGCGCAAGAGGTCATAGACGGCTCGATATCGGTCCTGATCCTCAAAAACGACGGAACGATCATTGCCGCGAGAGATAAGTTAGGCAGACTGCCTGTGATCGTCGGCGTAAGCGAGAACGGACACAGCGTTTCCTTTGAATCGTTCGCTTTTGAAAAGCTTGGTTACGAGATCAAAAAGGAGCTCGGTCCGGGCGAGATAGTACAGCTGACCTCGGATAGCATGACACAGCTCGCCGCACCCGGCGACAAGATGAAGATATGTTCGTTCTTGTGGACTTATTACGGGTACTCAAACTCGATATACGAGGGCGTTAATGTCGAGCTGATGAGGTACAGAAACGGAAAGATACTTGCCGAGAACGATAAGAAAAACGGCATAGCCCAGGATATAGACTATGTTTGCGGCGTGCCCGACTCGGGTACTCCCCACGCTATAGGATATGCAAACGAGAGCAAGATACCGTTCGCACGTCCGTTTATAAAATATACGCCCACGTGGCCGAGAAGCTTCACACCCCCCACACAGGAGGAGCGCAACAGGATCGCGAAGATGAAGCAGATCCCGGTCAAGGAGCTTATAAAGGACAAGGACCTCTTATTTGTCGATGACTCTATCGTCAGAGGCACACAGCTCAAGGAAACGGTCGACTTCCTTTATGAGCACGGAGCAAAGTCGGTACATATGCGCTCGGCGTGCCCTCCGATAATGTACGGCTGTAAATATCTGAACTTTTCACGTGCAACCTCCGAGCTTGAGCTTGTCGCAAGACGAACTATTCTCGAGCTTGAGGGAGAAGAGGGCTTTAAGCATATAGATGAATACAGCGATTCGTTGACCGAAAGAGGCAAAAGCTTACGCGAGGCGATAGCAAAGTCTTTACACTTCGACTCGCTCGATTTCCAGTCGCTTGACGGAATAATCAAGGCTATCGGCATCGACAGATGCAAGCTCTGTACATACTGCTGGGACGGAAAAGAATAAAAGCGTGAAGCATTAAAACATAAAAAGTGAAGAATGCTGATTCACGCTGTAAAACTTAGCTGAAAGAGGGTCTTTTCCCACTTTCGCCGCGGGGCGCACCGCTAAGTTTGGTTTATATTTTAAATTTAATGCCGCTTTGCGGCGGCGGAATGGAGATAAAAATGGAAAAAAGCTACAGCGAAAGCTACAAGGCGGCAGGCGTTGACATAACCGCCGGCTACAAGGCAGTTGAACTGATGAAGGCTCACATCGCAAAAACGGTCACAGAGGGTGCTATTTCGGGCATCGGAGATTTCGGAGGACTGTTTGCGCTCGATCTTAAGGGCTATACCTCTCCCGTATTGGTGGGCGGTACAGACGGCGTCGGCACAAAGCTCAAGATCGCGTTCCTTATGGATAAGCACGACACGGTCGGCATCGACTGCGTCGCAATGTGCGTAAACGACATTATATGCTCGGGTGCGAAGCCTCTGTTTTTCCTTGACTACATAGCTTTGGGCAAGAATGTGCCCGAAAGAGTTGCGGATATCGTAAAGGGCGTTGCGGACGGCTGTGTTATGGCAGGCGCGGCGCTCATCGGCGGTGAAACGGCCGAAATGCCCGGCTTTTATCCCGAAGACGAGTACGATCTCGCCGGTTTCTCGGTCGGTATAGTCGACAGAGCGCGTGTTCTTGACAAGAGCGCTATGAAGCCCGGTGATGTTGTTATCGGCATTCCCTCAAGCGGCGTTCACTCCAACGGATTTTCGCTTGTAAGACGTGTTTTCGATGTTGAAAACTGCGATCTCAAGAGCCCCAGAGCCGAGCTTGACGGCAGATCGCTCGGCGAGGCACTTTTAGCTCCCACAAAAATATACGTTAAGCCTATGCTCGCACTCTTTGACAAGGTTACGGTCAAGAGCGTGTCACATGTGACAGGCGGCGGCTTCTATGAAAACATACCGCGTGCCATCCCCGACGGACTTTGTGCGAACATTTGCAAGGATAAGCTTCCGAAGCTTCCGATATTCGAGCTTCTTGCAAAGACCGGCAATATCCCCGAGCGCGATATGTACAACACCTTCAACATGGGTGTCGGAATGGCGTTTGTTGTTGACGCGGCGGACGTTGATACCGCACTTGCCGTACTCGCGGAGAACGGCGAGGCTGACGCACGCGTGATCGGTGAGATAGTCGCCGACAGCGAAAACAAGGTGACTGTATGCTAAGCCGCGTACGTCAGTCGGTAGCGCTTGCCACAGCGGCAGGCGTGATGATCGGGATCGGCGGAACGGTAAACCTTAAGCTCGGCGGACTTGAGGGAGCGGTGCTTTTCGCGGTCGCACTTCTTACCATATGTATGCTCGGACTTCACCTGTTCACGGGTAAGGTAGGAGCGGTGGTATACAGCGAGAACAAGAAACAGGACGCGCCTCTTTTACTTACGTGTATTCTCGGCAATATGCTCGGTACTTTTTTGTCGTCCGTGATATGTAATCTTGCCGACACCTCGGGTGTTATATATCAGGCGGCTCGCACCATGTGCGAGGGCAAGCTTTTAAGAAGCGTACCGTCGATACTCGCGTCCGCTTTCATGTGCGGCATACTTATGTATGTTGCGGTCACGATATTTGCAAGAAAAACGAGCATATCCGGTATCATCTTCTGTGTACCGGTGTTCATCCTCTCGGGTTATGAGCACTCTATAGCCGACATGTACTATTTCTTCGCGGCGAAAATGTTTTATCCCGAGGTCTGGCTCTTTTTGGCTCTTGCCATAGCCGGCAACGCGCTCGGCGGTTGCTTTATTCCCTTGATGAAGAAGCTTGCGGGCGAGGTTAAGGATTAAATTATAAAGGAGACCCTGATGACAACAGCAAAAATAGCAGTCCTCGTATCCGGCGGGGGAACAAATCTGCAGGCACTTATAGATGCACAGAATTCCGGAATCATCAAAAGCGGAAGGATCGCTCTCGTTATATCGAACAAAAGCGATGCTTATGCACTTGAGCGCGCACGAACAAACAATATAGACACCGCGATCGTAAGACGCGCAGAGGGTGTTGATATAGAGGATCAGATCATAAAGCTTCTTGACGAATATGAGATAGATCTTATCGTGCTTGCGGGCTTTATGTGCATCCTTTCGGAAAAATTCACCTCGCGCTATCCCGAGCGCATAATCAATGTCCACCCCTCGCTTATCCCATCCTTCTGCGGAAAGGGATTTTACGGACTTAAAGTACACGAGGCGGCACTTGAGTACGGCGTTAAGGTAACAGGCGCGACCGTTCACTTTGTAAACGAGGTTCCCGACGGCGGACGCATAATCATGCAAAAGGCTGTTGCCGTCGGCGCGCACGATACTCCCGAAATGCTTCAGCGCCGCGTAATGCGTCAGGCTGAATGGAAGATACTTCCCGAGGCGACCGAAAAGGTCTGCCGCGAGATCGTAAAGAACAGTAAAAAAAGATAAAACATAAAGAAAGGCATGGTAATCAACATGAGCGCACTTGACACAATGAAGATCTCCGATATTTTATCATCCTGCACATATCCGGGACGCGGTATCGTAGTCGGAACGACACCCGACGGCGAGCACGCGGTCTTTGCTTACTTTATAATGGGCAGAAGCGAAAACAGCCGTAACCGTGTATTCGTGGAAAAGGCGGGCGGCAAGATCATCACCGCACCCTATGACGAGTCCAAGGTCAAGGATCCCTCGCTTATCATCTATTCTCCCGTAAAGGTATGGGGCGACACGACTATCGTTACAAACGGCGATCAGACAGACACCGTATATGATCATATAAAGAACGGCAAGACCTTCGAGGAAGCTCTTGATACCAGATGCTTTGAGCCGGACGAACCTAACTTCACACCCCGTATCAGCGCGGTGCTTAAGGTTGCTGACGGCAAGTACACATATAAGATGAGCATTCTCAAGTCGGCTGACGAAAAGGGAAGCGACTGTATGCGCTACACATACTCCTATCCCTCGCTTGCCGGCATAGGTACTTTCATTCACACATATATGAAGGACGGCAATCCTCTCCCGTCATTTGAGGGCGAGCCTGAAAGAGTAGCCGTTGACAATGACATAGACACATATACAAACGAGATATGGAACAGCCTTAATGCTGACAACAAAATATCTCTTTATGTAAGATACATAAGAACAGCAGACGGCACATATACCTCGAGACTTATCAACAAGTACGAGAAATAATACTGAAAGGATCACAAAAATGAAAGAATTTGAACTTAAATACGGCTGTAACCCCAATCAGAAGCCCTCGAAGATATATATGGCTGACGGAAGTGAGCTCCCGATAGAGATACTCTGCGGACGTCCCGGATACATAAACTTTCTTGATGCGTTCAACTCCTGGCAGCTCGTTAAGGAGCTTAAGGCGGCAACAGGTATGCCCTGTGCTACTTCTTTTAAGCATGTAAGCCCCACGTCGGCGGCTGTAGGACTTCCGCTTGACGAAAAGCTCAAGAAGGCTTGCTTCGTTGACGATATCGAAGGTCTTGATGATTCTCCCCTCGCTTGTGCGTATGCGCGTGCAAGAGGTACGGACCGCCAGTCATCATTCGGCGACTGGATCGCTCTTTCCGATGTTTGTGATGCGACCACCGCGCTCATTATCAAGCGTGAGGTATCCGACGGCATAATTGCTCCCGGTTACACCGATGAGGCTCTTGAAATACTCAAGTCCAAGCGCAAGGGCAACTATAATATAGTAAAGATCGACCCTGACTATATCCCCGAGGAAAAGGAGATCAAGCAGGTGTTCGGCATAACCTTCGAGCAGGGAAGAAACAATTTCAAGATCGACGCCGAGCTTCTTACAAACATCGTTACAGAGAACAAGGATATTCCCGAATCGGCAAAGATCGACCTTATCATCGCGCTTATCACACTTAAGTATACACAGTCAAACTCTGTGTGCTATGCTGTAGGCGGACAGGCTATCGGTGTCGGTGCAGGTCAGCAGTCGAGAATATACTGCACAAGACTTGCGGGCAGTAAGGCCGATATTTGGCATCTCAGACAGCACGACCGTGTGCTTAACCTTCCGTTCAAGCCCGAGCTCGGCAGACCCGACCGCGATAATGTTATCGACGTTTACATCTCCGAGGACTGCGAGGATGTGCTTGCGGACGGTAACTGGCAGAAATACTTTACAGAGTGCCCCGCTCCCTTTACAAAGGAAGAGCAGAAGGCATATCTTTCCACTATAACAGGCGTGTCTGTAGGCTCTGACGCTTTCTTCCCGTTCGATGATAACATCGAGCGCGCACGCAGAAGCGGTGTTTCCTATATCGCAGAGCCGGGCGGTTCTATCCGTGACGATCTTGTTATCGAATGCTGTAACAAGTACGGCATCGCTATGGCGTTCACGGGTATGAGACTCTTCCATCATTAATAAAAACAACGCGGGCGGCAAGGCTTAAATGCTTTACCGCCCACACGGACGTAAATAAGAATATATTTTGGAGAAAAACATGAAAGTAATGGTCGTAGGCGGCGGAGGCCGCGAACACGCAATAATAAAGGAACTTAAAAAGTCCCCCGAAATAGACAAGCTTTACGCACTGCCGGGTAACGGCGGTATCGCAAGGGATGCCGAGTGTGTTAATATCGGTGCAAAGGATATCGAAGGAATAGTAAATTTCGCCCGTGAAAACGGTATAGAATATGCTGTTGTCGCGCCCGATGACCCGCTGGTGCTCGGATGTGTTGACGCTTTGAACGCGATCGGAGTGGAATGCTTCGGTCCTTCAAAGGCGGCGGCTGTGATCGAGGGAAGCAAGGTCTTTTCCAAGAACCTTATGAAGAAATACAATATCCCCACCGCGGCATACGAGACCTTTGAGGATATGGACGAGGCGATAGCATATCTAAGGACTGTTCCCGCGCCTGTTGTTATAAAGGCTGACGGCCTTGCACTTGGTAAGGGCGTTATCATCGCGCAGACCACCGACGAGGCTGTAGACGCAGTTGTCAGCATGATGGCTGACAAGGTGTTCGGCGAAAGCGGAAGCCGTGTGGTAGTTGAGGAATTTTTAGAGGGCCCCGAGGTATCGGTGCTCGCGTTTACCGACGGAAACGTTCTTGTTCCGATGGTTTCCTCGATGGACCACAAGCGTGCGGGCGACAATGACACCGGACTTAATACAGGCGGCATGGGCGCGATCGCTCCCAACCCCTATTATACAGACGCGATAGCAAGCGAGTGCATGAAAACGATATTCATGCCTACGGTAGAAGCTATGAAGGCTGAAAACAGAACCTTCAAGGGATGCCTTTACTTCGGACTTATGCTCACAAAGAACGGCCCTAAGGTCATCGAGTACAACTGCCGCTTCGGCGACCCCGAAACACAGGCTGTTCTCCCGCTTCTGGAGTCGGATCTGTTTACGGTGATGCGCGCGGTGTCCTCAGGTAAGCTTGCCGAGTGCGAGGTGAAGTTTGCAGATAAGCATTCGTGTACACTTGTGCTCGCATCAAACGGATACCCCGGAAAGTACGAGACCGGCTTTGAGATCACCGGAGATGACAAGGCAGACGCGTGCGTTTATATCGCGGGCGCAAAGCTTGAAAACGGTAAGCTCTTGACCGGCGGCGGACGCGTGCTTGCTGTATCGGCTGTCGGTGACACGTTAAAGGACGCTGTTGATAAGGCATATCTCGAGGGCGAAAAGGTACATTTTGAAAACAAGTATTTCCGTCATGACATCGGTGCGCGCGCACTGAAGGCGGCGAAGTAAACATCTTTTGAAAGGATACAATACAATGGTATACAGAATATTTGTCGAAAAGAAGCGCGAATTTGCAAACGAAGCGCGCTCGCTTAAAAGCGACATAAATACGGTGCTCAGAATCCCCACGGTCACCGATGTGCGCGTTGTGAACAGATACGACGCGGAAAATATCGATGCCGCGCTCTTTGACACGGCTGTGAGGAATGTTTTCTCCGAGCCGCAGATAGATAACACGTTTACAGAGCCCGATTTCACGGGCGCTTGCGCTGTTTTCGCAGTCGAGAGCCTGCCGGGTCAGTTTGATATGAGAGCAGAGTCGGCTTCTCAGTGCATACAGATCATATCCATGGGCGAAAAGCCGCTTGTACGCACTGCAAAGGTGTACGCGCTCTACGGAAGCGTCAGTGATACAGAGCTTGCGAAGATCGAAAAGCACGTTATCAACCCCGTCGAGAGCAGACACGCATCCTTCGAACTTCCCGAAACGCTCGCGATAAAGGCGGATATTCCAAGCGAAGTAGCAACTCTTGACGGCTTTATAAAGCTTGAGGGCGACGAGCTTGCCAAGATGGCGTCGGACATGGGACTTGCCATGGACGCCGATGATCTTAAGTTCTGCCGCGACTACTTCAGAAGCGAGCAGAGAGACCCCACCATCACCGAGATCAGAATGATCGACACCTATTGGTCGGATCACTGCCGTCATACTACATTCTTGACTACGGTTGACAATGTCAAATTCGAGGACAAAAAGCTCGAAGCGGCGTATGAAAGATATATCGAAACAAGGAAGAAACTGGGCAGAACAAAGCCCGTAAATCTCATGGATATAGCGACTCTCGGCGCTCGCTTCTTAAAGAGCGAGGGCAAGCTTGACGCGCTTGACGAGTCGGACGAGATCAACGCCTGCACGGTAAAGATCACGGTCGATATCGACGGCGAGAGCGTTCCTTACCTGCTTCTTTTCAAGAATGAAACACATAACCACCCGACCGAGATCGAGCCGTTCGGCGGCGCGGCTACCTGTATCGGCGGCGCGATACGCGACCCCCTTTCGGGACGCTCGTACGTTTACGCGGCGATGAGAGTTACGGGTGCGGCTGACCCGACACGCCCGATAGATGAAACCATCCCCGGCAAGCTCCCTCAGCGTACCATCGTGCAGACAGCGGCGGCTGGATATTCATCCTACGGTAACCAGATCGGCCTTGCCACGGGCATGGTAGACGAGCTCTACCATGACGGATACGCGGCTAAGCGTATGGAGATCGGTGCGGTTCTCGGAGCTGCTCCGGCTGAAAACGTGCGCCGTGAGGTGCCCGACGCGGGTGACATCGTTATCCTGCTCGGCGGAAGAACAGGACGTGACGGCTGCGGCGGTGCTACAGGCTCGTCCAAGTCGCACACAAAGACCTCTCTTGAGACCTGCGGCGCGGAGGTGCAGAAGGGTAACGCTCCCGAGGAAAGAAAATTACAGAGACTTTTCCGCATGAAGGAAGCGGCAAGGCTTATAAAGCGTTGTAACGACTTCGGTGCAGGCGGCGTTTCGGTCGCTGTAGGTGAGCTTGCGGACGGCCTGGAAATAAACCTTAACGCAGTACCCAAAAAGTATGACGGTCTTGACGGAACGGAGCTTGCTATCTCCGAGAGCCAGGAAAGAATGGCTGTCGTTGTTGAAGCAAAGGACGCAGAGCGCTTTATAGAGCTTGCAAAGGGCGAGAACCTTGAAGCAACTCCGGTTGCCGTTGTTACGGCAGACGCCCGTCTTGTGATGAACTGGAACGGCAAGAAGATCGTTGATATCTCGCGCGAATTTCTTAATTCCAACGGTGCCGAAAAGCACATCGACATAGAACTCAGCGCTCCCAAGGCTTATGAAAAGGATATTCCCGAAAGCTTTGTTGATGGAATAAAGGCCCTTGCGGGCGACCTCAACGTATGCTCAAAGCGCGGACTTTCCGAGCGCTTTGACTCTACGATCGGAGCAGGCTCGGTGCTCATGCCCTTCGGCGGAGCAAACCAGCATACACCTATTCAGGCTATGGTACACAAGATACCGCTTGAGTCGGGCGAAACCGATACAGTTTCATTCATGTCGTGGGGATACAACCCCTATATCAGTGAAAAGAGTCCCTATCACGGCGCGTACCTTGCGGTAGTCGAGTCTATCTCGAAGCTTATTGCTACAGGCGCAAGCTATAAGGACATCTACCTTACATTCCAGGAATATTTCGAAAAGCCGATGCGTGACGGCAAGCGCTGGGGCAAGCCTATGGCGGCACTTTTAGGCGCTTTCGCGGCACAGCTTGACTACTCGGCGGCATCTATCGGCGGTAAGGACTCGATGAGCGGTACATTTGAGGATATAAACGTACCTCCGACGCTCGTGTCCTTTGCTGTGACCACAGGCAAGCTTGACGAGGTGATATCGCCCGAATTCAAGAGCGCTGACAGCCGCGTTATACTGCTCACACCCGAATATGATGCCGACGGACTTCCGATAAGCGAAAGCGAGATCGCACTTTACAATAAGGTAAACGCGCTCATGAGAGAGGGCAGAGTCAGCGCGGCGTACACACCCGTGTACGGCGGTGTTGCCGAGGCACTCATGAAGATGGGCTTCGGTAACGGCTACGGCTTTGCCATAGATGAAAATGTCAGCCTTGACACACTGTTTGCTTACCGATACGGTGCGTTCGTGCTTGAAATGACCGACGATACTCCTGTTGACGGCGAGATATTGCTCGGACGTACGACCAAGGCGTGCCCGATGTCCTATAAGGGTGAGAAGGTATGCACACACGAGCTTCTCGGTATATATGAAAACAAGCTTGAGTCCGTATTCTCCTGCAATATAAAGACAGAGGAAAAGAGCGCGACTCTTCCCGATACCGACTGCAAGAGCGCTATGCGCGCAAAAACGTCGGTCGCAAGACCTCGCGTGCTCATCCCCGTATTCCCCGGCACAAACTGCGAATACGACAGCGCGAGAGCGGTAATGCGCGCGGGTATGGATGCCGATATATTCGTTATCCGTAATACCAAGCCCTCGGATATCGCCGAATCGGTAGAAGAAGCGGTCAAGAGGATAAAGGATTCGCAGATCATCTTCATCCCCGGCGGATTTTCGGGCGGTGACGAGCCTGACGGCTCGGGTAAGTTTATAACCGCGTTCTTCAGAAATCCCGCGGTAAGCGATGCTGTAAACGAGCTGTTAAAGAATCGCGACGGACTTATGTGCGGTATCTGTAACGGCTTCCAGGCGATAATCAAGCTCGGACTCGTTCCTTACGGCGAGATACGCGAGGCGGATGAAAACAGCCCGACGCTTACCTATAACGTGATCGGACGCCATCAGTCGAGAATAGTACGTACACGCGTGCTTTCGAACAAGTCCCCGTGGCTTATGAACACAAAGCCGGGTGAGGTGTACAACGTACCGATCTCGCACGGCGAAGGACGCTTCATTGCTGATGAAAAGCTCATACTCGAGCTTGCGGCAAACGGACAGATCGCGACACAGTACGCTGATTTTGAAGGAGTACCGACCTATGCGATCGGCGCTAACCCGAACACAAGTAACTACGCTATCGAGGGTATCACCTCGCCGGACGGACGTGTCATCGGTAAGATGGGACACTCGGAGCGTGTAAGCAACGGCACATACATGAATGTCGAGGGCAACTACGACATGAAGCTGTTTGAGTCGGCGGCTGAATATTATAAGTAATATTTGATATGTAAAAAGCGCTTTGAGGCAGGTAAATGCCTCAAAGCGCTTTTTGTATGTTATAAAACTACAGTCTTTTTTCAATCTCTTTTACAATGTCGCTCATGCTCATATCCAATGCAAGACTGATTCGATATAATGTTTCGAGCGTCGGTTTTCTTTCACCGCGTTCAATAGCACTTAAATGCGTTCTTCCAATATCAGCCAATCCACTGAGGACTTCTTGCGAAAGATCTTTTGCTTTTCTGCAGTGAACTATAGCCTCTCCAACAATTTTTGAATCAAGATATATTTCAGACACAATATCACCTCAAATGATATTGTACGATTATTTTGCGCGAAATATGAACACATATGTTGACAAAAGAATACATTTGTGTTATAATTTTTGTGTTTGTAGGAAGAATATCCGACATATTTGAGTATAAGGCATGGTATTACTAAACTAAAGGAGAAGATATGATGAAGAAAATTATTATAATATTAATATGTGTGGTTTTGGCGGTAGCGATTATTGGAAGCTTTGGAACATCAAATAATGATACCGATACGGATACAGAAATCGTAACAGATAAGGTTGAAGTAAGTGCTGAAGATGATTCAAACATAGGCAAATATGTTTTAGAAATTGATAGTTGCAGATTAGCAGAGGATTATGAGGGAAAATCGGTAGCAATAGTCAAGTATATTTTTACTAATAATGATGATAATCCCGTTTCTTTTATGGTTGCATTTGATGATGCTGTGTATCAAAACGGTATAGGTTTGAATAACTCATATTTTCTTGCAGACAGTGCAAATTATTCCGTGGATAACCAATCAAAGGAAATTAGGACGGGTGCTACAATAGAGGTCGAAGTCGCATATGAATTGAATGATAGTACTTCTGACCTTGAGGTTGAAGTCGGAGAGCTTTTTAGTTTTAGCGATAAGAAAATAACCAAAATATTTACGATTGCTTGATACTGTTTACACTAAACACTGTGTGCTATACTTAAATTTGATAATATCTTCCTAAAAAGGTGCTTATGTGTGAAAACACATAAGCACCTTTTTCTTGTATAAGCTTTATGATTTCTTTGCCTCTGCAAGCACCTGCGCGAGGGCTTCCTTTTTGGGAACACCTGCAAGCCGCAGCTTGTGAGCGTGGTCAAGTAAACGCTTGAAATCCTCTCCGGGCGTAAGTCCTGCGTCAATAAGATCCGCGCCCGCCACATATGGACGGCTCATAAGCTCATGAAACTCGTCAAGTGCGCTGTGCAAGCGCTCTTCCGTGCTTTCGTACGGCTCTTTTTCGTTGCTCACCGAGCCGTAAAAATCGGCTTTGGCAAGAAGCAGGAGATCGTGCGCTTCAATCGACTCGTCAAACATGCGGTTATATGATTTTTTTCCCGCGTTCTGCTTTACGAGCATGTTCGGGCGCATATGAAGCTTTGTCATGTTTAACACGTACTTTCTGAGATCGCTCTCGTTTGTGAGCCGATGCAGAAATTTTTTGATGAGAGAAAGTCCCTCTGTTTCATGACCGAATGCGTGTATCTTTCCGTCGAGCTCGGCGGTCGTTACTGTTTTGCCAAGATCGTGGCAGAGGGCAGAGAGCATGAAGTAAAGCGGTCGTTTTGCCTTCAAGCGAAGCTTTGCCGCCTCGTCAAGCACGAGCATCGTGTGATTGTACACATCACCCTCCGCGTGGTATATCGGACTTTGCGGTACACCGATAAGCGCCTTTATCTCGGGAAACCATGTGTCAAGCTGACCTGTTTGTTTTAATACATCAAAAAAGACGGAAGGCTTGTCGGCTTTAAGAAGCGCCTTTGCAAGCTCGCCGAACACTCGCTCACAGGACAGCTTTTCAAGCTGCATACACCTGAAAAGCTCAAGCGTTTCATCGGCGACAGTGAAGCCGAAGCGGGCGGCAAAGCCCGCACCTCGCAGTACGCGGAGCGGATCTTCGGCGAAGCTTTCATCGTTTACATGGCGCAAAATACCGTTTTTAAGATCGGTCTGACCGCCGTAATGGTCGACAAGCTCGTGCGTGAGCACATTTTCCATGATCGCGTTTACCGTGAAGTCACGTCTGCGCGATGCCTTTTCTGTACCGAGATACGGATCGACATGCGTTTTGAAGTCGCGGTGACCTCTGCCTGTAGCTTCTTCGAGACGCGGCATGGCAATGTCGATGTCCGAATCGTCAAGACTCCATATGCCGAAGCTCAGACCTACCTCACGCGTGTGTCCGATCTGATCGAGTATACCGTCAAGTGTGTCGGGGGTTATTCCGTGTACCTCGATGTCAAGATCACCGGACGGTATTCCGAGCAGCTTGTCGCGTACACATCCGCCTACATAATAAGCACACCCGCCCGCGTCATTTACTGCGCGGGCTATCTTATTCGCAATTAGTATGTCTTTGTTCATAATGTTAAATATCGTTTTCGGGTGTTTCCTCAAGAAGCTGTTTTTCCTTTTCTTCATTCTGCGTAACCTTGGGGACAAAGCCGGCAACGATGCGCGAAGCACGCTTGCCGCGCTTGGTGACATAAATGTATCCGCACAGGCAGAAAACCACCGCTCCGATAAAGTTGACGAAGAGATCCTTCATTGTATCTGTGATACCTGTGTCAAGGTATCCGTCAAGCGTGACTATACTGCCGTCGGCGGTCTCTATTACGGTCTTTACTATATCTTTCACCGCGACGACATTGTTTGCCTGCTGCGGATCAAGTGTTACCGTATAGAGGTTGTGTACAAGTGTGTCCTTTTGCATGTCTGTGCTCATAAAAAGGTCGGCGCCGAATTCGAAAAATTCCCAAAGCACGCCTACCGTCATCGAAAAGCAGAAGGCGACGAGCGTAAGGGTCAG
Source organism: Clostridia bacterium (assembly GCA_017482465.1). Taxonomy (GTDB): domain Bacteria; phylum Bacillota; class Clostridia; order Oscillospirales; family CAG-272; genus UBA4717. The sequence continues at coordinate 16,195 of JAFUMW010000106.1, forward strand.
GGGAGATAGGTTTACGCGCTTATTGCGGTTGAGAAGATCAAGCAAGCAGAAGCCGAACGCTGCGAAAATGAAACCGCTTACAGTATGCAACGCAGTGTCCCAAAGGGGGATCTTTACATAGTACGCGCCAAGCTCGCCGAGTATCTCCGCGCAGAAAACGAACACAAACGCTGTGATCTCAAGTCCCGTCGGAAGCTCGATCTTCAGCTCTCTTTCAATAAACGGCGGAAGTAAGAGCAAAACAAGGGTCAGCGCACAGACGTACACGCTCTCCCATTCTCTTAAGAAGATGCTTCTTATAAGAATGAATATAACAATAAGCCTTATTATTGCGTATACCGCGAAAGAGACCTTGTCTTCTTTTATTTTTTCGACAAGCGCAAATGTTTTCTTGCTTTTTTTCTCTTTTTTCATTTGTAAACCTCTCATTTATACGATCGGAAGTAAGCTGTAAGCCGCGTGTCCCGCTATTTTTCGGGCGAGCAGGCCATTCGATCTCACGATGCAACCGTTGTCCGCCGACACGCTCATTGCAAACGCGAGAAAAATGAAAAGTCAAAGTACAAGTGCTCTGACCGTGTGCATACGCTAACTCCTTTTTTGAAAAATTGACTTTATATTACAATATTAGCACGTAATTGTTAAAAAATCAACACTCATATGCCGAGAAATGTCCAATACAGTTATCGAAAGATCGAAAACAGCCTTTCCAAAAGGCTGTTCGGAAAGGCTGTTTTTGTATTCAGTCCATATCGTTGCGTACAAGATCCTCGTAGGTCTCACGGCGTACGGCAAGCGTGTCAACGCCGTCCTTTATCATTACCATCGCAGGGCGGGGAAGACGGTTGTAGTTTGACGCCATTGCGTAGTTGTAAGCGCCTGTTACGAGCACCGCGAGCTTTTCGCCGCGCTCCGGCTTCTTAATTTCAACATCCTCTTGGATAAGGTCGCCGCTCTCACAGCATCTGCCGCCGACGGTCGCTGTAAAGTCAGGCTTTTGATCAGCGCGGCTTGCGTTGAGCACCGTGTATGCCGACTGATAGAGCGCGTATCTCGGGTTGTCGGTCATGCCGCCGTCGATAGAAACATAGCTCTTGTATCCTGTTATGGTTTTTACGCTTCCGACCGAGTAGAGTGTCACACCCGCGTCGGCTACTATACTGCGGCCGGGCTCCATAAGGATGCGCGGCTTTTCAAATTCAAAGCGCGAGCAGGTGTCGTTTATGTGCTTGGCTATGAGTTTGATGTTTTCGTCGATATCTATGTGCGGATCGGCTTCTGTGTAGCGTACGCCGAAGCCGCCGCCGAGATTGAGCGTCGTTGTAAGCTTTCCGAGCCGGTCTTTTATTTTTGCCATGAACATGATCATGATGTCCGCCGCGTCGCAGAACGGCTTTATCTCAAAGCACTGCGAGCCTATGTGGCAGTGGAAGCCCTCAAGCTCGATATTTTCTAAAGTGAGGATATACTTCACTAACTCAAACGCCTGTCCTGTCTCAATGGCTGTGCCGAACTTTGAGTCGACCTTACCCGTGGTTATTGCCGCGTGTGTGTGCGGGTCGATACCGGGTGTCAGGCGAAGCAGTATTTTCTGCTTTATGCCTGCTTCATGTGCGATACGGTCTATCGCATCGAGCTCCTCGCGGTTGTCGGCGACAAAATAGCCGAGCCCTGAGTCGATCGCAAGCTTTATATCAGCGTCGGTCTTGTTGTTGCCGTGAAAATAAGCGCGCTCAAGCGGGAAGCCTGCCACCTTTGCGGTGTAGAGCTCGCCGGGTGATACAAGGTCGATGCCCATACCCTCGTCTGCCGCGATCTTGTATATCTTCTTCATGCAAAGTGCCTTTGAAGCAAAGAGCGGCATTGATCCTTCGGGGAAGTATTTGTTCATTGCACCGATGTAGGTACGCATTTTTTCGCGGACACGCTCCTCATCCACAAGGTAGAGCGGTGTCGAATATTTTTCCGCCATTTCGACCGTGTCTACGCCCGCAAGCGTGAGGTGTCCCTTTTCGTTTACTGATAGGTTAGTGTGAAGCATTTTCATCATTCCTTAATTCTAATCGTTTATGTCTGTTACATTATGTCGGTGTCCGCTGTTGCATCGTATACAAACTCGGCAGGGCCGGTCATGTGTATGCGAAAGTCGGGGTCACATTCTACTGTAAGTGTACCGCCCGGCAGGTGTACGTTTACGCCGATGCCCGGCTTAAGTCTGCCGTTTTTTACCGACGCGGCTACCGCGGCGCACGCTAGTGTCCCGCAGGCAAGCGTTTCCCCGCTTCCGCGTTCCCACACGCGCATCTCGAGCTCACTTTCGTTTATTATGTGCACAAATCCGGCGTTGATCCTGTTTTTGAAAATCGGATGCTTTTCAAGCATCGGTCCGAGCTTGTCAAGCTTAAGCGTTTTCGGGTCGGACGTGTAGACGATCGCATGGGGATTACCTGTTGACAGTGCAGTAAGCTTATATCCTGTGCCGTTTACGTCGATCATTCGGTCAACGTATTCTGTATCGGAGGCAAGACCTACGGCATCGGGTGAAAAATCAGCGCGTCCCATATCGACGCGTACGCTTTCGACTCTGCCGTCTTGCATATTAAGCTTTAATTCCTTTATACCTGCGAGCGTTTCGATCTGAAGTGTACGCTTGTCCGTGAAGCCTCTTTCGTACAGGTACTTGCCTACGCAGCGTATGGCGTTTCCGCACATCTCACCCTCGCTTCCGTCTGCGTTGAACATTCTCATCTTCGCGTCGGCAACATTGCTTTTGCATATAAGGACGATACCGTCCGCACCGACCGAGAAACGTCTCGGCGAAAGCTTTCTTGCGAGGATATCGGGCGACTCTATCTCATTTTCAAGGCAATTGAAGAAGAGGTAGTCGTTGCCGCATCCGTGCATTTTTGTGAACTGTTGATTCATTCTGCGTTTATAAGCTCGGTCATCGTATACTTGCCCGGCTTTTTGCCGACGATGAATGCCGCCGCCTCAACAGCGCCGCGGGCAAAGAGCGCGCGAGAGTGCGCGGTGTGCTTGAGAGAAAGTGTTTCTGTGCCTGTGTCGATAATGACCTCATGCTCGCCGACGACATCGCCCAAGCGCAGAGCGTGTATGCCGATCTCGCCTTTCTCACGTTTTGCTTGACCGACGCGTCCGAATATAAGCTTGGAATTTTCTCTTTCCTCGGCAAGTGCGCGTCCGAGCATAAGTGCTGTACCGCTGGGTGCGTCAAGCTTTCTGTTATGATGCTTTTCGATGATCTCGATGTCAGCATCGGGGAATATTTTTGCACATTCGCGCGAGAGCTTGACAAGCATTGCCACGCCGAGAGACATATTAGCGCTGAAGAACAGCGGTATCTTATCGGTATGTGTGTTAATGTAGTCGGTTTCCTCGGGAGTATGGCCGGTTGTGGCGAGTACGAGTGGAATACCGAGTTTTTCCGCCGCATCGATCAGCTCGATTGTGGCACTGTGGTGAGAAAAGTCGATGATGACGTCAGCCTCGCCGTTAAACTCATTAAGCGAGGTGAGTACGCCCTCGCCGCCTGCGATATCGATAAGTGCAGCAAGCTCAAGTCCGTCGCCGGCGTTTACTATTTTTGCGACCTCGCGGCCCATAAAGCCGCCTGCGCCATTGATGATGATCTTCATGTTTGTTTCCTCTTTTTGTAGGAGTTAGTGTTGTTTTTGGGGTAGGTTTATGGTACTTGTTTTAGTTTATGGGGGGTGTTGGTGTGGTTAGTTTATGTTTGGTGTGGGTTTATGGTACTTGTTTTTGTTTGTTGAGATTGTTTGTTGCCCTTCCGGGGGACACCCTTTTGGTACACGCCAAAAGGGTGGAAAAGCGTGCGTAAGGGAAACCTCACGGTTTTCCCTTACGTATCCCTTCCCTTGGACTAAATTCGTTCACTCAGCGCCACCTTGCGGTGGATACGTTTGTCTGTGGGTATTTGGGCTAAATTCGTTCGCTCAGCACCGCCTGACGGCGGATACTTTTGTCTGTGGGGATCTGGACTAAATTCGTTCGCTCAGCGCCACCTAGCGGCGGATACGTTTGTTTTAAAGC